>CAYYMW010000039.1:0-26081 GCA_964472515.1 uncultured Verrucomicrobiota bacterium | reverse complement strand
ATACGAGATTCCTCTACGTCTCGTGGGCTCGGAGATGTGTATAAGAGACAGCTTTCATCCGGCCAGGACTTGAAACAGGTAACGCAACTCTTCCTCGACCTCAACCGGGCCATCCACCGTGTCCGCGATTTCCAGGCGCAGCAACTCCCGGTAGCGCTGGCGCAACCGATGGACCGCCACCCGCAACGCCCCCTCGCTCATGCCCAGCCGGGCGCCCGCCTCCGCGTAGGGCACGGCCGCGCGGGCCTGGGTGAGGCAGCCTCTTAACTCTGCGAAAAGGACGGCCTTGCCCTCGGTGGCGTACTCCTGTTGCAGGCGGTCGAAGACACGTTCCAGCAGCGTCACCGCCCAGCGGTACTCGAAGAGCTTCTCCGGGGTGCGCTCGTCGGACGGCTCCAGGCGGTAGCGGGTTTCCGCCGTGCCGCCTTCGAGTGGGATGGGTGCCTGGCCGCCGCCGCGCTTCTGGGCCTTGAGGCGATCCCACTCGTCGGCGAGGAAGTGGTTGAGGCGCGTCAACAGGAAGGAGCGGAACCGGCCCTTCTGGCGGTCGGCATCGGCGATGAAGTTCTCCTCCAGCACGCGGGCGAAGAAGGCCTGGGTGAGGTCTTCGGCATCATGCGGCCCGTGACCCCGTCGCCGGACGTAGGCGTAAAGCGGATACCAGTAGGTGCGGCAGAGCTCGCCGAGGGCGTCGCGGGCGCGGGTGGTATCGGAGCGGGCGGCGGTGAGCACCAACGTCCACCGCGTCGCCGCGAAGCGACCGCCCGCCTGCGGGTGGCCTGGCTCCAAGTCACCGGTATCCGGACGGCTGGCGTCGTCGGAGGTCATCGGCGTGGGAGGCTACCAGATTCCCCAAAGGCCGGAAGCCGCAAATGGCATGGTGGCGGTTTACGCCCTCACAAACGGCAAGGGCGACAGCGTGGCAGCGACCTCCCCGCTGGCGGTGCGGATGGTCAAGCCAGGGGCGTCATCCGGTACTTCGCGGCGCACGTAGCCCAGGGCGAGACCCGCCTGCAAAGCGGGCGAGACCATGCTGCTGGTGACCCGCCCCACCTCCTTGCCGCCGAAGATCAGCCCGTCACCCGGCCGGGGCAGGGGAGCGTTGGCAGCGAACTTGAGGCCACGCAGGCGGCGGGCCACCCGCCCGTAGGTGCGCAGGCGGGAAATGGTTTCCTGGCCGACGTAGCACCCCTTGGTGTAGCTGATCGCCCGGTCTTCGATGCCCGCCTCGGGTGGAAGGGTGGTTTCATCCATGTCGGCGCCGAAACGGGGAATCCCCGCCTCGATGCGCGCCCACTCGAGGGCAGTCCAGCCCGCCAGGCGACCCTGCTCCGCCGCCACCGCGGCCAGCAAGGCGACGGCGACCGGTTCGAGGGCGTCCACGGGCGCGTAAAGGTCGAACCCGTCCGTTCCCGCGCGTCCGAGCCGGGCCAGATAAAGTTCGCCCCAGGTCTCGTGCTTCAGCGAGCGGACCTGCATCGGTTTGGCGGGCAACTCGGGAAACACACCCCACCGCTGGAGCGCCGCGGCGCTGGCGGGTCCCTGCAGGCTGAGCAAGCCGTAGTGGGGAGCGGCGTCGATGATCTGCACGTCGTCCGCGATGACATACTTCTCCAGCCGCTGGATCAGCGCGACGGAGCGGCCGGGCTCGCCATCCAGGAGGAATTCCTCCGCCAGGCGGTACACATTCGCATCGGCCTGCAGGCGGCCCTTGGGGGTGAGGAAGGCGGCATAGCAACCTTCCCACGGCAGGAGCTTCTTGATGTGGTTCGTGGCCTGGCCGTTGAGCAGGCGTTCGCGGTCCTTGCCGAGCACGCATACCCGCCCGCGAAAGCTCAAGTCCAGCAGCACCACCCGCGCGCGCAACGCGGCGTGTTCGGCCACGGGGTCGCCATAGTCGGCGGCGGCTTCCCAGCCGTCGATCCCGGTAAACCTGGCTCCCAGGGGAGCATGCCAATCATGGAGCTGCAGTTCGCTCATGCGGACAAGGTAGAACGGCGGCGCGATTCAGCCAATGGGAATTGCCGCCACCGCACGGAACGACGTGGGACCGGGGCAAAGGTCGGGCAGGGCGAAGGCCGTCGAGGCTCGCGAGGTGGCCAAAGAAGGAGTCGCCATTTCCGGCCTGCGTGATACGTTTTGAGGAAGCCTATGCGATACGAGAAGTTCGGATTCCTCCTTGGGGCCAGCTTGCTGGCCTGTGCGGCGGCACTGGCCGTGAGCTTCGCCACCGGATCTTACGTGCGGTTCGGCAACGCGCAGGGGACGTTCACGTTCGACTTCAAAGTCGGGGCGGCGGCCAATGGGGTGGCCACGGCGCTGGGGGCGATTGCCTTCGTGGCGTTCGTGGCGGCGCTGGCGGTGTTTCGCTCGGAAGCGGGCGGCCTGGCTGGGGGAACGCCTGCGGACGGAAGCGGCTCCCCGGCGGTGCCGCCGATCGCCCACCAGACGGCGGCCTTCCTGCGTCAGTTGCGGAAGTCCCGGGAAGACGTGTGGGTGGGTGGCGTGTGCGGCGGCCTGGGCCAGCACACTCCCGTGCCGTCGTGGGTGTGGCGGGTGCTGTTCTTGACCCTCGGGATCTGCTACGGCACCGGCGTGCTGGCCTACCTGCTGCTCTGGATTTGCCTGCCGGAAGCGCCCAAGGCCGATCCCAATCCTCCCGCGGCGCCGCCACCGAGCTAAGTCCAACCGGGCTGCGCACCGGCAGGGCGCTACGCTTCCGCCCCCACCGGCGAATAACTCTGAAGCTACTATAGGCTTCTTACAGCGGGGCGTCCGGCCCGGATCGCCTGCCGTGGAGCTTCCGGTTGCGGGCTTGCCGAATTCCGTGTGCCCTACGGGGAGGACCGCAAGCGGAACCACTGGGAGGGACCGCGGGCGGACAGCGTTTGGGTAAACTCGACGGCGTTGCTGGCGATGGGTCCGGTGGCGTCCGCCCAGGTGGGAGTCCCGCCCAGAGACTCGGCGGCTTGAAGGGTCCAGTTGGAGGCCGCCCGCGGCCAGCGCACGTCCCAAGCTCCCTCCACAGCGGAGGGCGCGATCTTGAGCGCCGCCACAGCCGGATAGACCAACTCAATGGTCGTCTCCTTTTGCAGTTGGAGGATCAACCGGCCTGAGCCCGACTGGAAGGCGTGCGGAGCCGAGAGCAGCACATTCCTGCCGTCGAACTTCACTTGAGGCGCGCTGCGCAGCCCGTTGACCAGCACCCACGATGGCTTGGCGGACCACGGATGCACCGTGAACTCGAGGCCACTGGCGCTTTCCTTGAGGCCGGTGACCGCACCGGGGGCGTGCAGCACCAAGCCATGACGTGGGAGACTGCGGAAATCGTAGACGGCGGGCCCCCCGTGCAGCACCGCCGCACACGCGAGAACGGTGGCCGGGTTGATGGGCGGTCCGCCCCGCTGCTGGCCAGCCAGATCGTAAGAGTCCGGCAGCAGGCCCTGACGTTCCGCGTCATCGGTCGGCCAACTATGCTGGATGCCCGCCGCCGCGATGCCATCCGCCAACTGCCGCCACGGGCCGCTGTCATCGTGCCGGGCAAGGCGGGTCAGGGCATCGCCGTAGACCAGGCCACACCATTGGACGGGGAGGCCGATCCACACCGGCGCGACCCAAGCGGTGGCCCCGAGCACCGGGATCGTCGAGTAGACCCCGACGGGTTGGGGCGTGGGAGGCACCAGGTAGACGAACGGCACGCCGGTCCACGCCCAGTAGCGGGCCTGCTCAAGGAAGTAGGCTTCGCCGGTCAACTCGTAACCCAGGACATAGGCCCGCACGAGATACGCCGAGGCCAGAATATCAGGCGTATGCAGCGGCACCTCCCAGGTTTGGGCACCGCGCGGGACGGTGTTCTTGAAGGTGTCCATGGCCCGCAACAAACGCAGCGCCTCCGTAGTCAGGGTGCGGTCCCCGGAGAAGACGGCAGCTTCGAGCACGGCCACGACGGAGTTGGCGGTCAGGCCGTTGGCCTCCTTGGACCAATGGGTCTTGGAGTAGTCCGTTCCGTTGGCGGGCGGAACGTAGTAGATATGGCCGTCCGGCTGGAAACCGGAGAGCAGATTTCGTCCGCCTTGGAGCGCGGCGCTGGCGTTTTCCGCCACGGCGCCGAAGACCAGCGCTTCCACGGGATAGCGCACGTGCCCGATGCCGGTGGCGTTGTAAGCGGCGGGCGAGACCTGGGCGATGGCGCCCATCGCCGCGGTTTCGAGGCGGTTGCTCAAAGCGGGTTCGTTCACGCCGCCCGACAGCCAGCGCATCCACATGGCGGCGTCCGCGGCCGGTTGGGAGTTGAAGCCGGGCCACAGGGCGTGCCGGTAGCGGTCGCCGTCGCGGATGCGGGAGTCGAGCCAGCCATGCGCGGCCAGCCGGAAGTAGGATTCGGCCGTGTAGCCGGAGTCGGGCACGGCCGGCACCCCGCGCAGCCGCACGTACTGCTGGACGGCCGGCACCACGCTCTCGCCCATGCCCGCCAGCAAGGTGGCACGCCAACGAAACGGCTGGTTGGCGGTCAGTGGGAGCCCCTTGTAGGGGAGCAGGCTGCCTTCCTCCCGGTTCAGTCCGTCCGAGCCGGGAAGCTGGAGGCCCAAGAGGTGGCCACCGGAGTTGAATTGGCGATCGGGCGAATCGAAGAGCGCGCTGAGGCGCGGGTCAGGCTCCCAGATCAAGGCCAGATAGCGTCCCTCGGCCTGGATTGCCATCATGGGCAGGGTGATCTTGAGGTTGTTGGGGACCTGGCGTTTGGAGGCAGGTCCGATCACGTCCGCCTCCGAACTGCTGGGCTCGTTTTCCAGGTATTCCAGTCCCGAGAAGAGGGCCTGGTGCTTGTTGGTGCCAAAGCTCTCCAGGCCAGCCAGCAACTGGATCAAGGGCAAGTACACCACTTCGCGGTCGCGGTCGGTCTGCACCGAGCCCTCGATCTGGATCACGCCCGGCTCGGTGGCGGTCAGCACTTGTTCGAGTTTCCACGCGGCGCCATCGCCGTCCTTGCCCGTCCCGATCACGCGCAGGGAACCCGGGCTGCTGATGACCTGGACGCCATTGCTGAAAAGCTGGCGGCTGCCCACCCACCGCTGCTGCTTGTCCACCAGGTAACCGAGCAACTGCTCGGGGTTGCCGCAGGCAAAACGCTGGCCTGCCACCTCGAGCCGGCAGCCGCCCCACTGCCCGGGGTTCTGCGCCAAGGTCAGCACACCCGCCTGCAGGACCGGCGCATCCGCCGCGATCGGCGGAGGGGTTGGCTGGGGCCAAACGGGCGGCTGCAACCGCACGCGTTCCTCGAACCACAGGCGCTTGAGCAGACAGGTGGCCCCGCTTCCGGGCGGGTCCAGACGCAGGCGATAGCCCGATCCCAACGCAGGCATGGGCACCACGGCCTCGTGCCATTGGCCCGCCGGCACGCTGAAATGGACGGAGTTCTCCTCCGTGGGCCCGTCCGTGAAGTAGAACAGTTGGCCGCCACCCCCTTGATCGGACTTGAGCAGCACATGCAGCCAGAGCGCCGTGCCGGACGGGTAGCTCCGGGCGGGTCCGCCCAGGTAGGGGTCCCCGCCGGAGATGGCGATTTGCAGGCCGTTGGTGGTCGGGGTCAACGCGGAGATCTGGTTCCAAGCCTGCCAGTCGGTGGCGTCGGGCAACGTGGCGAAATCCCAATCCGGCAGCGTTCCCCGGGCTTCGGTCCGCAGGCTGGCCAGCGTGGCGGTGCCGCTGGTGCCGGGGGGATCAACCCGCAGCCGATAGCCCGCTCCCAAGGCGGGCAGGGCCACGCGGCTCTCCACCCACTGGGCGGCGGGCACATTGAACCGCACGCTGTTCGCTTCCGAGGCCCCGGCGGTGAAATAGAAAACCTGGCAGAGGCCCCCGGCATCCGAATACTGCCGGACCCGCAGCCACAAGGGCTGTCCCACGGGATAATCCCGTTTTGGCCCGGTGATAAACGGATCGGCGCCGGTGATGGTGACCCGCATCCCCGCGGCGGCGCCCTGGAGCGGCCCCACATCGTGCGTGGCCTCCCATCCGCTGAGGTCGGCTGCCTGCGTGAAGTCGAACGCCGGGTAGCTGGTGTCCGCTGCCTTGGCCTCCCGGAGCAATCCCAGCCCCGCAAGGAGGAACACGCACGCCCGCAAAGTGATCGTTCCCCAATGGACCGTCCCGGGACGTGAGAACGTCCGCCGTCGATCTGCCGCTGTCATGTCGATGGTCGCTCCGGAGCAACCGCAGGTCGGCGGCGGTTGCGCGCCCCCATTATCCGGCGGTTGGGCCAAGGGATCAAGCCCGGCGGAAAGCTGGTCAAGGCAACTTGCGGGATGGGCGGATCACGCCTGCAACTCCAGGCGTGACGCCGACGGCCCAAGGCGCTAAGAAGTGCCTCACATGCCTGAAATGGACGAACGGGATCCGGATGGTCTGGGGGACGAGGCGACTTTCCGCGACTTGAGCCGCGAGCGCACGATCCGCCCGCGTCCCGGCACACGTCAGTCCGACGATCTCAGCGCCGGGCCTACCGTGCGGAGTCGGAAGGCCGGTTCCGGCGCAAACGCCAGCCGTGACTTGACCGAACAGGAGCGGATGGTGGGCCGGCGGGCGGGGGACAAGGTGTTTGGCCGGTATGAGTTGCAGCGGGTTTTGGGGCGCGGCGGCATGGGCATCGTCTGGCTGGCCACCGATCTCGAATTGCACCGGGAAGTGGCGCTCAAGTTCCTGCCTGATGCGCTGGCCTACAACGAAGGGGCCCTGGCCGACCTCAAGCGGGAGACCAGGCGCGCGTTGGAGTTGACCCATCCCCACATCGTGCGCGTGCATGACTGGCTCACGGACGGCGAACACGCGGCGGTGTGCATGGAGTACGTGGATGGCAAACCACTGAGCGCGCTGCGGGCGATGAAGCCGGGCGGGGTGTTCGAGGTGGACGAAATCCAGGCATGGATGAGCCAGCTTTGCGAGGCGTTGGAGTACGCCCATGGCCGCGCGGGGGTGGTGCATCGTGACCTCAAGCCCGCGAACCTCTTGGTCAACGCCAAGGGCGAACTCAAGATCACTGACTTCGGCATCGCGCGCAGTCTGGGCGAGACCATGACCCGGACGACCGGCGGCGCCGGGACGGTCAGCGGAAGTCCCGGCTACATGAGCCCGCAGCAGTGGCAGGGCAGGAAGGGACAGGTCAGCGACGACCTCTACTCGCTGGGGGCCACGATCTACGAACTGCTGACCGGCAAGCCGCCGTTCTATACGGGGGATGTCAAAGGACAGACCCTGGAGGAAATGCCGCCGTCCATGACCCGGCGGCGGTTGGAACTGGAGGTGGAAAGCGGCGAGGCCATTCCCGAAGCTTGGGAGGCCATGGTCGCCGCCTGCCTGGCCAAGGAACCCGGGCAACGCCCGGCCAACGCCAGGGAAGTGGCGTCGCGGCTGGAACAACGGCAAGAACCGTCCGTTGAGCCGGATAACCGTGAGGCCTCCAGCACCGGCGAGGGCAAGCCCGCTCCAGTTCGCCGCAAGCGGAACGCGCCCGCCGACGCGCCGGCCAACAAAGGCGACAAACCGAAGGGACGGAGGGACAAGCCGGCAAAGGCCCTCACCAAGGGCGCTGATGCGCCTATCCCCACGCCCTCCCAGGCCCGCGAGCCGGCTCGGGCGTCATCACCAGCGCCCCCCGCCGACGGCGTGGAGGACAACGCTGCGTCAGGAGATGCCGCACGGTTGCCAGCAGCCTACGCCAGACAGAGCACCAAAGGCGCGAGCACCGAACACCGCGAAGAGATGTCGGCGACCGCGTTGCGCGAGGCACTGCTTCGGGACTTTCAGAACAAGGAACTGCGCCGCCGTTATCTCAGAGCCCGGGGGAAGGAGCTGAGCAGGAAGGACTCCGAGCGGGCCTCCACCTGCCAGGTCATGCAGGGCGTAGTGTATTCGGCCGCGGCGATCGCCCTGATTCCCATCGGTCTGATTCTGTTCACGGTCAAGGACTCTCGCGGCCTCGTGATCATGCTGTATGTGCTCCTCCTCTTCTGCGGTGTGGGGGGTGTGGTTGGGGGCATCGTCACCGGGCTGAAAGTGGCCGTGCTCAAGGATGACTATCTCGGCCCGCTCCCTTGGCGTGAATATGGCAAGAATGCGGACCGACTGAGAGAGAAGTATCTCCCTTAGTTAGCTGCGGCTCCCTGTCAATGCGGGTCCCCGCCCGTGGCTCACGTGGGTCACTCCTCCACCACGCGGAAGAACTCGGTCTGGCGGCCGCTGTTGAGGCCGAAGTGCTGCTCAGTGCCGTCTCCCTGCATGGGGCCGTTGGACCGCAACCAGGGGCCGTTGAGGGTCTCGGCGCTTTCCAGCCAGTAGGACCTGCCTTTCAGGCTGCCAAAATAGACAAACCACCCGGGGACGTTGGGATCGCCGCCCACCAAGCGCAGCCGTGGCTGGCCCGCGGGGAGGACTCCGCCGATCAGGGCAAGGTTGTTCGTGCGCACGGCTTCCTCCGCCGCCGAACCGGCGAAGCCACCGATGGCGAAGGGACCGGCCTGCCCAAGGCCAACCGTGGCGGTCACCTCCAACCGGGCACCGGGAGCAAGCTCCCCGAGTTCGTAGCCCCGCTGAAGGAGGCTATTGGTGGACAGCGGATAGTCGGGATGCACCGTCTTCAGGTAGTAGTAGCCTTGGGGCGCGGCCAAGCCGAGCAAGACGGCCGGTGCCGGGTTGGTACCCAGATTGGAGACCCGGAATCGCACCACCGTTTCGCGCTCCGGTTGGCGAACCTCCAGGAGTTGCGCCTGCACCTCCACATCGGTGGCGGGAGCGGGGGCCGGGGCTTCTACGGTGGCCAACATGAGGCGGTTGTTCCGCACCGCCAGCCAGCGGTTGCCACCGGCGGGGGCCAGTTGGGTGCGTGTCCCACCCAGATCGTACGGCCAAGCCTCCCCGAGTTTCCGCCAGGTGAACGGCTCGAACATCTCCAGCGTGCCGCCCAGGCGCCCAAAGCGCCCCAACTCGTTGACGGCGCTCCGCGCGTCCGTCTCGCCATACCTGACCACAGAGGCCACATAGGCCGCCAAGGCGGGGATGAATAACTGGCCTTCGGGCAGCAGTCCAAAGCCCGCGTCAACACCCACATCGCCGCTCTGCTCGGAGCGATAAGGAGCCCCCCACGGCCAGGGTTCGGTGGCCGGCAACAGGCCTTGCGCGTCGAAGGGGAAGTTGCGGAAAGTGCCATCCCGCCGAACCAGCGTGAGCACGTTCCCAACGGGCGATACCGCCAGCGTGCCGGCGGGTGAGGTGGGGAAATCGAGCGTCGCGGATCGCGGCGTGACGAAGTCGAAGATCGCCAAGTTGGCGTCCACCCAACCATCCTCGCCGTCCATGCGCAGCACCGCCACCGACTTGGGCGCTCCGGGCAACGGGACCATCACGTCCACCCGGCGCTGCCCTTGGGTGCGGGGATCCAGCCCCATGCCCTCACGCCCTTCCACCTGCAAGGTGGCCAGATTCACCCAGGCCAGCAGCTTGCCGCCGTCGTAGGCTGCGTAGAGCGTGTCCCCGTCATCCGCCAGCGCCAGGAGCGTGGGACGTTCGAGCGGGATATCCGTGGCGTGTGGCTGGCCGCTCAGTTCGTCCAGCACTTCGAGCGGACGGTCGGTGCGGGCAACCACAAACCGCTGGCGGCGGGCGTCGTAGAGTGTCCGCACCACGTTGGTCGGGGTGGGATAAGCCCAGATGACCATCGGCCCCGTTTCGCCGCGCAGGCCATTGGCCTCGACCCGGATGACCGCACCGGTGGCGGCCGCCTGGGTCTTCAGCACCACCCAACCCAGACTCGGGCCGCCGACGAACGGTTCGACCGTCTCGAGTGCGAGCGATTGGCCGGCAACGGAGGCCGAAAACAGGGCGTTGCTCAGAAACGCCGGCGCGGTGGGCGCACCCTCGATGGTGGTGGCTTGAAACCAGAGCCGGAAAGGCTCGCCAGCCGCAAAGGGCCCCGGGGCCAGATGCACGGAGAACCGGGCCGGATCGTCGTCGAAAACGCGGATGGTGATCTCGTCCGACTCCAGCCCGGGCGAGGCGGCCCGGAGGGTCACTTGGCGGGTGCCATTCGTCAGGGCGTCATCGCCGGGCGTGAGCACAAAGCACGCATCCAACGCATTGTACGCGGGGATGGTCACCGTAGCCGGCACCGGACAAAGCGCGGGATCGCTGGAAGTCAGCGACACGATCCGCTCAGGCCAACTGTACCCTCCCAACACCACGCGGACCATGGCCGATTGGCCGGCCTCGGTGACGTCCGGTGCGTAGATCGTGAGGGTGTGCGGGTCGACGTCAAGGATGCGAACGGTGCCTTCGGCGATAGGCCAATCGGCGTAGGAAGCCGTGAACGTGATGTCCACTGGGTCGTCCAGGAATTGGTTGTTTGAGAGAAACACCTTCGCCGGGGCCGACAAAGTCTCGCCCGGCGAGAGCACCACCGTAGACGGGACCGTGACGCGGTTGTCCACCGGGGAGGCGTGCAGGTTCAAGCTGATGGGATTCGCCGGCGGCAGGCTGCTGCGCACCCGGACATTGAAGGAACCGCCTTCGGTGGCCTCGGCGGGCAACTCGAGGCTGAGAACGGGTTTCTGGTCGTCGCCCACCACGCGCCGCACGACGGCGGTGGCGTAGCCGGGCGCAGTGGCCATGACCGTTACCTCGAGGGGGCCGGTCAGGCGGGGATCGTCCACCACCTGCACGTTGCCAATCGTCTCGGTTTCCCCTGCCCGGATGATCAGGCTCCCCGGCAGCACCAGGCGATCAGGCACACTGGATGAGAGGTAGATCTGCACGTCCTCTGCGGGTGGCGCTGACAGCCAGACCCTGAGCCCGTTCGTAAACGTTCCTGCAGTGTCATGCAAATGAATCGGCAGAGCGATCCCGAGGCATGCTCCCTCCGGCGCATCGAACGGCTCGCTGGCCCCTCGCACCACGGGGTCGTACCGGCCGGTTCCCTGCGCCAACAGGGTGATGTTCGTGGCCGGACCGGCTATTGAGACTTCGCCTTCCCAAGTGCCATTAGAGAGACTCTTCACGAAGGTGGGGGTAACCGAAATGGCCCCCACCCCTGGCTGGAAGGGAAGTACAAGGTCCGCATTGTTTGTATCCAAAGAGGCAGGAGCGGCGATCCAGTCCTCCGGGCCGTTCCGGTCATGGGTTCCGATCCGTTGGAAGGTCTCGCCCTGGGCGGCCTGGGTGGTTACCGCACTCCCCCACCAGTCGGGGAGCGCCACCGTGCTCAACAGCGCGCAGTAGGTGACGGCCATCTGGTTGGTCGTCGGCCAGAAGAAGGCGCAATCCACGATCTGCGTTTGCGCGTTCCGCAAGATCACGCCGATGCCGGCGGCAGGAATGGTCCATGCCAGTCTGCCGAGCCTGAGATGAGGCCAGTTAGTCACCAGGGCATTGGTCGTGGGCAGGTCCGACCGCAAAGTGAACAGCCCCCCCGGCGCCAGTCTTGCTTCCGGAGGCAGGGTCACCTTCAGCGGCTGGTCGTAAGTACTCTGCATGAACAGGGCGAGCGTCCACCCCGACAAGTCGACCTCGTTCGTCGAGGTATTCACGCACTCGACCGCGTTCGTGCCATCACGTTGCACCTCCGCGATATGCACCACGGGCGGGGCTTGGCCGGGAGCCACGGCAGACAAGCGGACTCCGGTCGAGAGATCGCTATCGTACGGGGTGGGAAAGCCATTGGTGTCCACGACCGAAAGTCTCACTGGGAATGTCTGCGTCGGGCACTGGGGCGACGCGATCCGGTCGAACCGGATCGAGGCCGGTTTGCCCGGAGCAGCCGTTACGTACAACCACTTGGGGCCCACGTTGGTCGCCCCATCCCGGATCGTGCGCACCTGCCAGCCATAGGTGGTGATTCCCTTGGCATGGCTGACCGGCCAACCGGGATGGGTGGTCACGCCCAGCGGCGCCAGCGGTTGGCCCTCCTCGCCCCACCAAACTTCGTAACGCGTGCCGGGCGGCGTGGGAGTGAGGCGGAAATCGTCCACCGTCCAACTCGCATCGATGGGTTCGGAACGCCAAACCAAGCGGACGGTCTGGCCCGCGAAGGCCGACAGATCGAGACTGGCGGCGCACCAAGAGTTGGTGGAGGGCAGATTCGTCCAAGGCTCCCGGTAGGAATGCAAGACGGCCCCGTTGGTGGCTTGCACCTCCACCCAGATCCGGTTGATCCACTTCTTGGGGAACGACGTGCGTATTCCGAACGACAGTGACAACCCTGGCGCGTCCGCCGGCAGAGCCACCACGCGCGACAACACCCCGTTCGCCAAGCGCACCTGGTTGGTGCCTTCCAACGGCGGACTCTGGAGGCTGCCGTGAGTGATATAGACCTGGAAGCCGGACCACTCCCACCCTTCCATCCCATTCTCGAAGCCCCCGTTGGTCAGCAGATTCGTCGTCCCGTCCGTCCAGGCCAACTCGGTCTCCGGCCCGGCATAAGCGAAACCGTTCGGTGGCCAGGGGCGCTCAGGGGTTTCGCCCGCCCACAGGGAAGCGACCAGCGACAAAAGCAACCATGGCGCGGCGAGCGCGCGGCAAGACAGACCCCAGGCAGACATGGGCACTGCATACGGCACTCCGGTTCGGCGATCAAGTGCGAAGCGCCAATAGGCCGGCAACGAGCGGGATTGGTCCGAGGCGGGGAGAGGCGGGAACGGCCGTGAGTCACGAGGATCTTATCGGCGATGCCACCCCACCTTCCCAGCCGCTACAGACGGACGACCACGCCGGACGATTTTCTGTCGGATTTCCCGGGCGGTGGCGATAGGTTTGAAAACGATGTCCAGTGATTGGGAACTGCTGCAAGCCTACGTCCGGGAGCGATCGGAGGCGTCCTTCGAGGCGCTGGTCCAGCGACACGTCAACCTGGTCTATCATGCCGCGTTGCGTCAGGTCCGTTCGGCCCATCTGGCCGAGGAGGTCGCCCAATCCACTTTCGCCGACCTGGCCCGGGAGGCAGGCCGGCTGCCTCCCACCACGGTAGTGACTGGGTGGCTCTATGAAGTTGCCCGGCGCACGGCCATCGATGTCGTCCGACGCGAAACGCGGCGCCAACGGCGCGAACGGGCCGCGGTGGAGTTGCAGGCCATGACGCCCTCCGATGACCAGGACGTTTGGCGGCAGATCGAACCGTGGCTCGAGGAGGCCATGGGCGCACTGGACGCGGCGGACCGCACCGCGCTGCTGTTGCGGTATTTTGAGAACCAGCCGCTGCGGGAGGTGGGGTTGGCCCTCGGCACCAGCGACGACACCGCCCAGAAGCGGGTCACCCGCGCCCTCGAGCGGCTGCGCAAGTTCTTCGCCGGAAGGGGCATTGCGCTGGGCACCAGCGGCCTGGCGGTGGTGCTGTCGGCGCACGCCGCCCAGGCTGCACCCGCCGGCCTGGCCGCCTCCATTGCCGCCGCCACCAGTCTGATCGGCGCTACTTCCCTCATGACGGCCACCACGGCCGCCGCCAAAGCACTCACCATGACCACCCTCCAAAAATCACTCGTTGCCGCTGCCCTTACCTTGGCCGTGGCCACCAGCCTCTACGAGGTCCGCGAGAACGCCCGCCTGAGGGACCGCCTGCGAGCGCTCGAAGCCCCGCCCATCGCCGCCGCCCCCTCAACCCTCGGGGCGACGACGAACCGGACCGGACCACTCGCCGCGGCCCCGGTCACGGTCGCCACCACCAACTCCGGAAGGCGCCTGACGTGGGAATCGGTGGAATCCCCGGATTACCGCCAGTACATCGCCAACCTGCGCGCGGTGGGGTGTCCGGAAGAGACGATCCGCGACATCGTCCGGGCCGATGTCTGGAAGCTCTACGAGGACAAGAAGCAGCAGGCGCGGCAACAGGGGCCGAAGGTCCAGTACTGGAAAGGGGGGCCGCAGGAGTTCATTCGCGGCGCGGGCCGTGAACTGTGGGGGAAGCTCCTCACGCTCGATCAGGAGCGCAACCACGTGCTCAGTGCGCTGGGCATCGAACCGGAGGTCAGCATGCGCGCCGCCAAAGAGCAGAACGGGCTGGACCTGCAGTTGGACTTCCTGAACGACCCGGCCAAGAAGGCGCAAATCGTGCAGGTGCGCAAACAGGTGGAGGACCGCCTTGCCCTGCGCAAAGACAACGAGTTGACCATGGAGGACATCGACCGCCTCCGGCGGGACGCCGAGGCGTCGATCAAGGCATTGCTCACGCCCGAAGAGGCCCGGCAATACGAACTGCGGACGTCGCCCACCGCGTTGACGCTGGCCAAGCAACTCACGGCCTTCGAGCCCACCGAGCAGGAGTTCCTCACGCTGTACGGCCTGCAGAAGGCGTATGAAGCACAGTTCCCGGAAGAGCTTGCGGGCCGAAACTCCCAGGCAGACAAGGCCGCGAGGGCCGCAGCGCAGGAGCGGCTCCGGGGGGAAATCGAGAAGGCCTTGGGTCCGGACCGCTACGCGGTGTATCAAAAGGCGACCGACCCCGCGAGTCGGTAGGCGGAGCTCGATGACCGTGAAGCGGGGTCGGCTGACGACGCAGAAGGGTGGTGGAACGGGTGGTGTAAGGTGGCCGGGCTCGCTACTGCGCTACGGTGGCTTCGAACTCCTTCTCGCCCCGCGCGCGACCGGCCTTGACCACCAGCCGGTACTTCAGGCCCGTTATGAGCTTCATGGGCGGCACATTGGTGTTGGCTGGTTGCATGCCGGGAATGGGCCGGCCGTAGATAAAGCCTTTCGAGGGCTCGGAACCCTTCCGCGACACCAGGTGCCACAGGGGCGTGGCTTGCCGGTTGGTGGCGTAGACGCTGGCGACGTACACGCACACGTCAGTCAGTTCGTACTTGCCGTCCAGGGTGAAGCTGACCGGAAACACCCCGGCATTCGAGCGGGGGGAGCGGAACGGGCGGTCCGCCTTGATGATCGAGATAGCCGGGGTGTTGATCCAGTCCGTGAAGTAGTAGGCGTACACGCTGCCGAGAAAAGCAGCCAGCACCACCAGCACCCAGGTCTTCTTGTTCATGCGCGACTCAATGAATGGACGGCGGCGGCCAGCGTCTATTCGATCATGCATGCGGCCTCGCAGTCAGCGGAGACCCCCGCCCGGACCGACGCGTTCACTCTGATCGAGTTGCTGGTGGTGATCGCGATCATCGCCATCCTCGCCTCGATGCTCCTCCCCGCGCTCGCCCGCGCCAAGGAAACCGGCCGCCGGATCTCGTGCGCCAACAACCTGCGCCAGCTCGGGCTGTCCCTGGTGATGTATACGGACGACAACCGCGGCCTCCAACCGCCGCGCACCAACGGGCCCCGCTGGCCGGATCGCCTCTACCCCATCTACCGCGAGGTCAAGCTGCTCCGTTGCCCCAGCGACGGCCCCAAAGTCCCGGTCACCGGGAATGCCGGCACCAACGGCTTTCCGGCCGACGCCGCCCCGCGCAGCTATATCATCAACGGGTGGAACGATTACTTCCAGGCCGAGATGGGGGCGGAGTTCTCCATGTCAGCCATCGTGGGGAAGTCGGTTCGCGAGAGTGCCGTCACGCAGCCCAGCGAAACGGTCTACCTTGGCGAGAAGGAGAGCAACTCGCCCCATTACTACATGGATTTCCTTGAAGGAGTGGGCAACGACATTACCGAAGTCGAGCAGGCGCGGCACTCCTCGATGGTCAAGACCTCGCGCGGCGGCGGGTCGAACTACGCCTTTGCCGATGGGAGCGCGCGCTTTCTCCGGTTTGGACGCTCCTTCAGCCCCCTCAACCTCTGGGCCGTCACCGAGCGCTGGCGCACCAACGCCCTCGGGCTCTGACGCGCCCGGTGCAAGGCTGGCCGCGTTAGCCGGCCTCTGGCATCCGGGCCAGCCTGGCAGTTGGCGGAACGGAAACCCTCCGGCTCGAAACCGGGGTGAATCCTCGCCCCGTTGACCCGATTCCGCTCTGGATCGGTATTTCCCCCACGCCCTGGCTGGTCATTTGTTTGCCCATCTCCCCGGTGGTTTGCCCTGTCCGCCTAACAGAATTGACCACTGCGTCTCCCAGTGGATCGCCCAGTTGGCGGTGGATTCAAGTGATGGCTGCGTGACGCCGGACGATGGTCAGCCCGCCGCCTTCATTGGGGGCTGTGGCCGGCACTTCGCCGAGGACTCCGGACTCGGCTGCGCGCCCCTCCGGGGCGCGGGGAGGACCGGGCGCGGGCTTCTACCGGTGGGCGCGCTACGCTTCCCACCGGCTATGAGCTTTCGATCCCTCCGGGATCTTGAGCACGGGATCGCGCGCCAGCGCGACCCAACCGGCATCCCGTACCACCGGGTCTCGTTCCCCACCCCCGGTCTGGCCGGGAATCGGATGGGTAGTCAGGCACAGTTACGGTCAACTTGTGGGGGCACCGACGTCTCCGGCTGGTGAAATACCCCCTTGACAGATTCAGTGTTGAGTTTAAATCACTACTTAGGAGGTCGTTATCATGGTGCGTGTTTGTGGGTTGAGTTCAAAATTCAAGCCGCCAAATGCGATAGAACCACCTGTTACTACAGAACAGTGATAAACGATCTATCAAGTGGATATTATGAGCGCAACCTCAGTCGTCCTTCGCGTCCGAGCCAGCCAAGGGCTGGGAGGATGGGTGGCGGTGGTCAACCCTGCGGAGCTATGAAACCGACCGCCTCTTTCCAGCCGCATCCGTCCGAGGCGGGCAAGGCCCAGAATCGGCCGGAAGAAGTGACCGAGCCCTGGGTTGGGTTGGTGCGCCGCCAAGTCAACTCGTTGCGGTACGGCCTGGTGCAGATCGTGGTCCACGATGGCCAAGTCACCCAGATTGAGCGCACCGAGCGCGTGCGCTTGGAAAAGCAGCCGCCACTCTACGAGATATAGTCGTCCCGCCTCCCTTGGAAGCTGCCCCAGTCAAGCCCCCCGAAATCCACCTCCGCGTTGTTCGCTACCGCCCATCCACTTGAAACCATGAAGAAACCACTCACCCGTTTCGCCGTCGTCGCTACCCTGGCCTTGGCCGCTGCCACCCCGCTGCTGGCCAAGGACTTGAGCCTGCTCAACGTCTCCTACGATCCCACCCGGGAGTTTTACAGCGAGTATAACGTGGCCTTTGCCCGCCATTGGAAGGAGAAGCAGGGCGACCCGGTGACGATCCAGCAATCGCACGGTGGCTCCGGCAAGCAGGCGCGCTCGGTGATCGATGGGTTGGAGGCGGACGTGGTCACGCTGGCGCTGGCGTACGATATCGATGCCATTGCCGAGAAGGCCGCCTTGCTGCCCGCTGACTGGCAGCGAAAGCTGCCCCACAACAGCACGCCTTACACCAGCACCGTGGTGTTCCTGGTGCGCAAGGGCAACCCGAAGCAGATCCGCGATTGGGGCGACTTGGTGAAGCCCGGCATCTCGGTGATTACGCCCAACCCGAAAACCTCCGGCGGCGCGCGCTGGAACTACCTGGCGGCGTGGGCGTACGCGCTCCGGCAACCCGGCGGGGACGACACCAAGGCGCGGGACTTTGTGGCTCGTTTGTTCAAGAACGTTCCCGTGCTCGATTCGGGAGCGCGCGGGGCGACCACCACGTTTGTCCAACGCAACCTCGGTGACGTGCTCCTCTCGTGGGAGAACGAAGCGTACCTGGCCCTGAAGGAATTCGGCCGCGACAAGTTCGAGGTCGTCACGCCGTCGCTCAGCATCCTCGCCGAACCGCCGGTGGCCGTGGTCGAGAAAGTGGCCCGCAAACACGGCACCGAGGCGCTCGCCCAGGCGTACCTCGACTACCTCTACTCCGAGGAAGGCCAGGAACTCGCCGGCAAGCACTTCTACCGCCCGCGTTCCGAGGCCGCACTGGCGAAGTACGCCGCCCAGTTCAGCCAAGTCCGGTTGGTAACCATCGACGAGGCCTTCGGCGGTTGGGCCAAGGCCCAGAAGACCCACTTCAGCGACGGCGGCGTCTTCGATCAACTGTACAAACCGTAGCCCCTTTGCCCACCAGTCCACTGGCGGCTCTTGCTATTCCCCTCACCTGTCTCGTTACTCCCTTCACGCATGCGCACCCTTTGCGATCTTCTGAGCACGCTGAGGCTGCACGCCAGCCAAGCGGCCGGCTAGCCGGCCGCGCAGCCCGTTCATGGCCCTGTGGTTTCGCCAACGCAGCGTGTTGCCCGGGTTCAAACTGACCCTGGGCTACACGCTGCTTTACCTCAGCCTGATCGTCCTGATCCCGCTGGCGGGGACGTTCTTCAAGACGTTCTCGCTCAGTGGGGAGCAGTTCTGGGCCACGGTAACCCCGCCACGCGTGCTCGCTTCGTACCGGCTGACCTTCGGCACCTCGCTCGCCGCCGCCTCGGTGAACCTCGTGTTCGGCCTGCTCGTGGCGTGGGTGCTGGCCCGCTACGAGTTCCCGGGCCGCAAGCTGGTGGATGCCGTGGTCGACCTGCCGTTCGCACTGCCCACCGCGGTGGCCGGAATCGCGTTGACGGCGGTCTATTCCAGCAATGGGTGGATCGGCCGCTGGCTCGAACCGCTGGGGATCAAGGTCGCCTTCACCCCTATCGGGGTGTGGGTGGCGCTGACGTTCATCGGCCTGCCCTTCGTGGTCCGCACGGTGCAACCGGTGATCGAGGATATGAACGCCGAACTCGAAGAAGCCGCCGCCAGCCTGGGCGCGAATCGCTGGCAGACCTTCCGGCGGGTG
Organism: uncultured Verrucomicrobiota bacterium; assembly: GCA_964472515.1. Lineage (GTDB taxonomy): Bacteria > Verrucomicrobiota > Verrucomicrobiia > Limisphaerales > J093 > CAYYMW01. The sequence goes on along the minus strand of CAYYMW010000039.1, from coordinate 7,409 downwards.
ATCCTCCCGGTGCTCTACCCGTCGTTGCTGACCGGGCTTGCCCTCTCCTTCGCGCGCGCGCTGGGCGAGTACGGCTCGGTGGTCTTCATTTCCGGCAACATGCCGATGAAGACGGAAATCACGCCGCTGCTGATCATCACCAAGCTCGAACAATACGACTATGCCGGGGCCACCGCCCTGGCGGTGGTCATGCTGGTCATCTCGTTTTTCATGCTGCTGATCATCAACCTGCTCCAGTGGCGGAGCACCCGCCGGCAACTCGCGCGTTGAGTTTATGGGTCCCGCCACCTCGCTCCAACAAGCCGGCCACGTGCTCTACAGCGGCGAGGACGTTACCGCGTTGCCCGCCAGCGAGCGCAAGGCCGGCTTCGCGTTTCAGCACTACGCGCTATTCCGCCACCTCAGCGTGTTCGAGAACATCGCCTTTGGCCTCCGCGTGCGCCCGCGCGCGCAGCGGCCGTCCGAGGCGGATATCCGCGAGCGCGTGCTGAAACTGCTGCGGTTGGTGCAACTCGAACCGCTGGCCGACCGCTATCCCGCGCAGCTCTCGGGCGGGCAACAGCAGCGCGTTTCCCTCGCCCGCGCGTTGGCGGTGGAGCCGAAGGTCTTCCTGCTGGACGAGCCGTTCGGGGCGCTCGACGCCAAGGTGCGGAAAGACCTCCGCCGCTGGCTCCGCCGGTTGCATGACGAGATCCACGTCACCAGCCTCTTCGTCACTCACGCTCAGGAAGAGGCGCTCGAAGTGGCGGATCGCGTAGTGGTCATGAACCAGGGGCGCATCGAGCAGGTGGGCACGCCTACCGAGTTGTATGACCATCCGGCCTCTCCCTTCGTGTACAACTTCCTGGGCAATGTGAACCTGTTCCACGGCCGGATGAGCGAGGGGGGCGTGTTGATCGGGGGGGCGAGATTCAAGTGCCCGCCGCAACCCGTCCCCGGAGCGAGGGCACGGCGGTGGCCTACGTCCGGCCGCACGACATCCGGATCGTCTGGGAGCCCCGCCCGGAAGCGACCCTGCCGGCGCGCATTCTCCGGTTCAACGCGGCCGGGCCGGTGGCCCAGGTCGAACTCGAACGCCTGGAAGGCGGCGAGTTTACGGTCCAACTCAGCAAGGAGCACTTCCGCCAACTCGATCTCCGTCCGGGCGAGCAAGTCTACGTCGAGTTGCGCAACCTCCGCGTCTTCTCCGACGATTACCAGATCTGAACGCGCGGCCCCTCCGTCGCGATCCCAGCCGGGATCGCAGACCGTAGCAAATCACCCGCCTGCGACGGGGGAAGGAGGAGCACAACTTGGGTGGAGGGGAAAGGAACGGGCGTGTCGCTCGCGTTGTGCAGGCTGGAAGCCTGCGATACAGCCGGCCAGAGGCCTGCGATACAAGGGAGACCCGGTCTTTGGCACGGGTTCCCGAGTTGGTTTCCCATTTCCCCCGCCGCAGGCGGGCGATCTGCTGAGTTCTCGGAACCCTTCGGGTTTGCGGAGCGGCTGGCAGACGCTCACCAACGCCACCCTGGCAGCGGACACCATGGCCTTTATCGATCCCGCCGACGCTCCTTCGTCGGGGCGGGTGGGCATCTCGGGATTGTGGAAGCGCTCAACTCGGAGGCGATGCCGGCGTCGGAGTTTGGTGGCCCGTGCTGAGTTGCGGGCTGGGTCGCTCCCATCCATTAACCTGCGGGCGGAGCAGGCTTATTGGCTTGGAGTTGCTGTTGCAGGCTGGCCACCCGTTCGTTGAGAACCGCCAACTGTTGGAGAATCTCCTGCCCGGCTTCCTCCTCCTCCTTGCCTTGGTCCCCGACGAAGAAGGAGGCCATCATGCCGCTGACGGTACCGAAGAGCCCCACGCCGCAGAGCAGGACGATCATGGCCAGGACGCGGCCCTCGAAGGAGATCGGATAGACATCGCCATAGCCCACCGTGGTAAGGCTGCAGACGCTCCACCACACGGCGTCCCCGGCGGTCTTGATGGAGGCTTCCGGGGAACGCTCGAAGAACAGGATGGCCACCGACGAGAACGTCAGGAGCAGGAAGAGCATCAGCGAAACCGAGGCGATGCCGCTCTGGAACCGCTGTTTGAGCAGCAGGTTCAGGAGGCGGTGGCTCGAGCGCACCGCGCGGAGCAACCGGATGATCCGCAGCAACCGAACGAAGCGACCCAGGCGCAGGAACTCGACCTCGGGAATGCTGGCCGCCAGGTCGATCCAGTTCCATTTCATGAACTCGACCTTGTCCGGCGCGCGGTAGAGGCGCACGCCGAAGTCGATCAGAAAGACGATGCACACAAAGGTGTCGATCGTGCGCAGCAGCGTCGACACCTCAGGGGGCAGCTTGAGGAAGGTGTCGGCGACCAGCATGCCGAAGACGGCGATGGTGAGGACCAGGATGAACAGTTGGAACGGGCCAACCTGCTCGGTGGAGGGCGGATTTGTCTTCATCGGAAAAGTGCAACCGGCGGGCCAAGCTGTCTTGGCAGCGGACCCGCCGCCCGATCTTGGTGCCCGAGAACGCGCCAAAGATCAAGCGTGGGAAAGGGGACCAGATCGCGCGCCCCCTCAGCGAAGGATCACGCTGCCGCATGCGCTTCCTGCCGAGCGAGCCACGCCGCGAAGTGCGGACACTCCGCACGCATCTTAGGCAGGCCGATCCGGGTGGCGGCAATCAGGCCGTGGGTGAGTTTCTGAAAAACCCGGGCCGAACCGCAATGCTGGTCGCACGCTTGCTCGATGCGGGCGGAGGGGCTGGTGGCGGGGGAGTCGTTGATTTCCTCCGGCGTGGCAGGATGGGCCTGCCGGATCGCCTGAAGCGGGGCCGCCAGTTCGGGTCGGCGGACCACCTCGGCGATCACCCGGGGTTCGACGAAAAGCAGGGCCTCAAACTCGTGCATGGCCAGAAACGGAAGGAACCGCGGATCGCCGATGTCTGCCTGCAACGCTTGCTCCACGCCCGAGACTCGTTCCTTCGGGGTCTGCCCGCAAGCCGCATGGCGGCTGGGGAAGTCGGCTCCGAGTCCTTGGTAGTCGAACATCATGGAAACCAGCGTCGCGGTGGGATCGCGCAGCAGCAAGAGGAGCTGCCGGCGGAATTCCGCGTACTTGACGAAACCGCCCTTGTGCGGACGGGCGCCGGTGGTGCGGGTCTTCACCACCGTGGGAATGAGGGTGAGGCCCGGCAAGGCCGGCGCGAGCAACCGCTTCACGAAGGCTTCCTCGGTGAAGCCCTCGACCAGCAGCAGCACCTTCTTCATGGCCGCCCTCCCAGGACATTCTTCTCCCACAGCTCGCCCATGGCGTAATCCTCCAGCCAGCCGGCCAAGGCGGCCTCATCCAATCTCCGGAACATCGATTGCCCGCCTTCCCGGTCCACTACGACGATGTCTTCGGGTGCCATGCGATTGACCAGCGTCACCGACTGGGTGGAGACAATCACTTGCGACGAGGCAGAGGCCGAGCGCAGCAGGTCGGCCAGCACACTGAGCGCCGAAGGATGGAGTCCCAATTCCGGCTCGTCCACGATCACAATGCCGGGCAGGTCGTCGGCGGGTTGGCTGAGGAGCGTGACGAGGGCGATGAAGCGCAAAGTACCATCGGAAAGCTGGTGGGGACCCAACTCGTAACTCGACCCCTGTTCGCGCCAGCGCAGATCGATTACCGATGGATTGAGGCGATCAGGCGCCAAGGCAAAGTCGCCGAAGAACGGGACCGCCTGTTGGACGGTGCTGACGATGAGGTTGTAAGTGTCCCTCTTTCGCTCCCTTAGGTAGTAGAGCACCGAGGCCAGGTTGCCACCGTGGTCGAACAGATAGCGGTTGTCGTCCAACTGCCACTTGCTGCGGAGGCGGGAAGTCGCGGACGTGTCGTGGAACTGATACACCCGGGTGCTCATGAGCAGGTGACGCACGACGCGCACCGTGGAGTCCTGCTGCCGGATGGGGTCGTTAAGCAGGGACTTCTCGCCACCTATCCCCAGCAGAGTCCGCCGTGGAACCGGCGAGCCGTCCCGATGCCAGACGACCGCCTCTTCGGTGAAGATCAGAGCCCCACCCGCAGCGGCTTTCAGCGTGGCCTCGTAGCCGTTGGAACCGTTAGCGGTGCGGAACTGAAGTTGAGTCGACACCTCCGGAGCGTCGCCCTGATGGAGCAACGATCGGGCGTAGCCAGCTTCGCCGACATAGGTCCGGAGCGCGTCGGTCATGGCGAAGTTGAGCAACCGAAAGAATGAAATCAGGTTCGACTTTCCGGCGCCATTCGCACCGACCAGTACGTTAAGCGGTTTGAACTCCAAGTCCCGCAGTTCGCGGATCGACTTGAATCCCTTCAGAGACATTCGCTGGAGCATGTTCATAGGCCCGCTCTCATGAGGACGAGCATACTAGAATGGCCCTCGCGCTCAACGTCATTCAGGCGGCGTCGCATGGTTCGCCCGGGTTGCCCAGTTCGTCGCGGGTTCAACCCGGAGCCGCTTGCCCGCCGCCTCAAGCGTTCAGATACTGCGCGGGGAACTTCCACGGCGCGCGGTATTCCGGCACAGCCAGGCGGGCGGCCTCGGGATCGCCGACAATCTGTTCCTTGACGGGATCGAAACGGATCGAACGGCCGAGCTTAAGCGACAGCAGGCTCAGCACGATCGGCACGTCCACCTTGGTGTGATAAAAGACGCTGCAACTCGGTTGCTGGCGGGATTTCACGCAGTCCAGCCACTCGCGTTCATGCCCCGGCGAGGACGGGATCGATTGGGGCACCTCGGGCTTGCCCTTCATCCGGTCACCCTCCGCCATCACGCGGAACGTGTTGTAGTGGGCGTAGAGGGTGGCGTCGGTGCCGTGGAAGTAGATGCCCAGGCGGCGCTCGGGCTGGGCGTCACCGCGCATCACGAAGTCGTAGCTGTTCGTCAGCGAAGACATCCAGGTCAGGGTGAAGTTTGGGTATTGCCAGACCACCTCGTGGTGGTCGTAGGCATCGCCGTCGTCCTGCACCACATATCGGCCGCCGGCGGAACTGGTGCTGAGCGGGTAGCCCAGGTTAAGCGCCCAGATGGGGAGATCGATGATATGCGGGGCCATGCCGGGGGTCCACCCGCCGCTGTAGTCCATCCAGGAGGAATGGTAATAGGCGTCGGTGGCGAGAATCGAGTTGAAGGGGCGCAACGGTGCCGGCCCGCACCACAGGCTCCAATCGATGTCGGCCGGCTGCTTGGAATCGGGCGCCTTGCCCACCCCGGCCACCCCCTGGTTCATCACGTTGAACGTGCGGACGACCCCGATCTTGCCCAGGTTGCCCGAGCGGACCAGTTCGACGACTCGCCGGTAATTGTCCCCGGCATGGATCTGGGTGCCGATCTGCGAGATGCGGTTGTGTTTCTTCACGGCATTCCGCACCGCCAGGCTCTCGCCGAGATGCAGCGTCATCGGCTTCTGGAGATAGATGTCCTTGCCGGCTTCGCAGGCGGCAATGGCGATGAGGGTGTGCCAGTGCGGCGGGGTGGCGATGATCACCGCGTCGAGGTCCTTGGCCTGAAGCATCTCGCGGTAGTCGGCGTAGGTCTTGCAGGTTCCTTTGAACTGTGCGGCCACGGCGTCCCGGCGCGTCTTCCAGACGTCGCAGGCGGCGGTGACCACCACATCGGAGTGCTTCGTGCATTCGCCCAGGTTGGCCCGGCCCATGCCGCCGCACCCGATGATCCCCAGGTTGATGCGCCCGCTCGGCGGCGTCTGCCCGTCCGCGCCGAGCACCGAGCTGGGCACGATCATCGGGGCCGCGAGGGCGGCGGAGGCGGTCTTCAAAAACTCACGGCGGGTGGTGTTGGTCGTGGGATCGGCGGGTTTCATGTCAGGGCTTAGTTGGAGGGTGGACGGTCAGTAAACGTAAACGCGGGGGGCTGGGCCACGTCGGCCCGGAAGGCATCCCAGAGCCGGGCGGCCTCGTCGTCCGCGGGTTGGCCGCCGCGGTGGATCCAAAGCCGGTACCGCAGCACCACGGGTCGCCCCTTGGGCAGCGCGAAGCGCGTCCCGGACTTCGGAAACGTGGGCTGGCACCACGAAAGCTCCGGGTACTTCACCCAGTCGCCTGGGTAGTCGGGGTTCCCCGGCGATTGCAGGACGGTGAGACCGGAGGCCGCGCCGCCGGCAAACACGCCGCTCAGGTCGGACCACGCCCGCCGGGGCACGGCGTCGGCGGGATCGGTGTGCGTGTTGATCGTCTGGGCGGTGGGAGTCGCCAACCGGAGGTTCAAACCGCCGTAGAGCTTGGTCTCGCGCCGGGCCACCGTGACGCCGTCCTTCAAGGCTTCGAAGCGAAACACCAAATCCACCGCGCGGCCTTGCGCGGTGGCGGGATAGGCCATGATCAAAGCCACTTCGCGCACGATGGGCTCGCGGTCCTCCCATTTCCAGAGGCTCTCGGCTTCCACCTGCGCCGCGGCCGCGCCGCTCTTCATCGCGATCCGGCCGGTGGGCCGGGCGAAGACCTTCTGCAGGGCATGCAGATCGCCGCGCGCCGGGCCGAATTCGACCTCGGGCCACGCCCAATAGATGCCCCGGTGATGCGGGTGATCCACCGGCCAATCGCGCGTGAGCACCTCGCCCCCCAGCCCGTAGAGGGGGTGGAGGTAGTCGCTCCTGGCGCGGGCGTAGATGCGATTGGGCTCGGAGACCTGGTTGAGCAGGGCTCCCGGCTCGATGGTCCGGTAGTTGTAGCGCAGGACGGGCTGGCTGCCCTCGAAGAGATCGACCTGGCCACTGGCGGCGTCCTGCGTTGCGCGCATGCCGGCCGGTGAGGCGGCCGGCGGAGAGTCGGCCGCAGTGGCCGCAAGAGCGAAGGCGGCGGTGCAGGCCAGGAGCGCAAAGGAAGAGTGCCGGTTGGGCCCGCGACCAACCTGAACGCCGGGTGAAGAGGTGGCAAACATAACGTGCCGGTGGCTGGGCGGAGCGTAGCAAACGCACGGGTTGGATCGCAAAGAGATTCGCCGACGCCACACTCTTCGTCCCGACGGGCACGGAGCTTGGGCCGTGGAATTGGGGGGTGGCCACGACATTGCCGGACGCAGGTTAGGCCGCCGCAGTCCACCGGGGTGGTTGGCGGCTATTTGCGGCTATTTGCAGTTATCGGCGGATGGCATGAGACAAGGGGCCGGGAGGGCTGCCGTGCTCCCTGCACCACTGCAGGCACGCGTGCCCCATCACCATATCCCGAAGGGATCGAAGGCTGGTAGCCGGTGGGAAACGAAGTGCGCCCACCGGTACTTGCCGGCATCTGGATCTGTCCGCGCCCCGGCGGGGCGCGGAGCTCCGGGCAAACGGGCGGGCGGTGCGGCGCACGCTCCTGCGGTCGGCGACATTGCGGCGGGCGGGGTGACCCGCAGAAGTCCCGTCAGGGACGGCATGTTTGTAGTCATGCGTCCGGTATTGAGAGTCC
>CAYYMW010000038.1:8809-26217 GCA_964472515.1 uncultured Verrucomicrobiota bacterium | reverse complement strand
CCTGGGGGACGCTCGCCGCCGTTACTGTGACCGCGAGCTGGGGGAAGAACTCGGCTGGCTGGTGACTCCCTTTCTCACCGGGTTCTACGAAGGCTACCGGGCGACGCATGATCCCAAGTGGGTCGATCTCCTCGCCGAATGGGCCGAGGCTTGGCTCAAACGCGGCGTAAAGGAGCCGGACGGTTTCGTGGGCTGGCCCAAGCGTGACTCCGGCGGCGCGGTGGCGAAGGAGCTGTTGACCGACAGTCTGCTCGGGGAGGCGATGGCGCTGCGTCCCCTGGTCCTCATGGCAGGGGAGATTCTGAAGGCACCTGATCTGAAAGCGAGCCACGGAACTCGAGCTGAGGCCTGGCTCACCCTGGCTGCGCAAGTTTTCGAGAAATGGGATGCACGTGGCTGCTGGCGGGAGGTCAAGGAAGGCGGCTTGTGGGTGGTTCCGGACTTCGGCCTCAACGCCAAGGGCGACGGTTGGACAGAGGGCTACGCGAGGCGCGCCACCGAAGGCTTCTCGAACCCCGACAACAAGCAGAACCACATTGCGCTCTGGCTGTTGGCGATGCATGACGTGACGGGCAAACCCGTCTATCGCGCCAGGGCTGAGCAGTGGTTCCGCTTGATGAAGTCGCGCATGAAGTTGCGGGAGGGCGGGAAGTACTTCGTCTGGAACTACTGGGAGCCCGCGGGGCCGTGGGACTACAAGCCCGACGGCTCTCCACGCCATTGGGTGGGGGTTCATCCCAACGGCGGCTACTATGGCATCGATGTGGGAGGCATCACGGCGGCGTTCGAGCACGGGCTGGTTTTCACGCAGGAGGACCTGCAACGTCTGATCGCGACCAACCGCGATTTCATGTGGAACCAGAGCGTCGAGGGCGCCAAGTTCCAGCGGATCGACGGCGGCCAACCGGATCCACGGTGGAAGAACTCGCCCGGCGTGCTCTGGGTCAGTCTGGTTCCTCACGATGAGACCCTGCGAAAGGTGTTTCTGGCCAACCACGACCCCGCCAGTTGGGGTGGTTTGGCAGCAACGCCTTGGTTTCTGGCACAGGCCAACGCCGGTGGCTCGAACAAGCGCTTATGAAACGCCTGCGTTTACGCTTCCCAGCCGCGCCCCTTTTGCTCGGATTGGCCCTGCTGGCCGAACTACTCCGGACGGGAGCCTCGGCCCAAGCGGCCGACTGGCAACCGTTGGGCCTTTCCGGCGGAGGCGGCATGTTCACGCCAGCAATCTCCCCCGCCGACCCTAGCCTGATGATGTTGAACTGCGACATGAGCGCGGCCTACCTCTCCGAGGATGGCGGCCGCAACTGGCGCATGATCCACCACGCACAGCTCCAGAGCGACACCGCTTGCCGACCCGCATTCCATCCCACCGACCCTAACATCCTCTATGCGTCATCAGGGGGACGGTTGAAGGTCAGTCGTGACCGGGGCAGGACATTCGCAGCCGTGGGCAACCTCAAGGAATCGTTGGGCGGGGAGATCGCCATCAGTCCATCAAGCCCCCAAACCATGCTGGCGGGCTCGCGCAACGGCCGGTGCTGGTTATCCCGTGACGGGGGCGAGACGTGGACGGCCTGTCAGGGGCCGGCGGGCGAAGTCCTCGGCTTCCACTTCGACCGCACCCGGCAGGGACAAACCGTCTTCGCGGCCACCAAGCGCGGCATCTGGCGGTCTGATGACGCTGGCACGAACTGGCTCGAAACGATGCACGGCTTGCCTTGGAAGGAAGTGCAGGGATTTGCGGCCGGTTCCGAGGCGACGAACAATCTCGTCCTGCTGTATTGTTCGATTCCCAGCCGGGAGGAGAACGGGGCGTTCCGGGGTGGCATCTACCGTTCCCGGGATCGGGGCGAGAGTTGGGAATCCGCCATGGGCCGGGGGCTCAATACCGAGACCGCCAAGGCCGACCAATGGGCTTACGGCTCCATCTCCCAATATCACCAACTGCTGGCCACCGACGCGAGACCGCTCACCGTCTACGCCTGCAACACGAGCACCGGCTTCCATCCGCCGCACAGCGATACGGTGTATCGCAGCGATGACGGCGGGCTGACTTGGCGGGCAACCTATTTTCAGGACCCACGGTTCAAGGACTACAACGTGGCACCCGATTGGGAAACCGCCTCCTGCGGCCAGTGCTTCAAAGGGGGTGAGACTCCGTTCGGCGCGGCAATCTGCAACTCGAATCCCGATCGTGTCATCCTGGTCCGCAACGAACCCCACGTCACCCACGACGGGGGGGCTTCCTGGTTCGGCGGTCACACCTATCCGGCTCCGGGACAGAAGCCCGCTCCGCGCTCGGCCTGGGTCTGCAACGGCCTCGTCGTGACCACGACCTGGCATTTCTACGCCGATCCCTTCGACCCCAACCGCCAGTACATCTGTTATACCGACATTGGCATGGCCCGCTCAACCGATGCCGGGCGGACCTGGCTCTGGTGGGATCCGAAGTCCTGGTCGCCGTGGCGAAATACGTGCTACGAAATGGCGTTTGACCCGGAACTCCCGGGCAAGATCTGGGGTGCCTTCTCGGATGTGCATGATATCCCGAACGACAACATCATTTCCGGGCGGCACGGTGCCAAAGGCCCGGGCGGGATCTGTCTCTCGCTCGACCACGGCGCATCGTGGAAGCCCGCCACGGAAGGGTTGCCGCGCAAGCCCGTCACTTCGATTGTCCTCGATCCCAAGAGTCCGAAGGGGGCGCGCACGCTGTATGCCGGGGTGTTCGAGGAAGGTGTCTACAAGTCCGTGGATGATGGCCGCACTTGGACTCTCAAGCGCAGTGGCTTGGGCGATCCCAAGAACCTGCGGGTCTATCGGGTGGTGTTGCACGCCGACGGCACGCTCTTTGCCGTGATCTGCGCCAAGCGCCCGGCACCCGGCCAACCCCTCATGTCCGAAGGGGTCGGCCTGTATCGTTCTCGCGATGGTGCCGAATCCTGGGAGAAGATCAACGGCTCCCAACCGCTGCTCTACCCCAAGGACTTCTCGGTAGATCCTCGAAACAGCCAGCGGATACTGCTCGGCGCGGCGGATGCCGGGCGCGGCGATGAGTCCGGTGGCCTCTACCTCACCGAGGACGGCGGCCGGACCTGGGCCCGCATCGGTCGTAAAGGGCCGCAGACCTTTGGTGGGTATTTCCATCCCGAGCATGACGGCTGGATCTACATGACCCTGACCGAAGGAGCGCCGGGGGCAGGGCTTTGGCTATCGCGGGACAACGGCCGGACATGGCAGGCGTTCGACGGCCTGCCGTTTGCGAACGTGCAGCGGGTCGAATTCGATACCCGCGCCCGGTCAGAGATCCACGTGACGACTTTCGGCGGTAGCGTCTGGCGCGGGCCGTCCACCCCGTCCGAATAGCAGCACCATGATTTCGGGCATTCCCCACGCTCCGTGCCATCGCCTTCCATGGAGATTCGCTATGCGCTTTATCGCCCGTCTCCTTTTCGGCCTGTTGGCCGGCGTGTCGACTGGACTTGGCTCTGAAAACGAAGCCGCCCCACTCCCGCCCGGCGTCCAGGCGGTGTGGGATGTCAACCAGGCCCATCGCGAGGTCACACCCTCGCGTGAACGCATCTGCTTGAACGGCCTTTGGCAGTGGCAGCCAACCGAGCCGACTTCACAGGAACCGCCCACGCGGTCCTGGGGTTGGTTCAAGGTGCCCGGATGCTGGCCGGGAATCACTGACTACATGCAGAAAGACTGCCAGACGGTCGTCACCCATCCTGCGTGGCAGGGGCAGGGCCTGGGCAAGATCTCGGCGGCTTGGCATCAAAGGGAGATCGCCGTACCGGCGGAGTGGGCAGGTCGCCGAATCGCGCTGCGCCTCGAATACCTGAACTCGTTTGCCGTGGCGTACCTGGATGGGCACCGGGCCGGTGAGATTCAATTTCCCGGCGGCGAACTCGACGTCACCGTGCAGTGCCAACCCGGCCGTGCCCACACCCTCAGCCTGCTGGTGATCGCCCTACCGCTCAAAGGGGTCATGCTGGCCTACACCGACAGCGCTTCGGCGCGCGAGGTAAAGGGCTCGGTGGCGCGACGCGGCCTATGCGGTGATGTCTATCTTCTCAGCACCCCGCGCGGCCCCCGCCTCGGAGATACTCGGGCGAGCGCTTCGGTGCGACAACGGGAGACAACGTTTGAAGCCGACATTGAGGGCCTGGCGGCAGATGAAACCTACCGGTTGCGCGCGCGAATCGCGAAGGCGGGCGCGGTCATCAAGGAATCCGCCAGCCCTGCTTTCCGGGCCGGTGACCTGCATGAAGGGCGCCTCTCCTTCAGTGACCCATGGCTGGCAGACCAACTCTGGGACGTGCATACGCCGCAGAACCAGTATCGGTTGGAGGTTTCCTTGTTGGATGGCGCCGGTCGCGTCCTGGACACTGCCTGGCCGGAGCGCTGTGGTTTTCGCGAGCTCTGGATCGACGGACGGGACTTCTTTCTCAACGGGACCCGACTGTTTCTCTCCGCCGTGCCGCTGGACAACGCGCAGGTTAGCGCGGGCCTGGCCACTTACGATGCCGCCCGCGAAAGCCTGGAACGGCTGCAAAGTTTCGGGATCAACTTCGTTTACACCCATAACTACGGATGCGAGCCGGGTTCCTACCTGGGTTTCGAAGAGATCCTCCGCGCGGCGGACGATGTGGGCATGCTCGTCGCGCTCTCCCAGCCGCATTTCAGCCATTACGACTGGCCCTCCACCGCGGCGGATGGCACCAACGGCTACGCCCGCCATGCCGAGTACTTCGTCCGCGCCGCCCAGAACCACCCCTCGGTGGTCATGTATTCGATGAGCCACAATGCCACCGGGTATAACGAGGACATGAACCCCGACCTGATCGATGGCCTGAATGACCCGCGCGACCGGTGGGCGGCGAACAACGCGAAGCTGGCCGTGCGCGCGGAGGCGATTGTCAACCGCCTCGATCCACACCGGATCGTCTACCATCACGCGTCGGGCAACCTGGGCTCGATGCACCCCATGAACTTCTATCCCAACTTCGTGCCGGTTCAGGAACTGTCCGACTGGTTTGGGCACTGGGCCTCGGCGGGGGTCAAACCGGCGTTCCTGTGCGAATACGGCGCGCCGTTCACCTGGGATTGGACCATGTACCGCGGCTGGTACAACGGGAAGCGGGAATTCGGCAGCGCAGCGGTACCTTGGGAGTTCTGCCTCGCGGAATGGAACGCCCAGTTCCTGGGGGACCGCGCGTTCCAGCTCAGCGAAGCGGAAAAGGCGAACCTCCGTTGGGAAGCGAAGCAATACCGTGCCGGCAGACTCTGGCACCGCTGGGATTACCCAAACCAGGTGGGCTCGACCCGCTTCGAGGAGCGCTATCCGGTGTTCGCGCGCTATCTCACCGACAATTGGCGCGCCTTCCGCACGTGGGGCGTCTCGGCGATTTCGCCCTGGGAGCACGGCCACTTCTGGAAACTGCGCGACGGCGTGGACCAGCGCCGGAAGGAGCTCAAGGTGGACTGGGAGCACCTGCAACGGCCGGGCTTCAGCCCGGACTACATCGACCAGCGCTACGAGAGGGTGGACCTGGCGTATGAGCGATCCGACTGGGTCACCACTCCCGCCGCCGAGTCGCTCTATCGCAACAACCGCCCCCTGCTGGGGTGGCTGGCGGGGAAGCCTGCCGCATTCACGAGCAAGGATCACAACTTCCTCCCCGGTGAGGCGGTCGAGAAACAATTGATCGTGATCAACAACTCGCGCGCGCCGGTGCGCTGCGATTGCGAGTGGACCCTCAACCTGCCGCAGCCGTTGAAGGGCAGCCGGCGAGTGACCGTGGCCGCCGGCCAGCAGGCGCGGATTCCCGTGCGGTTCGAGCTGCCGACGACGCTGGCGCCCGGCCGGTTTGAGTTGTCGGCGAGCTTTGCGTTTGGCAACGGCGAAACGCAGACCGACAGCTCCTCCCTCACCATTCTGGATGCCGCCCAGGCCGGGCAAGACGTTCGCCTCGACGCGCTGTCCGGGAAGATCGCCCTGTTCGATCCCAAAGGCGAAACCAGGACGTTGCTCGACGGCATGGGCGTCCGATGCCAAAGCGTGGAAGCGAACACCGACCTGTCGCCGTATGACCTCCTTCTCGTGGGCAAATTCGCGCTGACGCCGAAGGGGGCGGTGCCCGACCTCAGCCGCGTGCGCGAGGGCCTGCGGGTGGTCGTCTTCGAGCAAACCTCAGAGGCGCTGGAACAACGCCTGGGCTTCCGGGTGGAGGAGTACGGCTTGCGCGAGGTGTTTCCCCGTATCGCGGGCCACCCGCTGCTCGCAGGTTTGGGAACGGAGCATCTCCGCGATTGGCGGGGCGAGGCCACGACTCTCCCGCCAAGGCTGAAGTACGAGCTGAATCCGAAGTTCAACGGTGCGCCCACGGTGACCTGGTGCGGCTTGCCCGTGACGCGTCTGTGGCGGTGTGGCAATCGCGGCAACGTGGCGTCGGTGCTGATCGAGAAGCCGGTTCGCGGCGATTTCCTGCCCATCCTGGACGGCGGCTTCAGTCTCCAGTACAGCCCGCTCATGGAATACCGCGAGGGCCGCGGCATGGTGTTGTTCTGCCAAATGGACGTAACCGGCCGCACCGAGCAGGACCCGGCGGCGGCCACGCTGGCCCGCAACCTCTTGCGCTACGCCGCAGGTTGGAAACCCGTCCCCCGGCGCACCGCCGTTTATGCCGGAGAGCCGGCTGGCCGGAGTCATCTGGAGTCCATCGGCATAGCGGCAGCCGTCTATGAGGGAGGGAGCCTGCTGCCAGACCAAACGCTCGTCCTCGGCCCGGGCGCCGGGCAAGCGCTCGCCGGCCGGGCAGGGCCGGTGGCCGAACACCTCAAGCGCGGAGGCTGCCTGCTGGCCATCGGGATGGATCAGCAAGAGGCGCAGACCCTGTTACCCTTCCCGGTCACGATGCGCCGGGCCGAGCACATTGCCACGTTCTTTGAGCCCTTCCCACCGAGTTCTCTGCTGGCCGGAGTGGGACCCGCCGACACCCACAACCGCGACCCGCGCGAACTGTCTCTCCTGAGCGGCGGCGCTCAAGCGGCGGGCGATGGTGTGCTGGGCCAGAGCGGGGATGCCAAGGTCGTCTTCTGCCAACTCGCTCCGTGGCAGTTCGCCGAGCCCAAGCAAGCGAACCTCAAGCGCACCCACCGGCGCGCCTCGTTCGTCGTCACCCGCTTGCTGGCCAACCTGGGGGTGGCTGGCGCCACGCCGCTGCTGGAGCGCTTCCATTACCCCGTGGAAGCCTCCAAGCCAGAGCAACGTTGGCTTGCCGGCTTCTACCTCGATCAACCTGAAGAGTGGGACGATCCCTACCGCTTTTTCCGCTGGTGAGCCGTGAACCTGAAACCTCGGGATGGTCCGCAAAGACGAACCGTCGGTGCATTCATCGTGCCCAGCGCGGCCTCCCAGCCGCGGCCTTCAAAGCCGACCATCACGCCCCACCGATGTTGCCGACCATTCGCTCGACGCCAGCGCACTCCCGGAGGCGAATCTTGATCAACCAACCCACCATCGATGTCGACCATGCGAAGGCATCGGGCTTTCGCGTCAAAAACCCAACGCAACGTGCCATGAACCGTACGCTGAGACTCCTAACCCCGCTCATTGTCGGCCTCTGCCTGAACAGTTTGGCGGAGCCTGCTCCCGTTCCTACTCCGCAGCAACTCGCGTGGCAGCGCCACGAGTTCATCGCCTTCGCCCACTTCGGCATGAACACCTTCACCGACCGCGAGTGGGGCGACGGCAAGGAGGATCCCCGGCTATTCAATCCCACCGATTTCGATGCCCGCCAATGGGCGGAGGTTTTGAAGGAGTCCGGGGTGAACCTGCTCATCCTGACCGCCAAGCATCACGATGGGTTCTGTCTCTGGCCCTCCAGGTTCACCGGGCATTCCGTCAAGAGCTCGCCTTGGCGCGGGGGCAAGGGCGACGTGGTTCGGGAGGTCGTCGAGGCGGTTCGCGAAAAGCGGATCCGGGTCGGGCTATATCTTTCACCCTGGGACCGCAACCAACCTGTCTATGGCGATTCGCCCAAGTACAACGAGTACTTTCGGAACCAACTGCGTGAACTGCTCACGGACTACGGCCCCATCGACGAGGTCTGGTTCGACGGCGCCTGCGGCGAAGGTCCCAATGGCAAGAAGCAGGAATATGACTGGCCCGCCTTCCACGGGCTCGTACGGGAGTTGCAGCCCCAGGCCTTGATCGCGATCTGCGGCCCGGACATCCGTTGGGTCGGCAACGAGTCCGGGGTGGCGCGGGAGGATGAATCCTCCGTGATCGACCAGGGCGGCCGGCCAGCCTGGCATCCGGCCGAGTGCGATGTCTCCATCCGGCCGGGCTGGTTCTATCACGCAGCCGAAGACACCAAGGTCAAGTCCCTGGCCACCCTGGCCGACATCTACTTCAAATCCGTCGGTCGCAATTCCGTGCTGCTGCTGAACATCCCCCCCGACCGGCGCGGGCGCATTGCCGAGGCGGACGCCACCCGGCTTCGCGAGCTGGGGGCTTATGTGCGGGACCTTTATGCGAACGACCTCGCGCGGGGCGCGGTGCTGAGCGCTTCGAGTCGGCGCGCCCCCTCGGGCCGGGAAGAGCTGCTGCGCGACGGCAAGCTGGAGACGGCGTGGACACCCGCCGAGGGCCAGACCACCGGCACGGTCGAACTCGATCTGGGCCAGGCACGGACCTTCAACGTGGCGAGAATTCAAGAAGACATCTCCCTCGGCGAGCGTGTGCAGGGCTATCACGTGGAGGTCCTTGAAAACCATCAGTGGCGCACGGTCACTGCGGGCCGGATTATCGGTCACAAGCAGTTGCGGCGTTTTCCGAGTGTCACTGCCCAGCGGGTCAAGCTGGTCATCGACAAAGCGTCAGCCCCACCCGCCATCGCCGAATTCGGGTTGCACTTCAACTCCCTGGCGCCCACCGGCAGCGGAGCGTTGACCGCCCACCGGCCCGCCAGCGCCTCGAATGTTCACGGCAACAACACCCAGTATGGTGCGGACAAGGCCGTGGACGACGATCCCGAGACCCGCTGGGCCACCTCGGACGATACCAAACAAGCCTGGCTCGAAGTTGAACTCGCCCAGCCTTCGAGCCTCTCGCGCCTGGTCATCCGAGAGCTTGACCCCCGCATTACCCGCTATCAACTGCAGTACCGGCTCGCGGCCACCGAAGAGTGGAAAGTCGCCCTTGAAGGCACCACCGCAGGTACGACCTTCACCCAGACCTTCCCCGCCGTGCAGGCCCGGTTGCTGCGGCTGAACATCCTCGATTCCACCAAGCCACCGACCATCTGGGAATTCCAGGTCTTTGCCCGGTAACGACCGCGGCGGGACTCGCGGTAATGCCCGTACCGGGTCACAAGCGAAGAGTCCGGGCTTCCTTCCTGGCAAGGCCTGGCTTAGGAATAGGCGCAGGCCGTTGCCGCGGATTTGCGTAAGAACTGTATGAAACCAAGAACATGGCTGTTGACCACGAGTCTCCTGCTGAGCCTATTGACCGGACTCGCCAGCGCCCAGGACGCCCAAGTCCCGGCACTGCAGTTGAACCCCGCCATCGAGGCGCGCTTGGAGAAGGCCGGAACCAACCGGGCGGAGATCGTCCGTGCCTTTCGGGAGGCAGCCGTGGATCGGCGGGAAGGGCTCGCCTTCCTGGTGGAGAACATGCCCGATTCGGATCTGCAGCGACTCTCCGCCGCCTTCCTCCTGGAGAACCTCAACCTGGCCTACGAAGCCTGGGAGCAGTCCCCCTGGCGCGCGAAGCTGACCAAGGACCTGTTCTTCAACGACGTGCTGCCTTACGCCTGCATGAACGAGGAACGTGAATCGTGGCGGGCACGGTTGCGGGCCGAATGCCGCCCCATGATCGCCGACGCCCGGTCGCCCGGTGAGGCGGCGCAACGCTTGAACCAGCAGGTCTTCCCGCATTTCAAGGTGGCCTACAACACCAGCCGCCATCGCCCGGATCAAAACCCGGGCGAGACGATTGCCACCGGCAAAGCCACCTGCACCGGGCTTTCGATCCTGTTCGTGGACGCCTGCCGCGCGGTGGGCATCCCGGCACGCGTGGCCGGGACCCCCATGTGGACGAACATGCGCGGCAACCATACCTGGGTGGAAGTCTGGGATGACGGCTGGCATTTCGCGGGCGCGGCCGAACCCGATCCGGCCGGGCTGGATCGAGGCTGGTTCGTTGCCGATGCCGCCAAAGCCCAGCGCGACGTGCCGCAACACGCCATTTATGCGACGAGTTTCAAACGCACCGAGATCCACTTCCCATTGGTTTGGCGGCCCGAAGACCACTCGGTGAGCGCCGTCAACGTGACGGATCGATACCTGCCCCAAGGCACGCCGGCGCCCGCCAACACCGTCCGACTCTCGGTTCAGGTGACGGACTCCCACGGCAAGCGGGTCCCCGCCGCCGTGGCGGTTGCCGACTTGGCCGACACCGCCCAGGTGTGCTCGGACCGGAGTCGCGGCGAGACGGCAGACCTCAACGATTTTCTCTCCTTCGCCCTCTCACCCGGCCACCGGTACCGCGTTTCAGCCGAATTGGCTTCGAACCACGTCGAAACCGAAGTCACCCTGCCCGCCTCGGGGGAGCAGTTGATACGTCTGGTATTGCCTGAGCGCAAACCTGCCACGTCCGATGCCCGGAAAACCGCCCCTCCTGCCATCAAGCCGCTGTCCAAGGGCAAGACGGCTTCGTTAACAAAGGAACTCCAAAAATACTCTGCGGCGGACCCCGCCACGCGGGAGAAATGGATCTTCCCGGCGGGACTCGAGACCCTCCTCTGCAAGAACGAGGCAGCCGTTCGCCGGGTTGCCTGGGATGCCTACCGCACCGCCCCCATCCACGGTCTGCTCCGCACCAACTACGATGCCCACGTGGTCACCTTCGAGCAATACACCAGCCCCTACACGATCAAGCAGGTTGGGACACACCCTGCCGGGGGATGGCCGTTGTTCATCGCCATGCACGGCGGGGGCGGCGCACCCAAGGAGGTCAACGACAGCCAGTGGAAACACATGCAGATTTACTACAAGGACCACCCGGAGGTGGGCGGCTACCTCTACCTGGCCCTGCGGGCTCCGAACGACACGTGGAACGGCTTCTACGACAATTACGTCTACCCACTGATTGACAACCTGATCCTGCAGTTCCGGCTCTTCGGTGACATCGATCCGGACAAAGTCTTCATCATGGGCTATTCCCACGGCGGCTACGGCGCCTACGCCATCGGGCCCAAGATGCCGGATCGCTTCGCGGCCATCCATGCCAGCGCGGCCGCCGCCACGGACGGGGAAACCGCGGCCGAGACCCTCCGCACCACCCGATTCACCGCCATGGTCGGTGAACGCGATACGATGTACGGCCGCTTTGAGCGCAACGTGAAGTTCAAGGCGCGCATCGAGCAACTGCGCGGCGGCCGCACCGACATCTATCCGGTGACCGTCACCATTGTCCCGGGCAACGGCCATACGGGCCTGCCGGACCGGGACAAGATCCCGGAGATGTACCCGACCGTGCGCAACCCGGTGCCGACGGAGTTGGCGTGGTGGATGACCGATCCCATGGTCAAGGATTTCTTCTGGTTGCACGTCCCACAGCCGGGGAAGACACAACAAATCCTGGCCAGTTACTCCAACAACCGGTTTGTCGTCACGGCCAATGAACACGTCTCTTCCGTGACGGTCCTGATGGACGCCCGCATGGTGGACTTTGCCAAACCCGTCGACATCGAGCTGAACGGTTCGACCGTCAGCCGCAAGCTCGCCCCCAGTCTCAAGGTGCTGTGCGCCACCCTGGCGCGGCGCGGCGACCCCGGTTTCGCTTTCAGCGCTCAATTGACCGTGGAAAAGGGCCCGCAAGGCCAATTACAGGTGAAGTAATCCCGCCCCACGCTGTTTGTCACTGCCTTTCCATCACCATCCATGAAAACGCTGTTCGCCGCCTTGCTCGCCCTGGGAATCGGAGTCTCCGCTTGCGCGCAAACCGGGGTCTGGGGCTTCCCGTGTCCCACCAACGAGATCAAGCACTACACCGCGCAGCAGGCCGCCGGCCCCATCGTGGTGGACGGCCGGCTTGACGAGCCGAGTTGGCGTAACGCCCTCAAGTCACCCCGCTTCGTCGACATCCTCACCGGCGAGCGGGCGATCCACGACACCCGCGCCATGGTCTTGTGGAATCAGGAGTTTCTCTATGTGGCCTACCGCGTCGAGGAACCCTTCGTGCATGCCACGTTCACGAATCACAACGATTTCATCTACCAGGATAACGACGTAGAGTGCTTCATTGCCGGGCCGGACGCCTATTACGAGTTCGAGATCAATGCCTTCAACACCTGCTACGAGGTCTTCTTCGCCTGGAGCGACACCTTCGAGCGTTCCGGACTGACCCGCGCGCCGGAATTCAAGGCTGCGAAGCTGGTGCCGTTCAACGGGGTCGGTTTCACCAATCACCCCCGGGGCGGCCGGGTGGGGAACTTCGATCTCACCCTCCCCGGGTTACGCAAGGCAGTCCACGTCGATGGCACCGTCAACAACGACGCGGACCGTGACCGGGGGTGGACCGTCGAACTGGCTTTTCCCTGGCAAAGTCTGAAGTGGCTGGCCACGGATGGCCGCGCGTTGCCACCCAGGCACGGCGATGTATGGCGGATGGACTTCTCCCGCTTCAACACCTACAAGGAGGCGCCGCCGGCGCAGGATTCCGGCGGCTGGGTGTGGACGCGTCACGCCATCTGGGATTCCCACATCCCCGAGTGTTTCGCGTACGTCACCTTTTCCACCAACACGGTCCAAGTCCGCCTCCCAACCCGATAGCGCTGTCCCCCGGGCCACTGTCGCTCAAGGACGCCGGGGTGTGATCAATCGGTAGAAGCGGTTCGTGTTCCAACCTGCGTCGGTCACGACCTCTTTGCGGCTCGTCCCCTGTGCGACCGTGTCGGTCAACCGCAGCCATGTTTCCACAGGCAGACCATCCGCGTACTCAAGCGTGTACGTCCGATTGGAAACTGCTTGAAAACTGAGCCTGACCGCGCCGTCCACGAAGGCTACCGGAGAATCCAATTGCAGCCGGCTTGAGGCGTCAGCGGGGTCGGTACCGGCCGCGTACTCCTGCCAGTTCAAGAGGCCATCGCCGTCACTGTCGAGCAGGGCATCGGCGGGGTCTGTGGCACTGAGCCCGTAGGCGGTCTCCCAGTTGTCCGCCATGCCATCAGCGTCGGCGTCGTCAAGCGAACTGAGCACCGCTTGGGCGCTCAGCACGCCCTCCGGACTGGCGGCGTTCGTCACCACTACCGAATACGCGGCGGTGGGCGAAACCACGTTGGTGACAACGAAGAAGCAACTATAGCCGTCCGCCACCACGCCACCTCCCGGAATGGGCGTGCCATTGCATTGCCAGAGGTAACCGAGCGGCAGGGTGGCGGTGTTGGTTACCGCCACACTCAGGGTCACCGTTGAACCGGGCAGAACCTCCTGGCTTTGAGGCTGCACAACGATGACCGGGGGTTCGAAGTTCACGTAATCAGCGCCAGGAGTAGGGGTGGCGGCGACCCAATTCAAAGGCTCGTTGCCGTATGCGGAGGGTGTCTTGCGCTGGAGCGACAAGCCGCTGCCGCCGGCCCCGGACGGCCAAGGAGTCGATTCACGGTAACGCACCTCGTCCACGGTGATGTAGGCGACGCCGTTGGTATCAGGAAGGTCAGGACGCTGCAATTCCAGGCGCTCTCCGTTGTTCTGCAGGCCGCTGCCGCTAGCCTCCAAGACGGGGATTCCTGCCGGGACCGAGTACGCGGCCCGGAAGGCCGCCCCGTTCGTGGCTGCGAGGATCACCACTCCCTTCGGAGGCAAGACCTGATTGGTCGGAAAGGTGAAGCCGAAGCCGCGCACCCGCCACGTATTGGTGGGGTTTGCGGCGTCAAACAGCGGCACCGCCTGATCCCCGAGGTTGCGCAGTTCAAGGTACTCTACGCCGCCCGTGGCGGGATGGTACATGATCTCGGTGATCACCACTGGGCCAATGGCCGGGCCGGCGTTGGGACCGCCCAAGGTCGTGCGCCGTTGCGCGGGAAAGTACTCCTCGCCCGCACTGGTGACACAACGCCCAAAACTGACTCCGCCAGCGGAGGCTCCCAGACTCACTCCGTGCCCATACCCAGTAAGCCGGCCTGTGAGATCGGCAGCGGTCAAATAGACGTCATCGCCCGCGGAATCGAGGGCGAAGTTGAGCGCCGAACCCGGCGTGGGGTCGAAGTCCGCCTCGGTAAAAACACAATAAGCGCCGGGGCGAATCTGCGTCTGCTCGGGAATGCGGAACTTTCGCGGCACTCCGCCGTCATCGCTCAAGAACCAGCCACTGATGTCGACGGTCTCAGCGGTGGGGTTGAACAGTTCGATGGCATCCACTTGCGGTGGATTCGAGTGAGCCAGCACCTCGTTGATGAGGACGCCGGGGGTGGGGCAAGGCGGGTCGTCCGCGCCGGGAGATCCGCCCGGAAAGGCGCTGGCCCGCCAATGGGCGCCGTCATCGGAATTGGCCAAAGCGGCGTTGCGGGGAACGACCGAGAAGCCAAAACCATCCGCCGCTACCGGCCATGGCGCCCGGTCGTTGTAGGTAACTGCCAAGACCGTCGTGCCCGCCGGGGTGACCAACCGGAGCGTCTCCCCACCGTGACTGAGCCTCCCACTGTAGCTGCCGTGGACAATGATGCCCGGATACCGACTCTGAAACGCAGCGGCATTGCGCGCCAGAACAACGAATTGTCCGGCGCCGAGTTGCGTCCCATTCGTGAACGTAAACGTAATGCCGCCCGTGAAGGCGAATCCTCCCAGATTCAGAGCGGCAGGGCCGAGGTTCTTGAGTTCGAGGAACTGCAAGTCATCCCCCGTCCAGTTTCCGGCGGCCGGCGGATTGTACATGATTTCAGTGAGGACGAGAGCCCCCAGGTTCTGCGGAGTGGAGAAAACCGCCGACGCCAGCCCGCTCCAAGCGGAGCCCTGGCGGACTCGCGCTTGAACCAGCGTGGGCGCACTCAGCGGGATCGGGTTGCCGTAAGCGCGAGCCGAACCGGCCAACCCTCCACCGGGCGCCCGGGGATCGGTCCCGTCGGTGGTCACGTAGATGGTTCCACCGGCTCCGGTCACCGTCACCCGAAAGCCGTCCGGCACGTCGCCGCCTTCCTGATTTAAGACCGGCGGACGCAGGTAGTTGCTGTCGATCCATTCGGCGCGTTGCTTGAGCCAGGCCTTCATTTGGCCGAGGCGGTTGGCCCATTCGGCGGTACTGGAAAGCCCGTTGAGCAACGCCTTGGCGGGGCTGATGTCGGCTGCCTGGCGGTCGATGATCGCGTCCATGGCGGCGTTACTCAAGGGCCCGCGCCGCAGCGCCCACCAACGATCAACGTAGTATTGGGCGAAATCCGGGTCAGCGAACAACCGCGGGTACCAGAGACATTCCGAACGGTACATCAAGCTCCCCGTGGGACCGCCGGAGATGTAGTAGGAACTCCAGTTGTAGTCCCAGGCCGGCCCGATGCGGAGGCGGTCGTCATCCCCCTTCCACGGGAACATGCTGATGAGCAAGCCGTCGCCGTTGCGGGTGAGTACGTTCAGGAGGAAGTAATCGGCAAAGTCCCGGGAATCCAGGTAACGACGGTATCCGTTGGTTGGATCGCGCCATAGGGCGTTGTTATACAAGACGTCCTCGAACCGCTTGAACCAACTCTCGATGGCGCTGCGCTGACGCGGGTTGATGACATACCCATTGGGATTATCGAAGTTGAGGAAGCCATTCCACTGTTGCGGCAAGTCGTCCCCCGGCACCCCGTCGTAGGCCGTATTGGGTTGGGTTTCCGGGATGCGGTTCGGACCTGCCGTGTGGAAGAACCACGGCTGAAGCGCCCCGTTGGGGGCGGGCCATCCCGTCTCCGGCTCAGAATCCATGCGGTTGATATTGAGCAGCCAACCACCGCTCGAGCCATCCTCGGAAAGCCGCTGAAAATCCAACCGATCCTTGCCGCGCGCGACCTGCTCGATGATGGCATAGACGCCCCGCCGGTCGGCGAGGCGCAGATCACCCCCATCCTCATTAATAAAGGCCTCCACCCATCGAAAGCGGACCGCATAGTGGCCCATGTTGCGACTCAGTTCGTATGCGAAGGTGTTGAACAGCATCGTCGGGTCCCGGCTGGGATCGGGGTCCGGGTAGTAGAGGATCCAATCCGAATGCGACGGCAGGCCGAGCGGCGACGCCTCCGCTTCCCCCCGGGCTTCGTCCCACACCTTCACGTTATACGGCTTCCGTGACCATTCGCTCGAATAGGCTCCGCGCCCGCGGATGCCGATGAGACTGCTCATCTGGGGGGCATTGGTGAGGGAACTGACGTTGCCTGCGCGCTCGAAGGCAAACCAGGCCGCATCCTGACGCGGGACCTGCTTGAGCCCCGCACCGGTCGAGTTCCAGCCCTTCTGTCGGATGGTCCCCGCGCCGAAATTGTCGATGATCATGATCGGCAGCGAGGAACTATAGCCAGCCAGGTCCGCCGCCAGCTTCACGTAACTCGCACCGGTGATCCGGCCGGCCACGCCATCCACCAAGGCCACGGCCCGCAGGCGGGTGGTGCGGGCGATGGCGATGGGCGCGGTGTACGGCATCCCGTTGGTCACCCCCGGGTCAGAGCCGTCGGTCGTAAAACGTATCTCCGCCGCGGGGTCCGAGGCCGACAGGGTCACGGCGAAGGGTTCGACAAACACCCCGCTCGGTCGGGACATTTCCACCGGCGGCGGGGGCGGCGGAGCCTCGCTGTTGGCGGCACCGGGAGTGGGTGCGCCTAGAAAGCGCGCCAACGCAGGATCCCCCCCTAGCAAGCCGTAAGACAGATCGGGTCGTTGCGGCGGGAAGGCAGGGGCAAAGGCATGAAGCACGACCGGGCCCGGCCCCACCAAGGCAAGGTACTCACCCGCGTTGTTCAGGCGGAAGTTGGTATGGAGCGGCAGACCCGCACGCGCGCGGTCCTTTCCCGAGGCGAAGACCACCAGATAGTCGCCCCCGGCCAGATTGGTGCTGGGAAAGGCCCAGCGGGTCGGATCCTGCGGATCGTCGGTCAAATAGTGGCCGGCCAGGTTAATCGTCACCGCGGTTGGGTTGAAAAGCTCAATCCAACCGGAAAACTGCCCCTCCTCATCCGGCAGCGTGGATTGGTCGTTCGCCATGAATTCGGAGATAACCAAGTGGTTGGCCATCTGCACCACGTGAACCTCCGCTGTGGCCGAACCGCTCCCGCAAGGGCTGGCAGCCGTCAGCGTAAAGGTCGTGGAGTTCGTGGGTTGGAGACTGATCGAGCCGCTGCCATCGACGGTCCGGCTGGTGACGTCCCCAACCC
>CAYYMW010000038.1:0-8799 GCA_964472515.1 uncultured Verrucomicrobiota bacterium | reverse complement strand
ATCAAGGAGAGCGTCTGGGCGTAGGCCACCTTCCAACTCAGGGTAACCGACCCTCCTGCCGGGAGATAGCTCCGGTCCGCCACGAAGCGGCGGATCACGGGAGCCGGGTTCACGACAACTTCAACCCGCGCAGTGGCGCTGGCCCCCGCAACGCTGGCGACGAGTTCGTAGAGCGTGGTGACGGCAGGGGTGACCGTCAAGTGGGTGAGGGCGCTCACGTCCACGCCGTTGAGGCGAAGGGCCTGGGCATTCCGAACCTCCCAGGCGAGCTTCGCGCTCCCCGGCGTGAAGATGGCCTCGGGCGTGGCGGTGAAGGAAGCGATAATCGGCGGGTGTACGATCCCCCGAAACGCGTCAGCGTGGGCAAGAATGACCTCCTCCGAGACCAAGCCGTCGTAAAGGGTGACGCGGTGAATGGTCCCCGTCATCGATTCGCTCCCGTCCGGATTGGAGCCCAGCAGGCCCAAACCTGCTGGCATGGCGAAATCCGGTGTCACTCCGGAGCAGGAGCCCGCCAGAAGCCCATTCACGTACAACCGCATGGCGTGGGTTGTGACGTTCCACACGTAGGCCACGTGGGTTGCCTGGGTGGGCGAGGCCACGGTGGGGGTGAAGAGGTAGTCCAGCACTCCGAGTTGGGTAAACCCCAGCTGCCGGGTGGCGCTCCATTGGTTGTAGCGGAGGTTGCTGGCCGAGTTGGCGCCCACCGCCAGGTAAGCACTGGAGTTGGCCGCGGGATTCCCTTCGAGAATGAACTCCGCGGTCGCGCTGCCCGAGTTCACTCCGAAATCGAAAGGTGTCCCCCTGCCACCGGTCAGCGTGACGGCGCTGCTCAGCCGGGCGATCGGCTTGAGGCCGCCGGCAGCGTCGCTGGCCACGGTGCCATCGTACGCCTCGAGCGACGCGTTGGCCGGGTTGGTCGCACCCGCCAGCCACATCGCCGCCAGAGCGGCAACCCAGCGGCCCAATACCATCGAACCTCGCGGCAGGAGTTGAAAAATGCTCGTCACTTCCATCGCTTGGGCCTTTTGCCCATGCCCAGCGCCCACCATAAAGGAAGACTCCCGGAGTGGGAAGCTCCGGGAGTCTCTGAAAGGGCCAAATCGTACTAAGCCGCTATGGGACGAGGACCGCGCGATAGAACCGCGCCGTCCGACCGGCAGCAGAAGTCGCGTCCTGCACTTGGACCGTGGGTCCGCTCAGGCTCGGGATATCCTGCAGCAGTTGCCAGGCATCGGCGGAACCGAGCGAATCGCGGTACTCCACGCGGTAGTGAGCGCCCGTCACCCCCTGGCTGAGGCTCAGTACGGGCGAATTGCCGGCAACGCTCACCGCCAGGACCGGCGGGGTGGTGTCCGCGCCCACAAACGCCCGGGCGTGTCGCAGCAGAACCTCGGGGGCAACGATGCTGTCGTACACCGTGACGCGATGCATGGTGCCCACCATGCCCTCGCTGCCCGTCAAGGAGCCAGCGCCAAGCAGGCCCGGGCCGGCGGGCATGAGGAAGGCGTCGGACACGCCGGTGGTTGAGCCGGCCAGCTTGCCGTTCACATATAGGTCCATGGCCAGGTTGTCGGCATTCCAGACGTAGGCGATGTGGGTGGCCTTGGTCGGGGCAGGCACCGTGGGGTTGAACTGGTAATCGGCCACCGCAATCTGAGTGAACCCGAGCACGTCAGGGCTGCCCCAAACCTTGTAGCGCAGACTGCTCGAACTTCCCGACGCCACGGCCAGGAAACCGCTGACGTTGGCGGCCGGGTTGCCCTCGAGGATGAACTCGAAGGTCTCACTGCCTTCACCGGCGCCAAAATCGAACGTGACCCCTGCCGATCCGGTAAGCGTGACCGGGGCATAGAGGCGCGCCAGCGGCTGCAGTCCGCCGGCCGTGTCGGTGGCAATGGCGTCGTCGTAGGTGTTCAGCGCAGGCGCGGCTTGCGCCACGAAAGCCTTGGCATGGCTCTGAATCCTGGCCTCGGACAGCTTCCCGGCGTAGGCGTTCACGCGGAAGATCGTGCCCACCATGCCTTCACCCAGCTTCCCGAGTCCGGTCGGCATCGCAAACTCCGGATCGACCTCAGCCCGGGACCCGGCGAGCGCGCCGTTGACATAGACACTCATGACCAACGCGGTCGAGTCCCAGACAAACGTTACGTGAGTCGGCCAGGAAGAGGCCGGGACCGGGGTGGAAAAAGTGTAGTCCAACACCGCTCGTTTGGTGAAACCGAGTTGCCCGTCGCCCCCCATCTGCGAGTACCGCAGGCTGTGGCGCCAGAGCCCCGTGTCGTCGCTGTCGGTGGCGATGGCAATGCCGGAACCGCTGGTCGGCTCGCCTTCGAGGATGAACTCCATGGTAACGTCGCCGGAGGTGGCGCCGAAATCGAACGGCACGCCGGCCCAGTCGCCCGCCAAGGCCACCTGCGCATTGAGTTTGGCGACCGGCGTCAGGCCGGCCTGGGTGTCCGCGGCGATCGCCGCGTCGTAACCGCTCAAGTCCGGGTTGACCTGCAACCGCACCGTCTTGGTCACCTTGCCAAGCGAGTTCTCGGCCGTGAGCGTGTAGGTGCTCGAAAGGGGAACCGAGACGGTCAGGCTCTTGGCGCCGGTTTGGTCAACTCCGTTGACCAACACCTTGGTTGCGTTCTTCACCTCCCAGTTCAGGGTGGCCGACTGACCCGCCGCCACCGCGGCCGGGGTAACCGTGAACGAGACGATCGTCGGCGGGCTGAGCAGGTCGGCAAAGGCTTTCGCGTGACGGAGGATCGTTGCGTCATCGAGCAGGCTGTCGTAAGCCGTGACCCGGTAGATGGTGCCGGCCATGGGCTCGAGCAGACTCGGATTGCAGCCCAGTTTGCCCACGCCGTAGGGCATGGCAAAGCCGTCGCTGATCCCGGCCGCCGTGCCCGCCAATACGCCGTTGACGTACGCCGTCATGGTCAGCGTCGTCGCGTTCCACACGTAGGTCACGTGCGTGGGCAGCGTGGGCGCGGCCACGCCGGGCGAGAAGCTGTAGTCCGCCACGCCCAGGAGCGTGAACCCAATCTGGTTGGGCGCCCCCCAGGCTTCGTAGCGCAGATTGCTGCCGGAGTTCTCGCCCACCGCCAGGTAGGCCCCCGTGCCGAAGTCCGGGTCTCCTTCCAGGATGAACTCCATCGTCACGTCGTCCGCGTTGGCTCCGAAATCGAAGTCCGCTCCGCCCGTCCCGTTCAGGACGACCGTCGAGGTCAACGTCGCCGTCGGAGTCAGGCCGGTCCCGGCATCGGCGGTAACCGAAGCGTCGTAAGCGGCCAACGCCTTGCTCACATGCGCCCCGAACGCGCTGGCGTGGCGCTTGATGACCTGGGCCGGCAGGGCCGTGTCGTACACGGTCACCCGGTGAATGGTGCCGGCCATCGCTTCGTCACCGTTCGCATTGGAGCCCAGCCGTCCCGCCCCGGAGGGCATGGCGAACTCGGCGGCAACCCCGGTCGTCGAACCGGCCAGCGAGCCGTTCACATAGAGCATCATGACCTGAGTGGCCGGATCCCACACATAGGCGATGTGGGTCGCCTCCACCGGCGAGGGAACGCCCGGCGCAAACCGGTAATCCGCCACGCCACCCTGGGTGAAGCCCAACTCGGCGGTGTTGTCCCATGCCTCATAGCGGAGGCTGCTGGCCGCCGTGGCTCCAACCGCCAGGTAAGAGCTGCTGCTGGCTCCCGGATTTCCCTGCACGATGAACTCGATGGTGGCGTCGCCTGTCGACTCGCCGAAATCGAAGGGCGATCCGCCAGATCCGCTCAGGTCCACTGCGGTGGTCAACGTGGCCACCGGGGGAAGCGTGGTGCCATCCGCGGCGATGGCCGCGTCATAGACCTCCAAGGGCGTCTGCGCCCAGGCACCGCAACATCCCAGCACCACCGTGGCCAAAGCCCCGATCCGGCCAAGGCCGTGGGGCAGACGGTTCCGTCCAATTATCATCAGACTTGAATACATAGACAATTCCATGCTTTCTGTTTTAGTAACTCTGTTTCAAACGGACACTCGTTCGGAGTGTGCGGCAGGAAACTGGGCAACGCAAGCAAACCCTCCACCCTTTGACCTGCGCGCAGAACTCCGCAGTGCTGGCTTCAGCAGCAGGCGGCGACGCGTCGCGTCCGGCTCGTGGGCGAGGCTTGTGGCCGCCACGGCTGGCTTCGAAAGGGACATCGAACAAGCACCGCTGGCGAGAGATCGCCTCGCAGCGGATGCCAAACCTCGGCGGGTGCCTCAAGCCAGGGGCAGTTGGCTGTTGGCCCGGCAGAGTTCGTCGTGGAGTTCCTGGACTCGCCGGGCGTCGGGATGGACCGCGCTGCTGCCTAACGATTCGACAAAGGCGCAGGAGGCGTAATCCCGGGCGGCGGCTTCGTACTTCTCGACCCATTCCTGGCGCAAATGAAGGCGCTCGGGGGCGACCGGCCAGACGCCCGGCCGCGGCCGCAGGTGCTGGGAAACGCCGATCCGCCATGGCTTGGGGCTGACCCGCGCCCGGAAGCACTGCTGGTTCCGGCACATGCGCACATAGACGGGGTCTGTGCCCAGCGCGCGAAAGCACTCAGCAACCGCGGGATCGTCGGGCTGGAAGGTCTGGTGCATGACGAGCACACGCAGGCCGGCGGGCGTGCGGTAGAGGCGGAGGTGCCAATCGGGATGGGTGACCGCGAAGGCCTTGACGCGGCAGAGCGCTCTCGCCTTGGCACGGCGGTTTAGCCCCAATCGGAATCGATCCAAGATCTTGAGAACGAGGTAACCAAGCGCGAAGAGGGCGAGCAGCGCCAGCAAGAATGCCCCTCGGGAACTTGTGAGCAGACCTGCAAGTAGGAGCAGAAACGTTGCCCCTGAAAGGGCGACCAAGATCAGCGTCGACTTGTGTTCGTTGTGATAATCGATATCCGCAAACAGCACATTAGGTGTGTTCAGGCACTTCGCACCGTAGGCATTCCGAGTGAGAATGGCATCCCCTTGCCGGGCGAGGATTTCCTCCCGGATCGGCATCCCGTCGGCCCCGTTGTAGGGCATCTTGGGCTCCCTGCGCGGGAGTTTCTCGCCCGCGATCAACCGTTGCAGCGCCTCCTCGGCCCGCCGGTCGGCATTGGCTTGGGCCTCGGCCTGGCTGGTATCTGACCAACCGAAGCGGCGGACGGTGATCTGCCGTTTGCCCTGCCGCTGCTGGTGGCGGCCCTCGGCCCAGTATTGCGGGACGATCATGGAGCGCTTGGCCGGACGGCGTGCGCGGGCCGCGCGGCGATTGACCGCATCCTTCCTATTCCCACCCCAACTTGCGGCCCCGGTTCTGCTCTTCGAGCCAGGTCTGGAGCGGCCGATAGTACTCAACCATGGCGCGGGTGGAGAGTTCCTCGCCCGTGGCATCGCGCAGGACCTTGCGCCAATCCTCCGTGCCGCCCTTTTCCATGATGCGCCGCAGGAAGGCGCCCACCTCGCGGTTGCCCGCGTAGTTGCAGGATTGCGGCGGTTGCTTGAGAATCTTGCGCGCGATGTGCTCGTGGAATTGGAACTTCAGCACGGTGGCGATCGCGTAGGAGTAGTAGTAACAAGGGTTGTCGTTGATGTGGGTCTTCGTGGCCGCGTCACACCATTCCTCGCCGCGCGGGCCAGGCGCTTCGATGCCCTGGAAGTCGCCCACGTACTTCCACCAGCGCGCGTTCCACTGGTCGGGGGAAAGGTTGCGGGTGTAGACATCCGCCTCCCAGTGGGTCATCACGCCCGAGGACCAGAAGATGAAGGGCACCGAGGGATCCATCGCGCCCGCCAGCAGGGTCTTGACCGGGTCCTCTTGGTAGTCCGCCGGCAGCACGCCTACGGCCTGGAGGTACGGCGTCTGCCCGACGGCGAGGGAAACCAACTCGCCCATGCCTTCGTGGAACGCCGGGTTGGCCCCGATCCGGAGCAGCGGCGGAACCTCCGGCCGGGTGTAGCTGATGTCGTAGTAGCCGTGGCCCAACTCGTGGTGGACGGTGGCGAACCACCCGGGATTGGGCTCCACGCTCATCAGGGAGCGGATGTCCTGCTCCAGGTCCACGTGCCAGCAGGAGGCGTGGGTGTTTTTCTTGCGCGTCTCACCGGGCTTCAGCGGGTAGAGATCGGAGCGTTCCCAGAAGGTGGCTGGCAGCTTCGGAAAGCCCAGCCCGGTGTAGAAGGCCTCGGCCGTCTTGACGACCCACTCCGCCGTGCGGCCCTTGAACCCGGCCTCGGCTCCGGGCAATTCGACGAGGCCAGTCCATTCCTGGCCCCAGCGGTTAGGCAGCCAATGGGCGGGAATGCGGTTTGGCACCGGCTGGCCGTAGCGTTTGGCCAACTCGTGTTTGGCCCAGGTATGGACTTGCAGGTAGAGCGGGCGCAGTTCCTTCATGAACTGGTCCTGCAACACCACCATTTCGTCTGCCGTCATGCCGTAGGCGGCAACCTGGAGCGCGAAGTAGTCCCGGTGGCCCAACTCGCGTGCCACGCCGTTGCGGAGCTTCTGCAGTTCGATGAGGCCGGGTTTGAGCGCCGGACCGGACTGCTTGGAGGCCTCCCACACGGCCTGCCGCTCGACGAGGTTGCGGTTGGTGATCAGAAGTTGGTCAATCTCGTTGGGGGTGATGGGCTGGCCGTTGAGCTTGAAGACGAAACCGTTCAGCGTGGAGGCTTGGCGGGTTTCGGCGGCAATCCGCGCCGCCACGAGCGCCGGGTTGGTCATCGGTCCCTCGGCGGCGTTGAGCAGCACCCGCTCCAATTGCAGGATCGTGGTCGGTTGCAGCCGCGCCTTTTGTTCGAGCAACAGCCGGGCCTCCTTGATGATGGCGGGGTTGCCGTTAAACGCCGCCCGCGCCTGCCCGGCGACCTCCGCCGCGGCGTCATGCTCGGGTTTGACGTCCGTGGCCGCCTTCCATTGCGCCTCGTTCTCGACGCGCGCCAAGGCTTGGTACGACGCATTGACCAGTTTGAGAAACTGATCGGCGCGGTCTTGCCACGCGGGTTCGGCGGCGGTGAGGGACACGACGATGGTGCAGGCCAGGGTGCAGACCTGGGTCCAGCGGCGGATGGTGCTCATATGGTATGCAATAGGTGAGGCACTATGCCCAGCGCCCGGTCCGCTGAAAAGCACGATCACCGGCTAGCCGGAGAGGGTTGCAGAGGGTCAATGCCGTTGGATAGACGCGAGTTGCCCAAATTCGCAGGGCATGCTATGACACAGCCATGATCCGGTTTGTGTTCAGGTGGTTGTTTCGAGGCTTGATCCTGGCGATCGTCTTGGTGGTGGCCCTGCTGCTGCTGAAGGACCTGATATTCCGGGAGATCGCGCAGAACCGCATTCACGCTGCCACCGGGCTGGAAACGCACATTGGCAAAATGGAGGTCAGCCTGATCGACCCGCAAATCACGGTTCGGAACCTGCAACTCTACAACCCGCCGGACTTCGGCGGCGCGCCGTTTCTGGACATGCCCGAGATCCATTTGGAGTACGACCGGTCCGCGCATTCGGTCGGCAAAGTGCGGCTCAAGCTGTTGCGGCTGAACCTAGCGGAGATGACCATTGTCCAGAACAAGGCCGGCGAATCCAACCTCGAGTACCTTCAAAAGCGGGTGCAGAAGACCGCCGGGGAAGGGAGCCAGGCGGCCAAGCAGGTGTTCGATGGGATTGATACGCTCAATCTCACCCTCGGCCAGGTCAAGCGCTACAATGTGCAGACTCCTGACAAAGTGGAGATCGCGAAGCTCGACGTGAAGAACGAGATCTTCACCAATCTGCGGACCGAGGCGGATGTGCAGGCGGCGGCCATCAAATTGGCCTTGCGGATCGGCTTCAAGGAAATGTCCAAAGGCCTGCCCGGCGGGCTGGGAGCGTTTTTGGGTGGTGGGACCGGTTCAGCTTCCTCGACGACCCCGGAGACAAAGCCGCCGGCGAAGTAAGGCCGAGGGGCATTCGAAAAGGTAGCTGGTTGGCGCAGTTCCGCCGGGCGCGGGAGTCTGCGGCGCTTCAGTGCGGGATTGCTTCTTGCGCCGGTTTGTCGGATGGTCCGGGTATTCGCAAGCCACTCAGCCAGAGCCGCCCCATGAATCGAGGGCTCCATAGACCACACGCCGGGATCGGCGCCGCCGTCGGCGCTGTCGATCGGTCGCTAGCCTCAGCACTGCAACCACCTTCCCACCATGCGCCTGCTTGAAGCCATACTGGCCCGTCCCCCGAATTCGATCGCGCCCTTGGAGGTCACCCAATTTGCCTTGTCCCTCCCGCTGGTGGCGCTGACGTGCATCGACGTCCGCCTCAACCCGCTGCTGCCGGACATACTCGGGTTGCCGCCCGAGCAGTTCGTCTGGCTGCGCAACGCCGGTAACATCGTGACCGGCAACCTCAGCAGCACGTTGCGCTCGCTCGCGCTCGCCTGCGCGGTCAAGGGAGGGCGCGAGATCATTATCCTTGGCCATTCCGACTGCAAGGTCAGCCACACTTCCGTCTCGGCGATGATCGACCGCTTCAAGGAGTTGGGGGTGGACCGCCGGCAGTTGCCGGACAACTTGGTCGAGTTTTTCGGCCTGTTTGCCAGCGAACGGGCGAACGTGATTCGCGCCGCCGGGTATGTGCGGGCAAGCCCACTGATTGGCGCGGCAGTACCGGTCCACGGGCTGTTGCTCGACCTTGACAGCGGGCGCTTGGAGTGGTTGGTCAACGGCTACGAACAGCGAGTCACCGGCCAGTTGGAGGCCACGGCCCTGCCCGCCCCGCCGGAACCTGGGGAAGTTGCTGCCGTCTCGGCGCCAGTGGCTGCGCCAGCACCGGGT
>CAYYMW010000037.1:0-26556 GCA_964472515.1 uncultured Verrucomicrobiota bacterium | reverse complement strand
CCTTGCGGGCCGTGGGGCGCTCCCTAAGCTTCGCGGCGTAGAATGCCGCCTCCGGCGCGTCGCGGGGGCGGTGGCGCATGAAAGTCACGTTCGTCTATCCGCGATTCGAGAAGTTCCTTGGGAGCCTGCCGGAGCTGGACCAGGGGATGGCCAATTACTTCCTCGGCGACTTCACCACCCCGCCGTCGCTCGGCATCCCGCTGCTGGCAGCGCTCACCCCGCCGGAGATCGAGATTGAGCTGCTGGACGAAAACAGCGGTCAGGCCATCGACTACGACGCCCCGACGGACCTGGTGGCCATCAACTGCTTCACGCCGCAGGCGAGCCGGGCGTTCGAGATCGCGGACCAGTTCCGCGCCCACGGCAAGAAGGTGATCATGGGCGGGCTGTTCCCGTCGTTCATGGTGGACGAGTGCCTGAAGCACGCGGACAGCGTGAACGTGGGGGAGGGCGAGCCGACCTGGCTCCAGATCCTGGCCGACGCCCAGGCCGGCGCGCTGAAACCGCGTTATGAGGGCGGCTGCCGGGCTGACTTGGACACCCTGCCTGCCGCGCGGCGGGAGATTTTCTACAAGCACGACCTGTACGATTGGGACGAGGACCTGGTGCAAGTGACCCGGGGCTGCCCGTACACCTGCGCGATGTGCGCGCTGCCGGCGCACCAGGGGGGGAGGCTGCGGTTCCGCCCCATCGAGCGGGTGGTGGAGGAAATCCGCAATCTCAAGCACGAGAATGTTTACCTGGCGGATGACACGCTCTTCTTCCCGCATCGCAAGATCAACGACTACGCGCGGGCGCTGTTCACGGCGCTGGAACCGGTGGGGAAGAAGTACTTCGTCTCGTCCACGATGGCGCTGAACACGGATCGGGAGTTCCTGGACCTGGCGGCGCGGGCCGGGGTGCGTAACTTCTACTGCACGCTGAACGTGGACCCGTTTTCGATCAAGGCGCTCAAGGGCGAGGCGCGCGAGCGGCAGATGCTGGTGGACCTGGTGAAGGCCATCGAGGACCGGGGCATCCGGTTCTTCGCATCGTGCGCGCTGGGGCGGGATTGGGACGATACGAGCATCGCGGACCGCATTCTCGAACTCTTCGCGGCGGCGCAGATCCGGACCTCGGAGTTTTTCATCTTCACGCCCTACCCGGGGTCGGTGCACTGGGACCGCATGCTGCGGCAGAAACGGATTTTCGACTTTCACTGGGGCCACTACAACGGGGCGAACGTGGTGGCGCACCCGGAGAACATGACGGCGGAGCAGTTGCGCGAGCAGTTCATCAAGGTCTGGCGCGGGTTCTTCGCCATGCAGCAGGAGCGGCACGTGGCGCAGCTCGAACCGGCCACCTGGCAGGCCGGGGTGCAGGTGGTGGGGAAACCGCTGCAACGACAGGGCGCACAGCAGCAGGCGGTGGTGACGGGCGTGGGCATCCTCAGCCCCATCGGCAACGACTCCGCCACGGTCACGGAGGCGCTGAGGGCCGGAAAGCACGGTCTGGCGCCGGTTTCGCGGTTCGACCCGTGCCACTTCCGCACCAACCTCGGCGGCGAGTTGAAGGGCTTTTCCGCGAGCGATTGGCTGAGCGAGGCCGAGTTGCGCGAGTACGACGATCCCTATCTGCATTACGCCATCGCCGCGGCGCGGGCCGCGTTGCGCGACGCCGGCCTTGCCTGGGACCCGCGCCAGCCGCGACAGGACGTGGGCCTGGTGCTGGCCACGTGCAATGGCGGGCTGGCCTCGGCCGAGGCGGAGTACGGGTGGAAACACGGGCGCTGCTCGCGGCCGTTCGACGAGCGGATGAACCTGCACGCGCAATACTACGGCTTTGGCAAGGCGCTGACCAACGCCCTGGGCCTGACCGGCGAGGCGTGGATCGTGACCACCGCCTGTTCCTCCGGCACGGTGGCGCTGGGGCTGGCGCAGACGCTCATCATGGCGGGCTATTACGAAACCGTGCTGGTGGGCGGCGCGGACGTGCTTTGCGTGGCGAATGTCTCCGGGTTCGATGCCTTGAAGGCCACCTCCACCGGACGGATGGCGCCGTTTTCGCAGCCCGTGGGCTTGAACATCGGCGAGGGGGCGTGCTTCTGGGTGGTGGAGCGGATGGACAAGGCGCTGCTGCGCCACGCGCGTTGCCTGGGGCGTCTGGCGGGCCACGCCACGACTTCGGACGCGTATCATCCCACCACGCCCGACCCGCGCGGCCAAGGGGTGTTCCGCACGTTGACCAACGCGCTGGCCGACTCCGGCCTGAAGCTGGAGGAGATCGGCTGCATCAACGGCCACGGCAGCGGCACCGAGGCGAACGACAAGGCCGAGAGTCGCGGTGTGGCGCGTTTCCTGGACGGGAAGGCCATCCCGCTGGTCTCGACGAAATCGTTTTTCGGCCATTGCATGGGAGTGACCGGCCTGCTGGAGGCGACGAGCCAGTTGCTGGCCATGAACGCCGGGTTCATCCCGCCCACGCTGAATTTTTCCGAGCCTCGGCCGGGCTGCACGCTGGACTACGTGCCGAACGAAGCGCGCCCCAAGGACTACGCGGCTTTTCTCTCGGCCAACTACGCGTTCGGGGGGAACAACGCCGCTGTGGTGCTGACCAAGTGGGATGCCCCGGTGCCGCCGCGCACGCCTGTCCGTGAGCGGGTGTTCATCACTGGCCTGGGCGCGATCACTTCAGCGGGCTTGGGGGTGGCGGCGTTGCTGGAAAAGCTGCGCGCCGGCGCGGTTTGCCTGGCGCCGGTGACACGGTTCTCCACGGAAGGGCGCCAATCGCGGTTGATGGGGCAGGTGGCTGATTTCAAATCCGCGGAGATCGACCGGCGGATCGATTTCGAGAGTCTCAACCCGATCAGCCGGTTCGCGGTCGGGGCCGGGCGGCTGGCGCTGGAGCACGCGGGCGTGAAGATCACCCCGGCCAGCGGCGACGACGCCGGCGTGGCGATGGGCGTCTGCAACGGGCCGTCCGAAATGGCCCACATGGACCGCGTGTTCAGCAGCGGCAATTTCGAGGCGGACGTCACCAGTTTCTCGAACATCACGGCCAACTCGACGGCGGGATGGGTCTCCAGCGCGCTGTACCTCAAAGGAGTGAACGCGTCGCTTGCGCCGGGGCCGCATGCCGGCATGCAGAGTCTGGCGTACGCTTACGACGCGCTGGCAGCGGGCCGCGCGCGGCTGATGCTGGCGGGCGCGGCGGACGAGGTTTATGCCCAGACCTTCTACAACTACGACGGCATCGGCTTCCTTTTCGCCGGTGACGAGGAGGCCGACTACCGGCTGCGCGCCGACTCCGACAAGCGCAAGGTGCTGGGCGAAGGTGCGGCGATGCTTTGCTTGGAAACCGGGACCGCCGCCCAGGCACGCGGGGCGCGGGTGTTCGGCGAGGTGCTCGGCTACGGCATGAGCATGGATGCCGGCGGGTTCCTGGTGCAGAACCTCGACCCGGCGGGGTTGGTGCGAGCGGCGCGGTTGGCGTTGACGCGGGCGCAGGTGCCGCCCGAGCAGATTGGGCTCTTGGTATGGGCGCCGCAAGGGAACCGGCAGGACGAAAAGGTGCTGGCGGCGGCTAAGGAGATCTGGGGCGCGCACTTCGATCACTTGTCGCTCGCGACGACCACGTTCAACACTGGCTATATCGAGTCCGCCTCCATCCTGGTGAGCCTGGCGGCGGCGTTGGCGGCGCTCGATACCGGGACGCAACTCTGGCCGCAACGCACCGGCCGCGCTGACTTGGATGACCGCGCCCTCACCCAAACGCCGGAGTATTTGCTGGCGCTGGCGAGCACGGACCTGGGCTACAACTTCGCCGTCGTGGTGCGACGCGGGGACGCTGCATGAGACCGCGCGTGGCGATCACCGGCCTCGGGATGATCTCCAGCGCCGGGGCGAACCTGGCCGAGGCGCGGGAGAAGTTCGTGGCCGGCACTTGCTGCTTGTCCGAAATCCGCGACCCGCGCGCGGCCCGGTTGAAGGCGCGTTTTGCGGGCTTGGTCGCCACGGAACGGCTGACGGCGGCGTTGGGGGAGGTCCCCATCGCCAAGGTGCAGGGAGCCTGGCTGGCGCCGTTCGACCGGCACGTCCACCTGGCGCTAGTGGCCGCGCATGAGGCGGTCGTTTCCTCCGGCCTGAGCCCCTATGACCTGGGGCGGCGAATGGGATTGATCTTCTCGACTTGCTCGGGCCCGATGCTGCTCATCGAGGAGCACTACGAACGGCTGCGCAGGGGCGACCGGCGGTTGAGTGCGGCGCAGTTGTTCGCCAAGCGCTACCACGCGGGGGCGGCGGTGATCGCCTGCTCGCTCGGCATCAGAGGCTTCACCAACAGCGTCGTCACCGCTTGCTCGGCGGGCACGGCGGCGATGGCAATTGCCGTGGACCTGATTCGCTGCGGCACGCTCGATGCCGCGCTGGTGGGCGGGGCGGATGCACTGGCCATCAGCACCCTGGCCGGCTTCGACGGCCTGAAGGCCACCAGCGAGGGCAAGTGCGCGCCCTTCTCGAAACCGTACGGCTTGAATCTGGGCGAAGGGGCAGCGTTCGTGGTGCTGGAACGCGCCTCGATGGCGGAGGAACGGGGCGCGACGATCCGCGCGGAGGTGCTCGGGTCCGGCATGAGCAACGACGCCTATCATTGCTCCGCGCCGGAGCCGGGCGGGCGCGGGCTGGCGGCGGCGATGCAGCGGGCGCTGCGGGACGCAGGGCTGACGCCGGAACAGATCGGCTACGTCAACGCCCACGGCACCGGCACGGAAGCCAACGACAAGGCCGAGTGCAAGGCGGCGCGGAAGGTGTTCGGCGAGCGGGCGGCGCGGCTCCCAATGAGCTCCACGAAGTCGCTCGTGGGCCATTGCCTGGGAGCGGCGGGGGCGATTGAGGCCGTCGCGTCGCTGGTCTGCGCCGAGGCGGGGGTGTTGCCGCCCACCGCGAACTTCACCGAACCCCGCGAAGGCTGCGCCATCGATTGCGTGCCGCAGGCCGGCCGTTCGTGGCCCGGGCCGCGCGTCTTTCTCTCGAACAACTCCGCTTTCGGCGGCCACAACGCCAGCCTGGCGCTTTCCCAAGGGGCGGCGAACCCGCCCGCCTGCCCGGCGGCACCAGCGCCCAAGCCGTTGCGGATTGTCGTCACCGCCTGCGGTCTGGTCACACCGCTCGGGTTGGGTCTGGAGGCCCTCGCTGGCGGGCAGACCGCGGTGAAACTGGTGAACCAGCCCGGACTGCCGCCGTTGCCGGTCGCGTTCGTCGATGGCGACGCCGTAGAGCGGTTTGACCGCCGGCTGAACCTGCGCGAGATGGATCGTTCGAGCCGTTGGGCCACGGTGGCCGCGCGCCTGGCGCTGCGCGATGCGAACTTCCCGCTCCAGCCCTCGCGATTGGCGGAAATGGGCCTCTACTTGAGCCTTTCGACCGGCCCATCCTGGGCCGAGTCCGAATACTTGACCTCCTACTATGCCAACAACGGCCAGGTGAGCGAACTCATGGCTTTCCCCTATATCGTCACGTGTTCCGTGGCGGGGAACGTCTGCCGCGAACTGCGACTATCCGGCCCGAATTTGACCCTCAACGGCGGGCCGGGGGCCGGTTTGCTGGGGCTGCCCCCCGCGGTGGCCGCCTTGCGCAACGGCCAGACCCCCGCGCTCCTTTGCGGCGCGGTGGACGAGCTTTCGGATCGCATCCTGACGGATCTTTACATGGCGGGCGAATTGGCCGCTCCCGCTCCCCCGCCCGGGGAAGGCGCGGCGGTGCTCATGCTCGAAACCGAAGACCATGCCCGGGCGCGCGGCGCAATCCCGCTCGCTTCCCTCGAAGGGGTGGCCTTCGGGCTCGGGCAGATGGAGAATCTGCGCGACTCCGTGCGGGACGCGCTGGCGGAGGCGGGAATCGAAGGAAGCCAGTTGGCCGCTGTGTGCGCGCCCGACACGAACACCGCCATCGATGAAGCGGTGCGATGCGCCTGCCCCTATTGGTATGAGCGCGAGGTAAGTACCGCGTCGCGAACGGGTTGGCTGGAAGGGGCCCAGCCGCTGGTGAACCTGGCCGCCGCCCTGAAGGACCCGCGCATCCCCGCTGGAGGCGCGATTCTAGTGGTTTCGCAGTCGTCCGCCGGAGTGGGCGGGGCGGTGGTTTTCAAAAAGCTTGAAATGCCCCCGGCCCGGCAGTGAGAATCCGCGTCGACCGCCGGCCCGATGGACGGCTGGGGTTTACTCTATGGCCAACGACCGCGGCGCCGAGGCGCCGGAACAAATGCGACGCCGGATCGAGCGCCGCGCGCGAGTGATCGGCACCTTCAAAGAGGAGCTGATCCGGCGCTTGAATCTCCCTTATGCCCCCGAGGACCTGCACGAGGACGTCTCCCTGCTCGGCTCGGGCCTGGGCTTGGACTCGCTCGACGCCCTCGAAATCGTCCTCTGCATCGAGAACTGCTTCAAGATCAAGATCCCCGACGAGAACATCGCCGTGCTCCGCTCCATCAACACCGTGGTGGATTACGTGATCGAGCAGCAGGACTTGAAAGGGGGTGCGGTATGAGGACATCACTGTTGCGTGAGCGTTTGGCGGCGGCCGGGGCCAGGTTCCGCGACCGGTACGGGGTGGAGGTGGTGGCGGGCTTCGCCGACCAGCGCACCGAGTACGGTGCCGTCCGCGATGCTGTGGGCGTGACCGATTTCTCTTTTCTGCGCGCCTTCCGCGTGCCCGAGGACAAGGGCCTCGATTTCCTTGACGCCCTGCTCGCCGGCAATGTGCCGAAGATCCGTTTTGGACGGGTGTTGCACACCATGATGCTGGACGCCGGCGGCCTGCTCGCCGCCGATTGCTACGTCGCCAACAATGACCAGGAGTTCATCCTGCTGTGCGAGAGCATCCTGCCCGATGCTCAGTTGGACGCTTGCCTGCAGGCGCAGGGCATCGCCGAGGCCGGGGTGGAAGACCTCACGTCCAGCCATGTGGCGATCAGCGTGGACGGCTTCAAGGCTTGGGCGCCGGTGAAGCAGATCTTCGGCGCGGATGTGCTCGGGTTGCCGTACCTGTCGATCGAGAATTACACCTTCGAGGGTGCCCCGGTACGGCTCTTCCGTGCGGGCAAGACGTCCGAGTTCGGTTACCTGCTGCTCGCGCCGGTGGCGGTGGCGGGTGCGTTGTTCGGCGCCCTCAAGGCTGGTGCGGAAGCCCAGGGCGGCCGCCTCTGCGGCGTGGATATCCATGACGATCTGCGGCTTGAAGGGCGCTTTCCAAACATCCATCGCGAAGGGTTGCGCGTGCGCGATCCTTTGACGCTGGGCCTCCAGTGGATGGCGGATTTCGACAAGGAATCGTTCCTGGGCAGCGAGGCGCTCCACCAGCGGCGCAAGGCGGGCCTGCAACGGAAGATCGTGGGTGTCGCCGCCGAGACCGGTGCGGGCCTGCGCGAGGGCGCGGCGGTCTACTGCGCCGGGGAAGTCATCGGCGAGGTGGTGACGGCCTGCGAGTCGCACGTGCTCGGGCAGTCCGTCGGCTTGGCTGTGCTGCCGGTGGAGTGGGCCTATTCGGGGCTGGTGTTTCAACTCGGAGCGGCAGACGGCCCGCTGGTGCGGACCATCTCCATGCCGCCCATCATGCCCAGGAGCCTGGGAGTGAAACTCGACGAGATGTAACGCGCCGCATGGCGCGGCCCCATGGCCCGCAACCCCACCCCAGGCCGGTTGATCAAGCGGCGGCTGGCCATCCAGCCGACGTTCCGCGACACCGACATGATGGGGGTGGTGCACAACTCGGTGCATCTGCTCTGGTTCGAGCAGGGCCGCCTACAGATCATGCTGGAGGTGTTGCCGCTCGAGGAGGCGCTGGCGCTGGGCGTGGCCATGCCGGTGGTCGAGAACCATTGCCACTACCGCCTGCCGGTGAAGTTCGGCATGCCGTTGACCCTGTTCACCACGCACCACGTCCTGCCCGCTTACGAGGGACGGTTGATCTTCCACCACTACCTCATTCACGAGAAACACCGCACCGCCATGGCCTGGGGCCAGACGGTGACCACCCTGCTGGAAGTGCGCCCCAACCGCCTCGCCAAGGACTGGCCGGCGGACGTCTGGCAGCGGTACCAGGCCCTGAGTTAAGCCGGGCCGAGGCGAGTAAACGGGCAGCGCTCACGCAGGAGCATGGGTGGCCAACCACCGCCAGCCGTGGCGCCCGGTCACGCGTTCCAGATGCCACTCGCTGCGGCGCGAGTAGCAGCAGACAGCCTTCGGTCGGGCGAAGTCGAGATCTGGGCAGGTACGATTCAGAACGTCATCTCTCCTTGCTTGGGAGTGAACTGTGGCGACGGGTCGGAACCCGCGTCCTCCGAGACACCGACGGCCCCGGATTCGAAGCGGAACTTGGCACCGTCAAGGTAGGACCCGCGCATCTCGAACGCCATCCACCGTCGATGCAACCGTTCCGCCGCCCAACCGGTGGTACAGCTCCCGGCAAACGGATCGAGCACCAGATCGCCCTCGTCAGTAAGAAACTTGATGAAATGCTCGGGCATTTGCACGGGGAACCTGGCAGGGTGAGCCTTGACACCGGTTTCAGCGCAACGCGTAAGGTAGTACCCGTTCGAGTCGTTGTTGCCTAGCGTCAGCACGTTCGGTGGAATGGCACCTCCCTGCTCGGTGAACTTGGCGGTGATGCGATGGCCGGATGGTCGCTCTTTCGGTCGATAGCCACGTTTGAGCAGGCGCTTCATGTCTTCCGAGTACGGGGCAAGGATGCGCCGATTGTCGGCCTTGGGCTGAGTGCTCTTGGACAGCCACCATAGGCACTCGACCGCGTCCTTCACACGGATACGCCGGACGGTGACCCACTCCGCCGGCGCAGGCAGTTTGGCGGGGTTGTACCAGAAGAACTCCTGAGCCAAGTGAAAGCCGTGCTCCCGAACAAACCGCACCAGAACCTCGAAATGGCAGAGCGAGCGCACAGGGTGACCCGGCTGCCAACTTCCGCCAAGGTTCAGCACTAGGCTCCCGTCCGGCTTCAGCACTCGGCGCAACTCGGTGGCATAGCCCAGCAGCCATTCCACGTACTCTGTCTGATCCGCGTTACCGTACTCCTTCTTGAAGTGGAGAGCATAGGGAGGGGAGGTGAAGATCAGTCCAACCGACTCGCTGGGGAGCCGCGCGATCAGGTCCTCGGCCTTGCCGAGCCA
Organism: uncultured Verrucomicrobiota bacterium; assembly: GCA_964472515.1. Classification (GTDB taxonomy): domain Bacteria; phylum Verrucomicrobiota; class Verrucomicrobiia; order Limisphaerales; family J093; genus CAYYMW01. The sequence continues at coordinate 17,400 of CAYYMW010000037.1, read as the reverse complement.
CGCCGCTCCTAGAGAGGTCCGAAAATAGGGCTCAGGGAAACTGGTCGCGTAAGGCGCCACCTCGTCCCGGAGCAACTGGCTAGGACGACGCTTCATGGTCAAGCAGAGCTTCTTGAATGGAGCCTCTCCAGAAACCGGAGGGTCCTTCCGCGGGCACCGGCTGCATGATCTCCAACAGATCGGGCGTCTTCGGTCGGCGAGCCAAGTGGAGAGCGCTTATGTGAAGGTAATTCCATTGCCCGGTTCGGTTGAAGAGACATACCGACAAGATATCAAAGTGGTCGATGCGGTACGCCCGTGTCGGAGCCCCGTCTTTGGAATTGCGCGTCTTTTGGAGTTCGACCCGAAACGAATCCGCCTTTCGCTTTTCGTCGGCTGACCGGATGTTCTTGCATTCCACACGATGGGAGCGCCCTCGATGTCGCAGTATGAAGTCGGGCTTGCCGTCTTGGTCGAACCACACTAGGTCGTGAATCAAGCTCCCCCGCTCCAGCCGTCGCAATTCCTGGTGGAGGAAGTGCTCGGCGAGCTTCCCCTTGGCATCAATGGTCGCACGGAAACCACTGTGGATCGCAGAGAGTATGTCGTCCGCAGAGGCCCTAAGCTTGGCTTCCAAGGGGTGTTCATTGAGCCGAAATAACTCCTGGATAGGCACTTGCAGCGCGGTCGCAACTGCGGAAAGAACCTCCAAGGTGACGTTGCGATCTCCGCGCTCCAATCCGCCGATGTACGTGTAATGCTTGTTGGCGCGCTCCGCCAGAGTCTCCAGAGTCCAACCGCGCTGCTTTCGCAGCTCGCGCACCCGCGCACCGACCTTTTCCTGAATGCTTGCTTCGGGCATATGCCCCGATAGCCAGCCGAGTTTAGCCTCATGAGTCCAGAGACTATGAGTCTTAACGCCAAACGCAAGCGCCAATTCGGACGGACGCGAGTCTGAGAAGGTAGACGCCCCTGGGTTGATCGACTGCGTGAGGTGCTCCTTCGCGAGGAAGCCGAGATTGCTCTGGCCGCGATTCGGTGGTAGTGCTCTCCCGGTCGCACGATGGTACGGCCTTTCGCTCATATTGTGTCGCACTGGGAATTATCATGAGTTCTGAACCGCAAACCCAGGTGGTGATCGTCACGGGGGGCTCCCGGGGCATCGGCCGGGCCGTGGTCGAGAAGTTCCGCGCCCAGGGCGCGCGGGTCTATTTCACCTATCACCAAAACGAAACCGCCGCGCGCGAGGTCGCCGCCGCCTGCGGGGCCGAGGCGCTTCAGTGCAGCCAGGGCGATGCCGCCGCCATCGACGCCGCCGTGCAGCGGGTGGCGACGGAGGCTGGCCGGATCGACGTGCTGGTCAACAACGCCGGCATCACCGCGGACCAGTTCCTCATGCTGATGCCGGCCGAGGATTGGAACAAGGTGATCGACACCAACCTCAACGGCGCGTTCCGCTGGTGCAAGGCCGTGAGCCGCCCCATGCTGATGGAACGGCGCGGCACGATCATCAACATCTCCTCCGTCTCCGCGCTGGTGGGGGTGATGGGCCAGACCAACTACGCCGCGTCGAAAGGGGCACTGCTCGCCTTCACGCGGGCGCTGGCGGCGGAGTTGGGTGGAAGAGGCATCCGCGTCAACGCCGTCGTGCCCGGGTTCATCGAAACCGACATGACCGCCAAGGTGCCCCGCCAGATCAAGCAGCGCAGCCTGGAGCGGATCACCCTCAAGCGCTTCGGCCAGGCCGCCGAGGTCGCCGCGGCCGTGGCCTTTCTGGCCTCGGATGCCGCCTCCTACATCCTGGGCCAGACCCTCGTGGTGGACGGCGGGTTGACCGCCACCGCCGGCTGAGCCGTCCCATGAACGCCTTTCTCTTCCCCGGCCAGGGCTCGCAGGAGATCGGCATGGGGACCGACCTCTTCAAGGCGGATGAGGCGTTTCGCGCGCTGGTGGCCCACGCCAGCGAACGCGTCGGCACGGACTTGGAACGCATCTGCCGCCGCGGCCCTGAGCGCGAACTGGTGCGCACCCGCCATCTCCAACCGCTCCTGGTCTGCGTTTCCCTGGGCTATTTCCGCCACCTGACCGCCGCGGGTCTCCAACCCGGCCTGGTCCTGGGGCATTCCCTCGGCGAGATCACCGCCCTCGCCGCCGCCGGTGTGGTGACGTTCACCCAGGCCATCGACATGGCGGCCGAACGCGGGCGCCTCATGGACGAGGCCGCCGGCAAAGTGGACGGCGGCCTGCTGGCCGTGACGTTGCACGACCGCGCGCGGCTGCTGGAGTGGGTCGCCGGCCAACCGCGCGACCAAGTCGTGCTGGCCAGCGACAACGCGCCCACGCAACTCGTCCTCGCCGGGCAGGTCAGCGCGCTGGAAGCGGCCGCCCGGTTTGTCAGCGAGCACAAGCTTGGCGCCAGCCGGCGCCTGAGCGTGGCGGGTCCCTGGCACAGCCCGCACATGGTGGAGGCGCAGCGGCAGTTCGAGGCTTGGCTGGCCGCCGTGCCCTTCGAGCAACCCCGCGTGCCGGTGGTGTTCAACGTGACCGCCCAGGCGGAACCCGATCCGACCCTCATGCGCGGTCTGGCGGTGCGCAACTTGTCCGAAACGGTCCAGTGGCGGTCCTCCATGGAACAGCTCCGCGCGCTGGCTCCCACCGTGCTGTACGAAGTCGGCCCCGGCCGGGTTCTCTGCGGCCTCGCCCGCGCCAACGGCCTGGGTGAACCCGTCCGCACCTGCCCCGTGGGCAGTCTGCGCGGAGTCGAACTGGCGGTGGGTGGCGATCGGACGTGAGCCGGAAGCTCGGTCTTCCATGCCGCCGGTCAAACGGAGGCGCGAAGTCGGCCGGTTGGACGGACGCAGGAATCACCCCGCCTTACCGCCGGATCCAGCCGCCGCCCAGCACCAAGTCACCTTGGTAGAAGACGCAGGCCTGGCCGGGGGTGATTGCGCGCTGGGGGGTATGCAAATTGACGCGCACCTTGCCGTCGGGGAGCGGCGTAACGGTGGCGTCGGTGCCCGGGTGGTTGTAGCGGATCTTGGTCAGCGCCTCGAACGACTCCGGCGGCTTGGCGAAGGCAATCCAGTTGCAGCGCTCCACCTCGAATTCATCGCAACTCAGCGCCGCGTCCTCCCCCACCACCACCCGGTTGGCGGCCGCATCGAGCCGGATCACGTAGAGCGGCTTGGGCGAGGAAATCCCCAGCCCCTTGCGCTGCCCAATCGTGTAAAACTCGATCCCGTCGTGATGCCCCAAAACCCGTCCCTGGAGATCGACGATTTCCCCGCGGTGCTTGTGCGCCAGCCCGGCGGCGGTCAGGAAGGCCCCGTAGTCGTTGCCCGGGACGAAGCAGATCTCCATGCTCTCCTCTTTCTCGGCGGTTCGGAGCTCATGTTCGCGCGCCACCTGGCGGGTTTCGGACTTGGTCCGGTCTCCCAACGGCAGCAGGAGCTGGCTGAGGATCTCCTGTTTGAGCGAGAAGAGGAAGTAGCTTTGATCTTTGCGGGGATCGGCACCCCGGCGCAGGAGGCTGCGACCGGGAACGGTGTCGCGGTCGATCCGTCCGTAGTGACCGGAGGCCACGTAGGCGGCGTCCAATTGCCGGGCGCAGCGAAGCAGGGTGCCGAACTTGGTGGTCTCGTTGCAGAGCACGCAAGGGTTGGGTGTCCGCCCCGCTTTGTACTCCTCCGCGAAGTAGCGCACCACGTGCTGCTGGAAATCCTCCACTTCGTTGAGGATGTAGTGGGAGATGCCGAGCGTGTGCGCCACGTTCCGGGCATCGGCCACGGCGTCGGGGCCGCAGCAGCGGTCCCCTGCCCGGTCCATGCAATCCTGCGGCCAGACTTTCAGCGTGACGCCGATGACCTCATAGCCTTGCGCAAGCAATAACGCACCGGCCGCGGAGGAGTCCACTCCTCCGCTCATGCCGAGCACGACTCGCTTCGCCGATGCCATGGTTGCCAGCTTCAGGAGTGATGCGGCCACTCCCTTCATTGGGAGCCGTCCGGCACCACCACCGGGCGAGGGACATTACGGCGATTTCGTCCAAGCGCAAGGGCGGGATTCGAACGGCTGCACCCCGGCAGGTCGGCATGAGGGCTGGCGAGTGAGCAGAGGCGTGTCCGGTATTGCTGGCCGCCTGCGGAACCGGCGGCTACAATTCGCCCATGGTTAAGGCTGCGCCCCGCGGTATAGTTGGGTTGCGGGCGCGAGCGTTGATGGTTTGGCTGTGGGTCGCCGCCGGTTTGGGTTCACTGGCTGCCCGGGAACCGTTTGTCGCGGCGGAACGACTGCAGATCGAGGGCGTCTCGGCGGGCGAATTGCTGCTGGGTGAACTGAACTGCGTGGCCTGCCATGTTGCGCCGCGCCGCGTCCGGACCCGGCTTGCCTCGAAGCAGGCGCCCTCTTTGGCGGATGCGGGCAACCGCCTCAAGCCCGGTTACGTCGCCACCTATCTCCGGTCCCCGGCCTTGCAGTTGGACGGCACCACCATGCCCGACCTGCTGCATGGGCTTCCTGAACCGGAACGCGCCCGGAAGGCGGCGGACCTCGCCGCCTTTCTTGCCACCCAGCGCGCCGGTTCGCCGCCGCCCTCGTTCGTGTCAACGGAGGTCCTGGTCGCCCAAGGACGGGAACTCTACCACCGGGTGGGGTGTGTCACTTGCCATCCGCCCCAGGCCCCGGCGGGCGAACTCTGGCCGAACCTGCCCAGCGAAGCCGCCGGCAATCTCGATCTTGAACGGCAGGCCCTGCCGGGCCTGTGGGAGAACTCGGCTCCCCTGGGTGTGCCACGGCGCAAGTACCCCCTGGCAGCACTGGCTCGCTGGCTGGAAAACCCACTTGGTTCCCGACCCTCCGGTCGCATGCCCAGCCTGCGGCTTACCCCTGCGGAAGCGCAGGCCATCGCCGCCTATCTGGACTCATGGGACGACCAAGGCGAACCGCACGCGGGACACGCGGCCGCGGTTGCGCCGCCCGCCGAACCCAAGCCTCCGCTCCAGGGTGATGCCACGCAGGGGCGGTTGCTTTTCAATGAGCTCGGTTGTGCGGCTTGCCACGCTATCGACGGTCAGTCTGCCCGCCCCGCCAAACGCCCGGTAGCGAGGCCGTGGGGCGCGCTGTCGGCCACGCTCAGCGGCGGCTGTCTGAGCGCGTCACCGGCCGTCGGCGTTCCTGACTACCGCCTCTCCCCAACCCAGCGGGCAGCGTTGGCCGAGGCGCTTCGTGAACCGCGAGCGTTGGCTGCGGAACCAACTCCCGGCGTGCGGGTGAATCTCACCATGGCCCGGCTCAACTGTTTCGCCTGCCACGCTCGCGATCAGGCGACCGGTCCCGCGCTAGGCCGCTGGCCTTACTTCACGTTTCACAGCGAGTTCGACTTGGGCGATGAGGGACGTATTCCCCCGCACCTGACCGGTGTGGGAAGCAAGCTTCGTCCCGCCTGGCTTCGGGACACTCTGCTCACCCAACCGGTGGCACGCGAGAAGATGGCGGTGCGCATGCCCGCCTATGGTGCCGCGAATGTCGAGGCGTTGGCCGGTTGGCTCGAACAAGCCGATGGCGCGCTCCCGGCTCCCAAGGCTCCAAAGAACCGTCCTGCGGAAGCGGCCTTGGGCCGTCAATTGGTCGGGGGAGGAGGCATGAGTTGTGTGTCCTGCCATCAATTCGGTTCGCTGGCGCCGCTGGGCGTGCCCGCCATGGACCTTGCCCTCATGCGCCGCCGGTTGCAGTGGCCCTGGTTCCATGCCTACCTGCCCAATCCGCCCGGCTTGCGTCCTGGCACCCGCATGCCCTCCTTTTGGCCTGAAGGGCAATCGACCCGGAAAGACATCCTCAACGGCAGCACCGAGGCCCAAATCCGCGCCATCTGGGTTTACTTGCAGCAAACCGCTCCCTCGCTCCCTGAAAGCGCCCGCAAGTAGCCTGTTTCACACCGAAACGCCATGATCGACGCACGTCCCAAACAAGCGCACCCTTTGCTCGAGGTCGATGATCTGGGCATCCGCGCGGAGGGGCGCTGGTGGTTCAAGGGGGTTGCGTGGCGGATCCGGGCCAGGGAACACTGGGCGGTGCTGGGCGGCAATGGCTCCGGCAAATCGCTGCTGGCGGCCGCCTTGTGCGGGGAGGTTCCCTTTGCGCGCGCGGAACCGCGCTTTGGAAGGGACGCCCACCACCACGTGGCTCCACGGGTCGTTACCGTTGGCCCCCGGGAACACCGGGCACTCATCCGTGGCCAAAGCACCTTCTACCAATCGCGCTGGCACAGCGGGCTCGATGAAGGTGGCTTGACGGTCCGGCAACACCTGTCCTGGGAGAGCGTCGAGGCAGTCAATCCCTTCGAGGTTGGGTTGACCCGCCATGCAGATGCCGGCTTCAAAGATTGCCAACGCAAGGTCATTGAGAACCTGCGCCTCCGACCGCTCTTGGACCGCTTGGTGGCGCAACTCTCGACCGGCGAAGGGCGCAAGCTGGTGCTGGCGCACGCGCTGCTCCAGCGTCCCGACTTCCTGCTCCTGGACGATCCCTGCGCGGGTCTGGACGAGGCCACCCGGCGCTGGCTGACCGGCTGGCTCGGTCGTTTGGGTGGTTCGGGACCGCCGTTCGTGCTGCTGACGCCACGGCTGGATGAACTGCCCGAATCCACCACCCACGTCATGGTCTTGGCAGACGGGCGGGTCACCGCGCTCGGGCCTCGCCAGGAGGTGCTCCCCAAGTTGGGCGGGCACTCCACGCCTGTAAAGGCAGGCGCCAAGCCCCCGGCGACAAGTCCCGAAGGAATTGCGCGGAAGCGCGCGACAACTCGCTGTCCGATACCCGACCGACTGGCCCAGCCCATCATCGAATTGCATGGCGTCACGGTTCGCCAGCATCGCCAGACGATTCTCCGGGAAGTCCATTGGACCGTGCGGCAAGGCGAACGCTGGCTCTTGTTGGGACCGAATGGCGCCGGCAAGACGACCCTCCTGGGCTTGATCCAAGGCGACCATCCCCAGATCTACGCCCAGGCCGTCCGGCTCTTTGGGCGCGCGTTGGGCTCCACCTCCGGGCTCTGGACGGCCCGGCAGAAGATGGGCTGGATGTCCCCGGAACTTGCCCTGCACTATCCTCCAGAGTGGAGCGCCCGGGCCGTGGTTCTATCGGGTTGCTTCCAGAGTGTGGGCCTCCACCAAATCCCCACCAAACGCCAACAGAAGGCGGCGGCGGTCTGGCTGGAAAAGCTCGGTCTACTGCACCAAGCCGAGGCTCCCTTGGGCAGCCTCTGCGTGGGAGACCAGCGTCTCTTGTTCCTCGCGCGGGCCGTTGTGGCCCGACCGCCACTCCTGATTCTGGACGAGCCTTGCCAAGGCTTGGATGCGCACTATCGCCAAAGGATGCTGGGCGCGGTGGACACGGTGGTGGCGGCGACGGCCGCCACGCTGATTCTGGTGACGCACCATGCCGCCGAGCAACCCGCCTGCATCACGCACTACCTGAGACTCGCGGCAGGGCGGGTGGTCGCACAAGGCCGGTTTGCGGAGCCGACTGTCCCTTGAGCGGGCGGGCGTTTAGGCCCACATCATCTCGGCTTCCGCCTCTTGCTCAACCTGGGCCGCCGTCGGTCCGATCTCGGCCAGCAGCGCGGCCTCCGGGTTGCGGAAATCCACCTTGGCCAAGGCAAGGTAGTGGTGGAAGACCTCGGTGTTCTGCAAGAAGCCGCGAAAACGCGACGAACCCGGTCCCAGCGCGATCAGGGGCACGTAGTCCGCCGTGTGGTCGCCGGAAACCCACCCCACGCCTAGGTGGTTGGCTATCAACTGGCCGAATTGGAAGGAAACCGAGTTGGTGGCACCGTACATCACCTTGCCCTTCTTTTCGTAGATATCGATCAGCATCGCCGCCTTGTCCTCAGGCACGTCGTAGCCCGTCTCCTCTTTGACGACCTTGCGGATGTCTGCCACGGTATGTTTCTTCTCCAAGCGTTTGAGAATCGACTCGTGGGAGTGCTGAAACTTCAGCGTCCGGGCGAAGTACGGCACGCTATCCTTGTAACCCGCCCCCGTGCCGTTGAGGCCGGGGTTGGCGGTGCCGTGGTCGGTGGTAATGACGATCAACGTCTCCGGAACCTGCTTCTGAAACTCGAGGCAGGCATCAATGGCCTCGTCGAAAGCCACAAAATCGTTGATGGCCCCGGTGATGTCGGACCCGTGGGCCGCATGGTCCACGCGCCCCCCTTCGACCTGCAGCAGGAAATGGTCTTCCCGCCCCAGCTTCGCCAAGGCCGCGCGGGTCATCAGGGCAAGAGTGGGCACCTTCTTCTGGAGGGATTTGTCGGCTTGTTGATCGATGGTATAGGGCAGGTGCCCCGAGGCGAACGTGCCCAGCCAGCGGCGGTTCGGGTCGGCCTCGGCCAACTCGGAGGCCGTGTCCATCACCGCGTAACCCTTGGCGCGAAACGCCGCGAACAGGTCGCGCTTGTCCTTCCGCTGGGTGGGATCGAAGTACTTCTTTCCGCCGCCCAACAGAACATCCACCTCGCGGTCATAGTACTGGTCGGCAATGCCTTCCGCCGTGCCGCGACTGGCGATGCTCACCGCAAATCCCGCCGGCGTGGCGTGGGTGATCTCGGTGGTCGTCACGAGCCCGCGCTTCCAGCCCGCTTCAGCCATCACCGAGCAGAGTGGCCGCAACTTCCGTCCGTCCGGTAGCACGTTCAACGCGCCGTTCACCACCCGGGAGCCGCACCCCCAACTGGAAGACGCGGCCGCCGAATCCGTCACCATCGAGTTCAGCGAACGCATGTTGACCAGCGCCATGACCGTTTCCGGCCGCCGGCCCAGTTCAAACCACGTCAGCTCGCGCTTCCGTTTGATCTGCGAAAAGTAATTGGACAGCGTGAAGGTCCCCATGCTGGTCCCATCGCTGACCAAGTGGATGATGTGGCGCGGCCGCCCCATGGCCACCTGTTCGGCGCGGGAATGAACGATGGCCGGCGCTCCGGCGAGACCCGCTGCGACCAACCCGGCGCGTTTGAAAAACGATCGACGACTGTCCGACATGCGTCAAAAATAGCCGAACAGAGCCGAGGCGCAACTGTTTCTGGCAAAGGACAGGTCACATAGCCGTCACGATTTCCCGACCGTGACCTGAGCGTCGTTGGATTTCATCACCGTGAACGGCCAGAACGAGGCTCGGCCAAACTGCTGCCCAGGCTATGGCACAGGCGGTCACCGCACCATTGCCGGAGTGCGAATCGAACCAAACCAGCGAACCCCAAACACCCGGGACACACGGGTCGCCTCAATCGCGGCATTGATTTTCTCGATTTCCCGGCCAGACGTAAACCGCGATAGGCTGCCCCCATGCGGGACTGGTCAACGAAGCTATCCGTGGCCCTGGCGGCTGGTGCCGCCATTACACTCGTCACCACGTGGGACATGGCCGTGCCGTTCCTGACTCTGAGCCCCGTCGTCGCTGCTTCGGTTCTGTTTGTGGGCGGGTTGCTGGTCGGGGTGGGGCTGGTTCGAGGTGAACGCTTCACAAGGGCGAGCTTCATCAACACCGTTCCCTTGATTATCGCCGGGCTGCTGTCGCTCCTGCTAGTGACGATTCTGCGAGGTGCAGGTGAAACGGTCTGGGTAGCGGTCGGTGGTTTGCTATGTCTCGCGGCGAGCGGCACAGTGGTAGTGGCAGAGAAGAGGCGAAGATTCCTGGCCACCGGAATTCAGACGATTCTGCTGCTATACATCTGGGGCCTTATCCCGTTATGGAGCATGGCGGTTACCGACAACTGGCTGTGACTCGAAGTCAGACAAGCAGATCGGCACCATACGCCCAAGCTCACCGGGCCGCTGCGTGGTGGGTTGCGCCACTTAGCGCTGATGGTTGCCGTTTCCGGAACGTCCGGCACAAAGTGACGAAGCTGAAAGCTCCCAACGACGCCGTGGAACACACCCGGCATGGCCGGGTCTTTGGCTTCCCAGCGTGGCCATTGACCCCACCTCGGCCGCGGCATACGATCACGGCAAGTCGATGCTGGTTCATTCTTGAACGCCATGCTGAGCCTCTTCATCTCGATTCCCATTGCAGCGCTGGCGCTGTGGCTGCTGGGAAACACCACCCGGCGCATGTGGCGGTTAAGAGCGAGTCGAGCGTGGTGGGCGGGGTTGATCATAATCGTGCTTGCCGGGGGCTATGCCGGGTTCCGGCTTGGCTACCACGAAATCCAGGCTTCCGTTACGCTTCGCTGGGTTGGACTGCCGTTGCCCATCGGCTTCTTCGCCTTGGAAGGTGAGCGTTGGACCGATTTTATCCCACCCCCTCCCGTCCAGTGGATGAACTTCATCGCCGACATCCTCATTCCCATACTGGTCTTACTGATCCCGCTGGCAATCGTGTGGCGGCGGCGGGAACAGAGCAGCAACACGGCGGGAAGCACCGCCAGTTCCTCAACCCCTCCAGACCTCCCGCCCACAGCAGGGCGGGGAGAATGAGTAGTTTCGCATGAGCTACATCGGCAAGCAGCCTGCGAAGTGCCTGCGGCATTGGTTGGGCGGGATCACAAACGCCTTGATGTACTGCCTGCTCTTCATGGTGCTGCCGGCGACCGGGGTCATCTATTACGGGGACTGGCTCAGCGATGAGCCCTCGCTGGTAGCGATCCTCGGCTTATTGGCCTGTGGCGCTGCGTTCACCTTCTTTGCGACGCACTTTTTCGAAGCCGTCGAACACGCGTCGATCTGCCGGATTGTGCCGTACTTTGAGCGCACCGTCGCCGACTGGCCGGAGTTGAATCCCAGCGCCTTTGAGACGGGCCTTCACTTGGCACGACGGTGTCGGTGGCTCGACGAAGTGGCTGTCCGTGAAGGGGTGCCGCCCCTCTCCACGTACGGGTTCCGCGACGATCGGGACGGGCAACGGTTGGTCTGGCACGACGCAGCGGAGGGCGTGCGAACCACCGGGCGACTCATCTCGGTCGTCCAGCAGGACACCACCCAGGGCGAGTTGCTCAATGATCTGGAACGACTCCACCGCTATCTGCTGAAGGCCCAGGCCAAGGAGATCCGGTTCTGCCTGGTCCTCCGAGGCGGCCTGGACAAGATCATCTCACCGATGGAAATGGAGAATCGGAAAGGCCGGTTTTGGTGACCCTCGACGGCGGCTTCGAAGGGAGGATCGCACAATCCGCGGGGTATTGGAGTCAGGGGGGATTTCGAGTGGTGGTGAGGGAGGGCCAGATGCGCCTGCGCACGGCGTCCGACGTAACTACAGCCCTGAGACGGAACGGGGCGGGCCGAAGCCCGCCCCGTTGGTGAAAATAAACCGGCAGCCGGTTACTTCGCGAGCGCGCGCACGAACTTCTCCATGCGGTCCAGGCCCTTCTGGATGTTGGCCAGGCTCGTGGCGTAGCTCAGGCGGATGTACTCGTCCGCGCCAAACGCAATGCCCGGCACCGCCGCCACCTTCTCCTCATCGAGCAGGCGCGCGCAAAATTCGGCGGACTTCAGCCCGGTGCCGGAGATCTTCGGGAACAGGTAGAACGCGCCCTTGGCGTTGACGCAACTCACGCCCGGCATGGCGTTAAGCCGCTGGTGGGCGTAACTGCGGCGGCGGGCAAACTCGGCCAGCCACACCTTCAAATGGTCCTGCGGGCCGTTCAAGGCGGCCACCGCACCCTTCTGGGCGAACGAGGTGGGGTTGCTGGTGCTGTGGCTCTGGATGGCGTCGATGGCCTTGGCAATGGGCTCGGGCGCCGCCAGGAAACCCAGCCGCCAACCGGTCATCGAGTACGCCTTCGCAAAGCCGTGCACGATGATCGTGTGGTCGTAGTGCGCCTGGGAGTAGGAGGCCACGCTGGCGTGCCGCGCGCCATCATAGACGAGCTTCTCGTAGATCTCGTCGCTCATGATCAGGATATCCTTCTCCACGCAGATATCGCCCAGCGCCTTGATTTCCTCCGGCGTGTAGAGGCTGCCGGTCGGGTTGCTGGGCGAGTTGAGGATGAAGAGTCGGGTGCGCGGGGTAATGGCGGCGCGGAGTTGGTCCGGGGTGACCTTGAACTCCGTGGCGTCGGTGGTCGTCAGAATGACCGGGGTGGCCCCGGCCAGCTTCACCATCTCCGGGTAGCTCAACCAATACGGGGCGGGAATGATCACCTCGTCGCCCTCCTGGCAGATCGCCAGGATCGTGTTGTAGCACGAGTGCTTGCCGCCGCAGGAAACGATGATCTGCGAGGCCTTGTAGGTGACGCCGTTGTCGCGCTTGAACTTGTCAGCCAGGGCTTGGCGCAGCTCCAGGATGCCGCTGGAGGGGGTGTACTTGGTGAAGCCCTCGGCCAGGGCCTTGGCGGCGGCGTCCTTGATGTGCTGGGGGGTGTCGAAATCCGGCTCGCCGGCGCCGAATCCGACCACGTCCTGGCCCTCGGCCTTCAACTGCTTCGCCTTGGCGTCGATCGCCAGCGTCAACGACGGCGAGAGGCTGGCGGCATGCTTCGAGATACGGTAGTTCATAATCTTGTGCCGTACATTAGTAGCCCCGGTTCCCCGCGCAAGTGGGAAAGTGACGCCGGGCGCCTTTTACCTCGGCTCCTGCACCAGCCGGTAGAAGCGCACGGACGGCCCGGTGGCGGGATCGTCCACAAACACCCCGCCGGCGAACGGAAACGCCAGGGTGGTGAGCCGGGTCCAATGGTCCAGGTCGGAGGAGCCGAAGACGTGAGTAGCCAGTGCCGGATGCGTGGGCACGGAAAACTGGAGTTGCCCGCCGGGAAGCAGGACCGGCCCGCCCAAGGCGGCCGCCGGCTCAGCGAGGGCAGGCGAGGCAATTCCAGCGAGATCCCACGCCGCCGCGCCATCGTAGAGGACAAAGCTCATCCCGGTAATGGAGCGCCCCTCAAGCCCCACCCAGGCGGCGGGGACTTCCAGTCTCGTCCAACGCCCGGCGGGCGGCAGGCGGCCCATGCAGCGGCGAACCATCGGGGTGTCCTCGCCGTACGGCCACAGGGGATCCCCCCAATAGGCACGGTGCTCCCAGGACATCCTGTCGTCGAGCCATTGCAGCGCGACCATACGCGCCGGAACGTCAGGATCAAGGTAAACATGGGCATAGAGCATCTCCCCCGGCCCCACCGGCCAGCCGTAATCGGTGCGCCGGAAGTAATGTTGCGCCAACCCGGCGTGCGGAAGTGTTCGGTGCGCGACCACCCCGCTCACCGGCGCGGGCTCGCTGGCGGTCCAGATCCACCCCTCGCCTCCGTACTCGTTGGTCAACCATCGGGCCGGCAGGGTGTCATCCAGCATCGTGCGCTCGGTAGGGTGCGAGACCTCCACGCCGACGCTCAGCGAGGCGATCTCCGCCGGCTCCAGAGCGCGGTCATACAGCCGGACATCGGACAGGAGGCCTGCCAGACCGCCGGCGCCGTCACGCCGCGCCCCCAACGTCCACTCGACGTTCTCGTCCAGCGCGGGCAGCGGGGAGGCCAACCGTCCGAATTCAGCGCCGTTGCGGTAAAGCCGCCAACCCCAGCCATTGTGGACCGCCGCCAAGTGGGACCACGCCCCAGCCCCATCGCCCAACACCGCCGTCGCCGTCTGCTCCTGTCCACCCAGCCAGGTTCCCGCTTCCAATGCCCCGTCCCGCAGCCGCAGAAACAGTCCTCCGGAGTTCGCACATTCGCCCGCCAAGAGGTAGTGGGTGCCCGTTACCGAGGAAGGCTTGGCCCAAGCCGCAAGGGTGAGCTGATTCAGCGACGGGGGCGCTGGGGAAGCAGGTACCGCCACCCGGGCTCCCGCGCCATCAAAGGCCAATGCTTCGCCCACCCGACCGGGCACGCTCGTCACGCCCAGGAGCTCGCCGTCCAAAACGGGGTCAGACGCCTCGCGCCCTGTTCCTTCCAGAGGCCATTGGGCAACCGGGGCACGGCGCCCCGCCAATTGCACGGTTCCATCCTGGCAGGCCTCAAGTGCCAGCGGGGCCACCAGGACGGGGGTGGGCACATCGGCGAATCGGATGGCCGTCCGCCCTGTCGGGGTTGGTCCGGCGGACTGGAAGGCCAATGTGACCAAGGCATGTCGCCCGGGTTCGAAGTTCCTCCCCGGAGCACAGTCCAGGAGGAGCCCGAGCCGTCCCAGCCGCGCGTCGTTGGTGATCGTTGCGATCTTGGTGCCCGCGGGCAAGTCCCACGCGGGCTCGCAGTCTGCGTACGCCAGCGCGGCAGGATCGAAGCCGAGGGAGAACTGGATGTGGTCCTCGTTACCCAAGGCGTCCAGCTCGACCGTCAGGCGCACGCGCTCGCCGGCCAGCGCGGCCAACGACGGCACCGTCAAGCGTCGGAGGTTAGAAGGCGGCGCGGCGAAGACCTCCGGCAAATCGGCCAAGAGTCGGTCATACATGGCCTGGTTCCCAGCCGTATTGGGGTGGATTTGGTCCGCCAGGCAGAGCCGCGGGTCCCAGAATAGCCCGGCCTGTTCGAGACTGACCGCGCGGGAGAAGTCCACATACCGGTACCCGCTGGTGCGGATCCAGTCATTCATCAAGGCGATTTGCTGCGGGCGGCCGTGGTGGGGGAGAAGGGTTCCCAAGACCGGCCGTGCGCCCGTCGCTTGGACACGGGCCAGCAGTCCGGCAAGATTCGTCTGCCACCTGGCAATGTCGGAGTCGTTATACCCCAGATGGACCAAGACGTACTCCGGTGAAAACGCCGCCAGATCGAGTTCCAGCCGGCTGAGTACCGTGAGGGTGGTTTCGGCGGAGCGGGAGGCTTGGACACAGCCGTCGCCCAAACGGGTCATTGCCAGGTTGCCGAAGCGCTGGCGGTAGAGCGGCTTTATCGCCTCGCCCTCCGCATGTGAGTCGCCCATGAAAAGCAGGCGGGGATTCGCCGGGCTGGGAATGGAAAGCGTCAACGCCTCACATCGGGCCGCACCTGACAGGAAGAGCAGTCCGGGCGCGTCCATCTGCCGTCCCGGACTAACGGTTGGCGTACGGAGGGCCACCACGAGCGCCTTCGCGCCCGTGCTGGTGTCCTCGACCCTGAACGCGTGGTGCCCGGGGTCGGTTTTCCAAAGCCTAAG
This sequence comes from uncultured Verrucomicrobiota bacterium, assembly GCA_964472515.1. Taxonomy (GTDB): domain Bacteria; phylum Verrucomicrobiota; class Verrucomicrobiia; order Limisphaerales; family J093; genus CAYYMW01. Next base: position 2,374 of record CAYYMW010000037.1, on the reverse strand, counting down.
TCGGTAAGTGCGCCCGGCCTCAAGTTGGAAGGGCAGGGGCGAATATGTCACCACGGGCGGAGGATTCGTTCCGTCCCACTCGCTATGAATCCGTATCTGTCCGGCGACGCCATCCAACAGGGCAAGGGTGCCGGCGGAGGGAAAGCCGAAATGAGGCGATCCCAAATCCCGACGCACGAGCCCGATTTGACACCGTGGGTCCTCGATGACGATCGAGGCCTCCACCTGGGTGTTTTCCAGCGCCGTTTCCTTCGCCCATAGCGCGTAGCAGGTGTAGCCTCCTTGGGATGGGGGGCGCAGGCCGCCCTGAACGGTCCAACCGCCCTGCTCCAACCAGCCTGGCGGCAGGTTGGTGCCGTCGAAGTGCGTCTCGTAGAGCACTCGGAGGGTAGGGGGGCTGGTGGAACCGGTTGCGGCAAGCACTTCACCGGCCCACAGCGCGGCCAATGCCCCGATCAATGCGCCAAAGAGCCGCCATAATACCCTCGTTTTCCGGTACACCACGCGAACCTCTGAAGTCCATCACACGGCAGGATTGCTGGCGGTGTCAAGTCCAACACGCCGCGCGATCGGCCAGTGCCGCGCCGAGGGGCCGCCAGGAGTCTCTTATGCCACCCGCACCGCCGGGAGCGGGTTTCAGGAGGGGAGAACGCCGCCGCCCACGGTCTCGAAGATCTCCGTGCCGTCGCGAGGCGGCGGATTAAAGGGCTGGCCGCAGTGTTCGCAGGCCGCCCGGTTCACGACGCGCGGCTTGCCGCAGTGCGGACAGGGTTCGCGCGCCGGCCAGTCTTCCACCCCCCAGAGGACGAGCAGGCCGGTCGGCCCGGCCAGCAGCAGGAAAAGCGACCAACCAACGCGCCGGGCGAGGGGCAACCGGAAAGGATGGGTAAGCGCCAACCCGACCAGCATGGCCAGCACCCCTCCGGCTCCCGAGGCGATCAGCATGGGGCGCCAATCGTCCTCCAAAGGACTCACATACCAACTCCCCCACCAGACCAGCGTCAGGGGAGCAACGGCGGCCATGGCTCCGCCCAACCAATCGGCTCCGGCCGGACCCTGCTTGAGTGCGGGGACGGTGAGGTTGCCTTCCGGCTGTCCGTTCGCCGAGTAGAAGTAGACAGTGCCAGTCTCCGGTGTCTTGCCGGGCCTTCCGAAATCGCTTGGCGGGCGAAACCAGAGGGCAAAAGGATGGTACTCCTCGGGCTGGTCCCCGAGCCACTGGACGGACAGTTGGCCGTCCTCCCGCAGAGCCTCCGGGTAGGCCACGCTCCAGACCGTCCGGTCATTCTCGTCCAGCAGCCGCACCGATTGGCGGGTCATCACCACCAAGTGGGGGGTGCCGGCACGCCCACCCGCCAACTCCTGAGCCTTCAGGAGGGTGTCCCCGGCGCGCAAGTCGAGCACGGGGCGGAGTTCCCGCTTCGCCAGGTCCACGCGATAGAGGGCGTTCGTGCGATAGAGATGTTGGTGAGTAAGTTGGAGCGTGGGCCGCCGGGGAGGAACCGTGCGGCTGAAACCGTCGGGGGTCAGGTATCCCACCGGTTGACGGGTCGCCGCGTCAAAACCCGCCAGGCCGCCTCGCAGGCAGTCGTTCACCCAGAGCACGCCCGCTTCGGCACGGAACACGGAGAAGAACGTCCCCGGTTGTCGATAGTGGGGTCGCTGCGCGGGCCGTCCCGGGGCGAAACCCACGCTCGCGCTCATTTTGCCGTTAAACTCACCAAGCACGGTCCGGTCCTTCGCCCCGCTAAAGGGATATGGCTGGCCGGCGAGGTTCGTGATGGTGGTGTCGCCGTTGGCTTGCCGGGTAACACAGTACACGGCGCCATCGCGGGTCATGGCGTAGTAGGAATAATCATGGCGGGTGCGCATCCAAGGAACCATCGCCACCGCCAGCCCAACGAGCACCAACATCGCCGCCCCGGGCGCCAGGGCCAGGGGCAGTGCGACGCGGCCGGCGGCCGACAGTTGGTCGTCCGCGCCGTTCGCGTCGAACACCGCCGCGGCTGCGACGACGAGCAAGGGAAGGCCCAACGCCAGGCCCAGCAGCACCGAATCGAAGCCCGTGGCCGCCCACGCACAGAAGCTCAGCGCCAGAGCCGTGCCCACCGCCGGCAGCCGCGTGCCGTGCCAGCGCGCCTGCCGTATGGCTACGATCAGACCGGCGAAATAGTAACCGACGCCGGTGAGATAGTCGGCGAGGACCGGCAGCGTCATGGCCCAATCGAACGGCGCGGCCACGTGCCCTGGCGTGCGCACCCAGAGCAGCAAGCCCAGCAGCGGCAGCCCCCCAGCGACCGCATAGAGCGCCAGGCCAGGGGTCACCTTGCCCAGGAAAAGCTGCCGCCGAGTCAGCGGCCGATGCACCAGAAAC
>CAYYMW010000036.1:0-26872 GCA_964472515.1 uncultured Verrucomicrobiota bacterium | reverse complement strand
GACCGCCCCCGCCACGTCAGCGCGATGGACCATGTTCAGCCAGCGATCTCCCGTCCCATCCAGGCGCGCTTCCCCGGCAAGGAACTGGCGGAGCCAATAGCCGCGCCCCGGGCCGTAGATGCCGGACACACGCAACACCATCCCAGGGAAACCACCGGCGGCGGCATCCAGCAAGCGGCGCTCGGTTTCGACCAGGACCGCGGTCGTTCCCGTGCCCGGGCCGACCGGGCTGGTCTCGGTTACCTCCTCACCGCCGTCCTGCATGTACACGCCGGTGCTGCTGGTGTAGACCAACGCGCGGGGCGGGTGGGCGGCCAGCCAAGCCAGGACCGCGCTCATGCCATCCGAATAGACGCGGCGATAGTCCTCCACGCCACCCTGGGTGGAAGAGGCGCAGAAAACGACCTGATCCCAAGGACCGCCGAGTTTGGCCAAGTCACCCCCCGAGGTAAGATCTGCGGCGGCGAAACGCACGCCGGCGGCGGCCAGGGAGGGGATAGGCTCGGGACTTCGGCGCACGCCCCAGACCTCGTGGCCGGCCCGCGCCATCTCCAAGGCCACCTGCCCGCCGACGTAGCCGCAACCCAGAATCAGCACGCGCATGCCGCCACGTTACTCCGGGGGCGGAAGGAACGCCACGGGTAAAGGCGGCCTGGCAGAGCGGAAGGCTTGCGCTTTGGGACCTGGCGGGCAACATGGGCGGCATGCGGTTGATGGATGCCCGGCGGTTCTTTGTCTTCGGCAGCGGATTCGAGGGCGGGCTGGGCTTGTTGGCGTTGGTGCTGGCACAAGCCATGGGGCTGCCCATTGCCGAGCAATGGCACGGAGGGACGAAGGAAGCCCTCTGGGGTTTGGCGGCCGTGGTCCCTTTGTTCGGCTATTTCCTCTGGTCGCTGCGCTCCCGGCTGGCCGCCTTGGTGGAGATCAGGCGGGTGATGGTCGACTTCCTCGGGCCGCACCTGTTGGAAATGAGGGGCTGGCAGATCCTGGTGCTCTCGGGGTTGGCGGGATGGGGCGAGGAAACGCTCTTTCGCGGCGTGCTGCAGGAAGGTCTGCGCGGTTGGCTGGGGACTGTCGGGGCGTGCGTGACGGCCTCGCTGGCGTTTGGGGCGGCCCATTGGCTGACGCGCGGTTACGCCGTGGTCACGGCCATCATGGGGGCCTACCTTGGCCTGCTCTTCGAGACGCAGCACGGGTTGCTGGCACCCGTCATCTGCCACGCGGTCTATGATTTCATCGCGTTGCTCTGGCTGCGGCGGGGGTTGCGCCAAGGCGCGCTCGCCAGCGGCTAGACCGGGTCGCCTGCGGGCTCCGTTGGCAGACGCGATTCCTTGATCGCGAGGCACTTCAGGTGCTGCAGGTAGAGCTGCTGGCACACGGTATCGGTCAGTCCCCTCACCCAGGCAACGCGTTTGGCCAACTCCAACCTGCGGATATGGTGAGCCAGGCAATCGACGGGATTGTGCTCAAAGGGACAGTCGAACATCAAGGCCATCACCGCCGCACGGTGGTTTCGGAAGTAAGCCTTGGGAGACCGGTGCCTTGGCGAGGGGTGGACAGGCAGTTGGACCGGGCGGGGATCGCCCGCCTGTTTCGATTCCACCCCACCGACCGTCCGTTGATCCCAGCCTTCCATCGTCATCGCCCAAGATATCGACCGAGCGCGGCGAAGCCGGAGCCACGAAATCCCTGATTTGCGTGTCCGAGCCGCGGCGGTGGCAGTCCGGGAAACCCTGACAGCACATGCCGAATCCCCGGCGCGGGCGGGGAGGTCGACCGTTGGCGAGGCCAAGGGGCTCCGATAACACCGAAAACACCACCGGCCAGCAAAAACCGGTTGGCGGGAGTGCCTGGTTTGCCCTAGAGTTGAGAGGCAAATCAGCGGTGCATGGCAGAACGTCGATTTAATGCTCTGCCCGGCTTCGGGCTGACGATGGGGTACACCTTGTTTTACCTCAGCGCAATCGTCCTGCTTCCGGTCGCCGCACTGTTCTTTCGGGCGGCTGAACTCTCGCTCCACGACTTCTGGCGGATCGTCACGGCTGAGCGCGCCCTGGCCGCGTACCGGTTGACCTTTGGGGCCTCGGTGGCGGCGGCCTTGCTCAACGCGGTGTTCGGCACGCTGCTGGCGTGGGTGTTGGTGCGGTATGAATTCCCGGGCCGGCGCTGGATGGACGCGCTGGTGGACTTCCCGTTTGCGCTCCCGACAGCGGTGGCGGGTTTGACCCTGGCCAGCTTGTTCGCCACGAACGGATGGCTCGGTCGTTACCTGGTGCCGTTGGGGGTGGAAGGCACCTTCACGCCGCTGGGGGTGATCATCGCGCTTACTTTCGTAGGGCTGCCTTTCAGCGTGCGCACCGTGCAGCCGGTCATGGAGGGTTTGGAGCGCGAGATCGAAGAGGCCGCGGCCACCCTCGGGGCAGGGCGGTTCCGCACCTTCTGCCAGATCGTGGCGCCGAGCCTGATGCCCTCGGTGATCACCGGGTTCGCCATGTCTTTTGCGCGGGCGGTGGGGGAATACGGCTCGATCGTCTTCATTTCGGGGAACCTCCCTTTCAAGACCGAGATTGCCCCGTACCTGGTGGTGATTCGGCTGGAAGAGTACGATTACCTGGGGGCCACCGCCATTGCCGCTGTGCTGCTCTTGCTCTCCTTTGTCATCCTGGCGGTAGTGAACTGGCTGGAGGTCTGGTCGCAACGCTTCAGTCACTGATACCCGACGCATGGCCGCCCCGCCCAAACATCGCATCCCCGAGTCCTTGAGCGCCTCGACCCGCGGCAGCGACGAACCGGTCGTCATCAAGTGGTTGCTGATCGCGGCAGCAGGGCTCTTCACGCTGGTGTTTCTGCTGCTGCCCTTGCTCAACGTGTTTGCCCAGGCCTTCTCCAAGGGCTGGCAGGCCTACCTGATGGCCTTGCGGGAACCAGACACCCTGGCGGCCATCAAACTGACGCTGACGGTGGCGGTGATGGTGGTGCCGCTGAACGTGCTGTTCGGTTTGGCGGCGGCGTGGTCGGTGGCCAAGTTCGATTTCCCCGGCAAGTCCCTGCTGGTAACGTTGATCGACCTGCCCTTCTCGGTTTCGCCGGTGGTTTCCGGCCTGATGTTCGTGCTGTTGTTTGGCTTGCAGGGCTATTTCGGCCCGTGGCTCGACGCCCACGGCCTCAAAGTGATCTTTGCGCTGCCCGGCATGGTGTTGGTCACCGTCTTTGTGACGTTCCCCTTTGTGGCACGCGAGTTGATCCCCGTGATGCAGGCGGCGGGCTCGGACCAGGAGCAGGCCGCCCTCACCCTCGGCGCAAGCGGTTGGCAGACCTTCTGGCACGTCACGCTGCCCTCCGTGAAGTGGGGCCTGGTCTACGGCATCACGCTATGCAACGCCCGGGCGATGGGGGAATTCGGCGCGGTGTTCGTCGTATCCGGGCGCATCAGCGGGCTGACGGAGACGATGCCGCTGCGGGTGGAGAAACTGTATCAGGAATACAACGCAGCCGCCGCGTTTGCCGTGGCGAGCCTGCTGGCCCTGCTGGCCCTGGTCACGCTGGCGGTGAAGACCTGGCTCGAGTGGCGGGAACAGCGCGAACAGGCGCGCGCCACGCAACTGCTGGAATCCGATTCTGTAAACCCATGAGCATCGCCCTGCACGGTGTGTCCAAGCGGTTCGGCGGCGTTCCCGCCGTCAACGACGTGTCGTTTTCCGTGCAGGAGGGCGAACTGCTCGCGCTGCTTGGTCCGAGCGGTTGCGGCAAGACCACGGTGCTGCGGATGATCGCCGGGCTCGAGATGCCCACGGCGGGCGACATCCTCATCCGCGGGCAGCGCGTGAACGACGTGCCCGTGCAAAAGCGGAACATCGGGTTCGTCTTCCAGAACTACGCGTTGTTCAAGAGCATGACGGTGAGCAAGAACATCGCGTTCGGGTTGAAGATCAAGAAGTGGGGCCAGGCGGAGCGGCAGGCCCGCGTCGAGGAACTGATCGGCCTGTTCAGTCTCGAGGGGCTGGAGCACCGCTACCCGCACCAACTCTCCGGCGGGCAGCGGCAGCGCGTGGCCATCGCCCGCGCCCTGGCCCCCAAGCCAAGCGTGCTGCTGTTGGATGAGCCGTTTGGGGCGGTCGACGCCAAGATCCGCCAGGAACTGCGCGAGTGGCTGGTGCGGCTCCATCACGAGTTGAACGTGACCACCCTGTTTGTGACCCACGACCAGGAAGAGGCCATGGAGGTGGCCAACCGCATTGTGATCTTCTCGCGCGGCCACCTCGAACAAATCGGGACGCCGCGCCGGATCTACGAGTATCCCGCCAACGAGTTTGTGGCCCGGTTCATTGGCGTCATGAACGTGCTCGAAGCCGAGGTGCGCAGCGAGCTCGCCCGGGTGGGGGAACTCGAGTTTCCCGCGCCAGGCCATCCTGACGGCGCCCCGCTGCGCATTGGCTTTCGTCCGTACGCGGTGGCGGTTTCGACCGATCTGTCCATGCACCGTTACCGGGGTACGGTGAGGCATACCTTCTTCCTCGGCGTCATGTTGCGGGTGGAACTCGAACTGGCCTCCGGCTTGATCGTCCGCGCTCGCATGACCAAGGAGGAGTACTCCCAATTGGGACTCGAGGATGGGCGGGAGGTTTCCTTCCAGATCCGGCAGTATCGCATCCTGGGGCAGGAGAATGCACCGCTTGCTCCCGAGGTGTTCGTGCCGGGGGTGACACCTCCCTCCCTCGGCGAGAACATCTGAGACGCCCAGTGTCGCCCCGGCAGGGGCGATGAGCAGGTAGCCGGTGGCAAGCGCAGCGCGGCCACCGGTTGAGAGCCGCCTCATTGTTAACCCGCGCCCCGGAGGCGGCGCGGAGTCTCGGCACCCCGCCGGGGTGCCGATGCGGTCTTTGTGGGGCGTTGTCCCGGGGGCGGCGGTCCAACTGACGCGCGACCGTCCCCCCGGCTACCAACTTTCCGTCCCTCCGGGACGTTGTGACCGGGAGGCAACGGAAGGATTCCCTCATCACCCCAACCGGCTCTGCAGGAACTCCCAACCAACGTGCTCTTGCGCCAGGCGCTTGCCCGCGGCGAAGAGTGCGGCAACTGGCTCGGCGAGTTCGCCCAGCCAGGCGAGCACGGCGGGATTCACGGCCTCGCCCTCATAGTCGGCTTCCTGCCCGCGGCCCAGTTCCAGTAGTCGGCGGTAGCTCCAGAGGTGCGGCTCGATGGGCGGCAGGCCCAACTCCCGGGCGAGCACCGAGGCCCGGTACGGAATCAGCACGCCGGGTGGATCGAGATCGCCGAAATACTCGACCGGGCAATGTCCCCCCAACTCACGGAAGATCTCGGCCAGAAAGCGCACGCTCTCAGCGATGACGAACCCCTTACCGTAGACGACGGCGCTGAAGCGCCCGCACGCTTCGTTCCAGCGGCAGTACGAATGCCAGGTGGCCGCGTTTTCGAGGATGAGCAGCGGACCGCCGGGCTTCGGCCCACGGCGCCAGCCGAGCGGCTCGCCAACCAGCTCGCAGCGTAGCGCGCTCAGGCTCAGCCGGTCGGTCCGGAAGAGGACGGTGGCGAGCAGGGCATCCAGGCGCTTCTCGTCGCCGAACACCTGGAGCGAGCGTTCCTTGATCGGCACGAGGGGTCGCTCGCGGCCGCCAGCGGTCAGGAATTCGTTCAGCCTGAGCAGGTCGCCGGCGGCGACTGCCACCCGTGCGTTGGCGAGGAAAGCCAGCTCCGGCTGCCAATCAACGCCGGCCAGCGCGGCCTCGGCGGGATCGGCCTCCGTGACATCGCCGAAGAGGCTTGCCAAGCGTGGCTCCGCGGCCAGGGGAAGGCGGATGGTCTTGATGAGGTTGGGCCGGTACTTCACCAAGCGCAGCTCGACGAGCCCCGCCGCTTCCAGCAGCCTGGCGTCCCGTTCCGCCTCCTGCCGCTGCTCGGCTGACCGCAAACCGCCCGCCTCCAGCAACTCCTCCCAGTCCCGTGAAAACGGGCGCTGGGCCTCGCCGAGACACCCGCCGCGCGCAGCCCACCATTGGTCATGCAACTCGCGCAGGACCGGCAGCGCCCGCCAGCGTGGGTCGTCGGCCGTCATGCCAGCGCCTCCGCCACCTCACCGGGGGCCAGCAGGACCGGCTCGTTGTCCACGCGCATCACGTAGCCGCTCTCGTCGCGGTACTCGGTCTTGCGGCACACCACCACGGTGTCGGCATACGGCGCCATGACGCCGAGGCGGTCGATCGGAAACGCCATGACGAGCTGCAGTTGGAAGTTGCGCGCCAGTTCGAGGCAATCCTCCACGCCGTCGCCGGAGAGCTTCGAGAACGCCTCGTCCATCACCACCAACCCCAGGTGCAGCGACCGGCCGGAGCCAAGCGCGTATACCCGCCGGAATGCGGCGAGCATGGAGATGAAGAACGGCGCCTGGTTTTCGCCGCCGCTCAGGCTGCGGCCGCTGCGCCCGAGCGAGATGGCCGGCGCGTCGGGCTGATCGGCCAGAACCATCTCGAGGTCGTAACGGTGATAATGGCGGTAATCCAGCAGGCGGCGGGCGCGTTCGTCGGTCTTGTCGGTGACCTCCACGGCGGCCATCAGCTCGCGCTTGGCCTGCTCGATCTCCTCGGACTTGATGCCCTGCACCAGCGGATCGGTCGGGGCCAGGCCGGTATCCAGCAAGTGCCACAGGGCGGCAAAGCCGGGGTCGCGGCGCTGGCTGATGCGGTAGAAGTGCGCGCCCACGCGGCGGTCCAGGTACTGGCGGAGCTGCCGAATGGTGCGGTCGGCCTCCTGCAGCTTCTCGTTAAGGCGGTCCAGCACGCCCTCCTGCAGACGGCGCTCCCAATCCTTGCGCCGTTCGGCGGCAAGGCTGCGCGACTTGTCCAACTCCACCGTTTCGAGGAGCCGCAAGCGCGCGGCCCACGCGTCGTTGCGCTCGTCCTCGGTGGGAAAATCGCTCTGGTATTCCGGATGCCGCAGGTTGCCCTGCGCGTCCCGGGCCGTGGCGAGCTCCTGTCGGGTCCGATCCCGGTCCGCGCGGGCCTGGAGCGCGGTCTTGCCGGCCATTCCGGCGCGGCTTTCCGCTTCAAGCAGGCGCTTCTCCCAGGTGGGGGCTTCGGCGATCAGCGCGTCGCGGGCGGCCTCGAGTTCCGCCTCCAGGATGCCCTGCGGCAGCCGGACGCGGCTCTCGGTCATGGCCAGCCGGGCGTTCTGCAAATCCTCCTCGGCCGCGAGAACCCCTTCCTGATGCGGCCGGGCGCGCAGGTTGAAGCTCTGCAAGCGGTCCTTCAGGACGGCTACGCGGCCATCCAAGCCGCTCTTCCGTTCCTCCAACTCCTTCAACCGCTGCCGCCGCGCCTCACGCTCGGGGGTGGTGAGCAGCCGGATAGTCTCGCAGACGCCGTTGAACTCCCGTTCGATCTCGGGCAGCCGCGGCAGCTCGGTGGAACGGTCCGGCAACGTGGCGTCGCCCAGCCCGCCGCGCTTGCCGTTGTCGAGCCACGCGTGCAGGTCGTCGAGCCGTTGCTTGAGGGCGTCGCGTTGCGAGCGGGTTTCGATCTGCTCGCGCTCGCGCGCCGCGCGCATCCGCTGCAACCCCTGGCGGCCCAGGGTCAGGGCCACGTCGCCCGCGGGCCGGAGCCGGCGGCGCGTGGGAATCTGCTTGAACACGCCCTCAGGCGTGATGGCCCGGCCGGCGTCGCAGCGATCCAGCTCCTCCACGGTCGCCACGCAACGCACCTCGCCGAGCAAGTGGTGCGCGAAGGCGCGGGCGATGGGATCGAGCACCTCGACCTTCGTCGCCAGCGAATCCGGCCGCACTTCCCGCCGCAACTGCGGCGCGAGCGCCTCGAACGGGTTCACCAGCGATTCCGGTTCCCGGCCCGGCGGCGTGCGCCGGAGGATCGCCAGCGCCTCGGGGTAATCCTCGCGGCTGACCACGATGGCCCAGCGCTGCCGCCCCAGGAACAACTCGAGCGCGGGCCACCAGACCTCCTGGTCCGGTTTCACTTCGAGCAGCCGGCCCAACTGTTCCGCGCGGCCGTTGAGCCGCTGTTGAATCTCCTCGAACAGCGGAAACGACCCCGGGGTGCGCCGTTGCTCCAGCGACTCCAGCTCCGTGGCGAGCTGCCGCAGCCGTTTCTCCGCGGCGTCCAGTTCCTGCCGCAGCGGGCCCAGGAGCTTGTTGATCTCCAGAAAGGCGTCGTTGAACCACGCGGCCAGGCCGCGCAGCGCGGCCGGGCGGGTGTCGCCAGTGCCGGCCTGCAACTCGCGGAGCTGCGCGCTGTCCACCTTCAACGCGGCAGACAGCCCCTCCAGCTTGAAGGCGGCCCCGTGTTTGAGCCACTGCGTCCAGCGGTGATGCCGGTCCGACAAGCGCTCGTGGACGGACTTGGCGACCTCGCGCAACTGGCCGAGTTGCTCGTGCAGGGCGGCCTTGCGCCGCGCCAGATCGTCGAGTTTCACCTGGTCCGGATCGCGCGAAACTTCGAGCCGGACCTCCTCGATCACGCGGGTGGCCGCCACGAGTTCGTTCACCGCCGTGTCGAGCGCCCGCTGGTCATCCGCCGCTTCCGCCTGGAGCCGCGCCAGCTTGTCGCGGTGTTGCGTCAGGCGCTCCCCGGCCTGCGCGTGCAGCAGCGCGCTCTGGGCGTGGTGCAGGATGGCCTCCTCCCGCCGGGCATGCTCAAAAGCCGTGTGGTGCCCCTCGATGCGCCGCAGGAAGGCCGCCTCGTCCTCCTGCTGGCGCAGCCGCGCCTCGGTCTCGCGGTAGGCATCCTGGGCGGCCTTCACGTCCCGCACGTCGAGCGGGCTTTCCTCCAGGATGAACCGCCGGATGAACTCCTCGACGTTCTCCTCGGGCTCGAAGGCAATCGCCTTCGCGAAGGTGCGGCGGAACTGGTCCGGCTCGAAATACAGGTGGCTGGGCGTGGCCATCTCCGCCAGGTAGTCGGCCTGGCGGCTGAAAAGGCATTTCAGGCCCGAGCCCGCCTCGTACTCGCGCCGCACCCAGGTCCGGAAGGCGTCCTCCTCGAGCATCTTTCCGCCGGGCGCCACCGTGTTCCAGGCGACGCGGTCGGGGATGACAAAATAGGTGCGCTTGGGCTCGGCGGTGGGGCTGCTGTATTCGAGCCGCATCCCCCAGGTCTCGCGGCGGGGCTCGGTCTTGCCTCGCTCCAGCGGCCAGGTGAACTCCAGCCCGATGAGGCTCACGCCGCTCTGCCGGGTGTAGTGCGGCTCGCCGTCGCGCACCGTGTTGGTGTCGCACAGGCAATAGCTGACCACCGACCGGCTGCGGGCGTTCCCGGCGGCGGCGCGGTTGGGCCGCCAATGCTCGCCCAGCAGCACGTATTGCATCAGGTCCAGCAGGGCGGTCTTCCCCGTGCCGAACGCACCGGAAATCAGCGAGTGGTTCGTCAGGTCGATGAGCTGGCGAAAGCCGTACCAATTGATGGCGAGAATGCGGCTGAGCGATATGCGCTGTTCGTTCATGGCTCCGCCTCGCTTTCGTTTTCGTCGCGCGGGGCGCGGTACAGGTCCGCCTGCCCGGTCCAAGCCTCGACGCTCTCGAAGGGAATCACCCGCTGCAACGTGGGCAGGATTTCCACCAGCGATTCGCCGAACCGCTCCGCGTCCTCATGGCGGCGGAAACGGATCAGCCGCCGGTTGCGCAACCGCCCCAACAGGCGCTCCAAGTGCGACTCCGTGGGCGGCTCGATATGTTCGAAGTACAGCTTCAGCCGCCCAAACACGTCGTTCGCCGTCACGATGACGGTCTCGACCGGCCGCTCCAGCCGCGCGTCGTAGTAGAGCCGCCAGAGCGTCAGCACCAGCAGCGTTTCGTCCTTGGTGAAGCGCGTGGTCAACCCGCACTCGCCCGGGACGGGCCGCGCCTGGTAGATCGGTTTGTCGGGGTCGGCCACCAGGTCAAGGTTCAGCGGGGCGAGATACTCGGCCAGTTCGCGCTGGTAATCGCGGGCGGTCAGGTAGAGCTGGCGGGCGCGGCCCTCGTCCCCGAGCAGGATGCCGCTGGAGAGGAGCTCGGCGAGGATTTCGCGCAACGCGCCGCGGTCCTCCTCGCGCACGTGTTGCCAGAACGATGGCCAGGGCAGGTTCATGCGATTCGTTCGATGGTCAGGCGCTCGATCCGCCGGCCCGCCTGGGCGTCGGTGGGGATCTGCTCCGGTTCCAGGCCGTGCTCGGCGCGCTGCGTCTTCAGGCGCCACTTCAACGGCTGGTGCGGCGTCGAGCCCGCGGCCCGGTCAAACGCCAGCACGGCGAGCAGGTCCAGCAGGTCGTCTTCGGTTCCCAAGTGGAGTTCCTCGGTCGAGAGGCTTGCCCCCTTCGCGGGCAGGTGCTTCTCCACAAAGCGGCCGGCGCGCTGGGGGGTCACGGCATAAAGGTTGCGCCGCCGGATGATCTCGCGCGGGTCCAGGGCATCGGGCGACGAGGTCACCTCGGCCACGGTCAGGTCCACCTTGGCCGGGGTTCGGCGGGGCCGGTACAGCGCGTCAGTCCCGGAACGCAACGCTACCTCCGCGCTGAGCAACGGCAGGCCGGGCTCGTTGGCGAGGTCAGCGAACGATCGCCCGGCGTGCTGCGCATCGGCTGCGTGCATATAGGCCCGCACCTGCTCGGGACGGCGGCCGCGCAGCTCGGTCTGGTAACGGTAGCGCTGGGCGGAAAGCCGGCTGAAGTCCGCCATGCGGCCGTCGATGATCCGTTGCTTGGCGGGGATGGCCGCGAGCCCGCGATCCAACGCGCCCAGCATTCGCTCGGCCTCGAGGTACGCCTCCGTCGGCGTCAGGCCCCGATGCGCCCCAAGCCCGTCCGCGAGGCGTTGCTTGGCGAAGGGGTTTGCCAGCGCCTCCTGCACCACGGCGCGCGCCTGCCGCAGCCGGGGGATCAACCCGCCCTGTTGCAGGGCGTCGTAACAGACCATGTGTTCGCCCGCGTGGAATTCCACCAGGAAGCGGTTCAATGTCTCGGAGGCCGATTCGCTCGCCCGCTGCTCGTGCTCGTGCCGCAGGATCAACGACTCCACGGCGTGCATCTGCTCGGTGGCCCGTTCCACGCGGTCGAGCAGTTCTCGGATGGTCTGGCGGTATTCCTCCGGATTCGCCGGTTCCGGGTCCAGGGCGCCCTCGGCCAGCAGGCTGACGCACAGGGAACGCAACGTGGCGGCGAAATCCTGCAAGTCTGAGATCTCGTCCGTCGCCAGCTCATGCAACAACCGCAGCAACCGGCGCAGGTGCGGGGTCAGCAGCACCCAGCGCTCGTCGAGGTTCAAGTGGCGTTCCTGCACCCAGCCCGCTTCGAGCAGCTTGTTGTAGAGCTGGCCGGCGCGCTGGCGCACGTCGGTCAGGGCCGCCCCCTCGTCGTCCGCCAGTTGGATGCGTGGATGCTCGGCCAGGGCCTCGCGGATCAACGCCAGGGTATCGGCATGGGAAACCTGCCCACCCTCGTCCGCGCTCCGCGCCAACCGGTCGGCGCAATCGATGTACAGCGGCGCCGACGGCCGGGCCAGCGGCCGGAAAAATCCCGCCGGCAGGACCCTTGCCAGATGCTCGCTCAATAGGGCGTCGTCGGCCATGATGCGTTCAGGTGGCGCAGGCCCAACGAGGGCTCGCTCGGTCTGCATCGCGAGCGCCAGGTGGTGGCCCTTGTGCTTGGGACTGCGTGCGACTCCATGCTACGCAAGCGTTCCGCGGCTGGCAAGCAGGCGAGAACGAGGAACCGGCCCGCAGAAACGGCGCGAAGGGACCCAGTGGGAGCACGGCGGAGCGGGCCGAGGGCGCGGAGGCTTGCCCCGGCAAGCAACGTTATGGATAATGGTCCGCACGGTATCGGAACGGATTCATATGGCAATGACGTTCAAAGAACGGGTAGACGCGCGGCTGGGCGATTGGCCCCTGCTGCGGGTCCTGCTGCACAGTTTCTGGTTCCGCCTGGTCTTCGTGTCGTTGGTCGGCGCCGCGGTCCTGCTTGGGGTCAGTCTCCTGAAGGTCTGGCGAACCACCCCGCCCGGTGTGGAACCGGCGGTGCGCGTCAGTTGGATTGACATGATCCAGGCGTGGTCCCTGGAACGATCGGCGAGGGAATATGTCGCGCAGGGGCGCAATGAGGAGGCGGTGCGAGCCTGGTTGATCGCTTCGGCAAACAACAAGGGGGACGTGGAGTTGTTGAGGAGGTTGTGCCGCTTCGCGATCGAGGTGGACCACCTGCGGCCGGAATGGGCCGGCGCGGTGCTGGCCCAGGCGGACTGGCTCCTGCGCCTGTCGGGCACCAACCAGGCCGACCTGGAACTCTCGATCCAGCTCGCCACTCGTCGCGATGCGCCCGAGTGGGTGATGAAACAACTGGCGCCGCAGGCAGACCATCTCACCCACAGTCAAGAGAAGGCCTACCTGCGGGCCCTTTGCTCGTTGCGGCGCATGGATGAGTTTGGCCAACGTTGGCCCAAGCTGCCGCCGGAGGTCACGGCCGATCCGGAACTGGCGTTGTTTCATGCGGCCTATCAGATTGCCTGGGGACCTCCGGGGAACATGGCGGAATCCCGGCGCGCTCTCCGACAGGCCAAGGAGGATCCCAAACTCGAACTGCTGGCTTGCCGGCTCGAGATGGCGGTGGCGGCCCGGGAGGTCGATGCCGAGACCTATGCGCAGGCGCTCAACCGGCTGGAGCAAAGGCAAATCGCCCGTCTGCAGGACCGGATCGGTTACTGGCAGTTGTTGCTGGCCACCGGCCAGAAACAGGAAGCGTTGCGCCTGGCGGCAGGCTATGTCGAGTCGCCCCAGCAAGTGCTCGACGTCGTGGTGCTGGCGGAAGGCTATTTGGCAATGGACATGCCGGAACTGGCCAAGAAGGTCATCCGCCGCTATGCGCCCCTGATCAACAGCGAAGCCTCCGATTTCGCCGTGCATCTGTGGAGCCTGTACGCCGACTTGATCATCAAGAAGCGGCAATGGGACGAACTCCGCACCACGGCCCTGGAGATTCGCATGCACGAAAAGGTCCGGCCCTGGCTGGCAGGCTACAGCTTCTTCCTTCAGGGGCGGGCGGACCTAGGACAGGACCGGCAGGAAGCCGCGCGCGCGGCCTTCGAAGAGGCCGTCCAGCAACCGGTGCTGCACCCGGGGTTGAGTCTGCATATGGCGGTCGGCATCCTGCAGGCGGGCGAACCGGACCTGGCGCTGGCCCTGCTCGCACGGCTGGAGCCGGCCATGGGAAAACAGTTGACGTACTGGGAACTCACGGTGGACGCCGCCAACGCGGCGAAAGATGCCGACGCGTTGCTGAAAGCAGCAGGCAAGGCCTACGAACTCGCCCCGGACAAAGTAGTCGTCCAGAACAACTACGCGGCGGCCTTGCTGATCCATCGCGCGAAGCCCGAGGAAGCCGGCCGCCTGACGTTGCGAGTCTACCAAGCCCTGCCCGATTCGGCAGCCGCGCTCATCAACCACGCGTGCGCCCTTTCGCTCACCCATCGTTACGAGGAGGCCGAGACTCTGCTGGCGAAACTCAACGTAGACAGGCTTTCGGCTCAGGAGCGCACCCTCTACCATCTCAACCGATTCGAACTGGCCATGGCGCGGGACAATCTCCCAAGGGCGCGCGAGGAGATCGACCAGATCGACCGCCACCTTCTCTTCGGTCTGCAAGTCAAGTGGCTGGAGGAGCAACGGAAGCGTCTGGAGCCCGCCGAGACTTCCGGAAAGACTGGCTGATATGCGGGAAATTCGATCCGGAGTTGGTCCGACGGCTCCCCATCCACGCTGGGACTCGCAGCTTGGGAGGGTATCCGATACGCCATGACATCCGGCAGGTCATCAGCCGCCGCGCCCGGACTTCCGGCTCGGGAACGTACCCTCCGGACTGACGCCACTCACAACGGGAAGACTTAAGCATGCACTCTTATCCATACCGATCCCTCGATCCGGCTCGCCGTCCATTCCACCTGTACTGGCTCCTCCTGGCCCTGCTTGGGGTGCTCAGCGGTGCGCGCGCCGCCGAACCGCTGGCAGGCCGGGATCTTTTCCAAGATACCTGGGTGGCGCAGGATGCGCTGGGACGCAAAATGCCCAGTCACGCCGAGGTGGGACCGTTGAAGCATGACCAACGCCGCGTTGTGGGCATCTTCTACATCACCTGGCACAGCGACTCGCAGCATGGGCTCAAGCCCCCCTATACTGCCGATGTGAGCCGGGTTCTGGCCAGCGACCCCAGCGCGCGCCTGGATGCCAAGCATCCGCTGTGGACGGAGGGCTCGTATCATTGGGGCGAGCCGGAGGCAGGCTACTTCCTGAGCAAGGACGAATATGTCATCCGCAAGGACATGTCGATGCTTGCCGACGCGGGAGTGGACGTCCTGGTGATGGATGTGACGAACGCCGTGCGCTATTGGGATGAATGGGAGGTCGTCTTTGCGGTGATGGAGCGGATGAAGGCGGAGGGGAACCGCGTGCCCCGGTTCTGTTTTTGGGCCTTCAATGGGCCGGTCATCACAGTGGTTCAGGATCTCTACGACCGGATCTACAAGACCGAACGTTTCAAGGATCTCTGGTTCAGTTGGGATGGCAAGCCGCTGTTGCTTTACAACGGCAACCCGACCGTCGATGCGAATGGCCAGGGGGTGGCCAACCCCAACCCACATTACGAGGCGGCCGCCAAGACCGACCCGAAGCACCCGCACTTCGGCGACCCCGAGTTCGCCGAGGAGTTCTATAAGGACTACACGCGGGAGGTGAAGGCGTTCTTCACGTTGCGCACCATGTGGTGGGGATACTATGAGTGGGCGGGAAAGCGTTTCGTCGGGACCGAGGATAACTGGAGTTTCGGCCTGGACCTGGGCGATAAGCGGGTGGCGTCCCTCACCCCGGACCAGTTGATCTCCACCCACCAAGGCCGGAAGGAGGAGGCGGCCGTGACGCCGGGGCAGCATCCCTCGAGCCTGGTGGGCAAGTCCTGGACGCGGGAGACCGGCGAACCGCCGTTGAACTCATACGATCTGCCGGAACCGACCTTCGTGCCGTGGCTGGGGCGCAAGGTGGACCATCCCGAGGGCTACGGCATCTATTTCCAACAGCGTTGGGATGAAGCCCTCCAGAGCAACCCGGAATTCCTCTATATCAACGACTGGAACGAGTGGACAGCCGGCAAGTATCCGCCCACGGGCAGTCCCACCACCAAGTTCATGCGGCGCGACAGCACCTACTTTTTCGTCGATCAGTACAATGCCGAGTTCAACCGCTGCCTCCAGCCGATGAAAGGCGGGTACACGGACAACTATTACATGCAGATGGCGCAGAACGTTCGGCGATACAAAGGGGCGCGTCCGCTTCCCCAGTTGGCCGGACAGCGGCGAATCAAGATCGATGGGCAGTTTGGCGATTGGGCCGGAGTCGAAGTGGAATACCGCGACACCATCGGCGACACTTTTCACCGCAACTACAACGGCTACGGCGGCCTGCACTACACGAACGACACGGGCCGCAACGACCTCATCGCCAGCAAGGTGGCCGTCGGTGGCAACACGGTCTCCTTCTATGTCGAAACCAAGGAGTCGCTCACGCCACACACCGGAACCAACTGGATGCTCCTGTTGATCGACGCCGACCAGAACCCAGACACGGGCTGGCACGGCTACGATTACCTGGTCAATCGGCGCGTCATCGACGCCAAGACCACCACGATTCAGCGCTACGCGCCCCAAGCCCCCGGCGGACCCTGGGTGGAAGTGGCACGCTTGGACTATCGTTATGCGGGCAAGGCGTTGGAATTGGCCGTGCCCCGCAAGCTGCTAGGCTTGCGCGGTGACGCCTTCACCTTCGACTTCCACTGGTGCGATAATCCAACGGACCTGAACGATCCGATCTCGCTTTGCACCAGTGGCGACAGCGCGCCGAACCGGCGGTTCAACTACCGTTGCAACTGGCTGAAGAACCCGCCTTCAAGCCGCCGTGTCACCAACCCGGCGGGCTCCTAAACCGCCAGGCTCTTCAGGTAAGCGCAACTGGGCTCCAGGGTCGGAAAGTCCATCTCGACAAAGTAGTTCTTCACCCCGCCGGTCTTGGCGGCGGCGAAGAGCTGCTTCCAATCCACCACGCCCTGCCCCAGGGTAACGCTCTTCTTCTCCTTCGCCGACCAGTCGGCCAGGTGCATCGACTGGAAGCGGCCGGGGTACTTCTTGAAAAAGGTGGCCGCCTCGAAGCCCTCGCTGATCACCGCGACCTGGAACTGCATTTTGACCAGTTTGGGATCGAGCCGCGCCATCATGGCATCGTAGATCAGCACGCCCTCCAGTTGCTTCACCTCGAAATGGTGGTTATGGAACACCAGTTGGAGGCCCGCCTGGCTCGTCTTCTCGCCGACTCGGTTGGCCTCATCGCAGGAACGCTGCCAGTCGGCCAAAGTCACCTTGTCTTTGAGCCAGAAGCCGGAAATCACTATTTGAGTCAGGCCCAACTCCTTGGCGAAGGCAATGCGCGCGTCCAAGTTGGCTTTGAGCCCTTCGAAGGGGTAGTGGCAGCTTTCGCAGGTGAGCCCGGCACCTTCGATGATGCGGCGCATCTCCAACGCCTTGAGACTGGCCAGCGGGCCGAAGCCGCTCTCGACATAATCCGGGGGCGAGCACATCTCGACCGCCTGATAGCCCATTTTGGCCATCTGGCGCAAGGTGCCCTCGAAGTCCTTGGCCAGGCGTTCGCGCACGACCCAGGTTTGGAAGCCGATGGGCAACCCCATGGGGCCGGCCGGGGCCGGCCGGCCGGACTGGGTGGCCAAGGTCATTGCGCCAGTGGCCAGCGCAGTTTGGCGGAGGAAGTTCCTTCTGGTCATAGTCGGGATTGGGGCGGGTTGAGGTTGCACTAGGCGGGTTTCAAATCCCAGCCGGCGCGGTATTCGCGCGTCAGGTACTTGTTGTCTCCCGGGTGGTTGACGAGGTTCATGGCCTGACTGTCCCAGACCAGGCGCTTACCGCCCAGCCGCAGGGAAATCGCGGCCAGGTTGACGGCCTCGGAAATGGGACCGGCCTTGAGGAAGTCGCCGCAGGTCGGTTCGCCGGCTTTGAGCCCGGCCACCCATGATTCCCTGGGTTGCCGGGGAGTCTTCTCGTCCCGGTTGCGGTTGGCCAGGAACTCGCGGGCCTTGCGTTGGGGAATGATAGCCGGCGCTTCGCCCAGAAACCCGGCCAGGATCTTGCCGCGGTCACCGACGAAGAGCATGCCCTCGGGGGACAGCTCCTTCTGGTCCTCGTCCAACTCCTCGGGAGTCCGCGGCCGGATGCCCCCGTCATACCAGAACAGGTCCAGGGCGGGGCGGTTGCCCTTGGCTGCGAACTTGAAGCGTACGGTGCTGGCTGCCGGAAAGGCGTAGTCGTTCTGAATCTTGCGGCTCACCTGGTCCCGGATGGTGCAGACATGGCTCGGCGTGGACTCCACCATCACCGGGGCGTCGAGGTCCAGTTCCGCGAAGATCTGCCAGAGGCTGTAGTGGCCCATGTCGGCGATCGGGCCGCCGCCGAACTCGTACCAACCGCGAAACACGGCATGCGTGTAGTGCGGATGATACGGCCGGGCCGTGCATGGCCCCAGCCACAGATCCCAGTCGAAGTCCTTCGGCACCGGCGGACGATCCGTGGGCAGCGTGGGGTACTGCGGCCACACGGGGCGGTGGGACCAGTTGTGGATCTCGCGCAGGGTGCCGATGGCCCCCTCGCGGACCCACTGGAGGGCCGTGAGGATATCGCCGCCGGAACTGGCGGGAAGGAAATGCGTTGGCATCCGCGTCTGGCGCGCGGTGTCGATGACCCAGCGGACTTCCTTCATCCGGTTCGCCAACGGTTTGTGCACGATCACCCGTTTGCCCTTGCGCATGGCGGCCACGGCGATGGCGGCGTGCAGGTGGTCGGGGGTCATGATCTTCACCGCGTCCAGGCCCGGCTCCTGGTCGAGCATTTCGCGGAAATCCGTGTAGACCTTGCAGCCCTTGAAGGAACCGCTGGGACGGTGCTTGGCGTAGTTGCCCACGATCATCTCGCGGGCGACTTCCCGCCCGCCGGGAATGCCCGGCGCGCCCTGCCGCCATTGCGGGTTACCCATGGCGTTGGCAATGGTCTTGCGCAGGTCGTCCTTGGACCAGTCCACATAATCGTGACTGTCCTTGTTGGGATCGCACACGGCGACGAACTGGACGTCCGGCATGGCCAGCAACCCTGGCATCTCCCGCAAGCCCTGGGTGCCGCATCCCACCAGCGCCATGGTCAACTTCTCGCTGGGGGCGATCCGGCCGGGGCCACCCAGCACGTGGCTGGGCACAATTGAGAAGACCGCCGCGGAAGCGCCCGCAGTGCCGATGAATTGACGACGATTCATACGCGTAGTTGGCCGTATCCCGATTGGACGCTTGGTGACGCCGGTCATTCATCCCCATTTTCCCCGGCTCGCGGCAAACCGGGTGGTGACGGGGGGCTTGGACCGCCCGGCATCGGGTTTGGAGTTGCCTCCGGCTCCGGGACGCCTCAAGCTGCCTGCCATGCACAAGCAGTCCTTGTTGATGGTCGGGATCGTTCTTGCGTCGCTGACCACCGCGTTGATCGGCGCCGAGGTTGCCCCCCAGGCGCAGTCCCGACCCGCAGCGTCTGCCGGTTTGTCCAGCTATCCTTTCTTCCCCTTCTGCATCGACTGGCATGACGCCAAAAAACGGTCCTTCGAGCAGCAGGCGGAGATGCTCAAGGAACTGGGCTACCCCGGCGTCGGCCATATCTGGCTCGACAAGGTAGAGGAGCGGATCAAGACCCTCGACGCCGCCGGGCTCAAGTTGTTTCAGATCACCATGGTGGTCGAGGTGGCGCCGGGCAAGACGCCTTACGACGCGAACCGCTTCAAGGAGGTCTGTGCGGCCATCAAGGATCGCAAGGTGCAGTTCTGCCTGTTGGTCAACGGCATGCCGCCGTCCGACCCGTCGGTCGACCCGCACGCGGTGGAGATCCTGCGCGAAATGTCCGACCAGGCCAAGGACTCGGGGGCCCAGTTGTTGCTCTATCCCCATCAGGGCTCCTGGGTCGAGCGCATCGAGGACTCGGTGCGGGTGGCGGACAAGGTGGACCGCCCGAATGTTGGGGTGATGTTCAACTTGTGCCACTGGCTGCGCGTGGACAAGAGCCGCGACTACCGGTCGTTGCTTGAGCGGGCCAAGCCCCGGCTCTGGGCCATTTCGCTGAACGGCGCCGATGATTTTGACGAGAAGCCGGGCTGGGAACGCTACATCCAACCGCTGGACCAGGGTAGCTTCGATATGGGCAAGTTCCTCAAGACGCTCAAAGAAGTGGGCTACCGCGGCCCGATCGGCCTCCAGTGTTACGGCATCGGCGGCGACACCCGCGAACACCTGGCCCGCTCCATCGCCGCCTGGCGGAAGCTCAGCGAAAACCTGAAATAACGCCAACGCCGCGACTGCTCCGTCTGTTCCGCCGGGGGCGACGGTGCGAGGGTAGAGCGCGGGGCAGCCTTCGACGGTTGGCCGACGCGGAGCCGGTGGTTTGATCGAAGCCGCGGGGAAGTCTCAGGCTGACCGCGGGACCTCGTCTCTGGAGCCGCCCGAGCCGCCGATCCGGTCGCGTGCCCGTCCTTGGCAGCCCGGGGCGTCCAGCACGACTGTATCCGTCCGCTCCTGACACCATGAACCGATCCCGATTCCTTCTGTGGCTGGCGAGTCTGGTGGTGCTGACCGGGACCGCGCTCGCCGCCACCCCAGCCGAGCAACTCCGCCTGATCCCCTTCCCCAAAGAGGTGCAGGTTCAACCCGGCGGCTTCCGACTCCGGCCTTCGCTCGTGTTGGAAGTGCCCCCCGGCCAGGATGGCACGCTCGGGGCCCTCTTGAACCGTGAGCTGAGTGCCGCCGGATGCGGTGTGTCCCGCGTGCGCGCTTCCAAGTCGCTGACCAACGCCTTCCGTCTGGCGCTCCACAGGTCTGCGCTGTCTCCACCAGCACTCCCCAACACCGTCGTGCCGGAGGCCTACTCCCTCGAGGTGCGCCCGGAGGAGGTGGTTTGTGCCGCGCGCGATCCGGCCGGCCTCTTCTACGGTCTGCAGACCCTCTGCCAGTTGATCCGCGCCAACCGCCAGGGTGACACCCTCCCCTGCCTGACCCTCCGCGACTGGCCGTCCCTGCGCTGGCGGTGTTTTCAGGATGATCTGACGCGCGGGCCCAGTTCCACGTTGGACACTTTGAAGTTCGAGGCTGCTCTGGGCGCCTATTTGAAGCTCAATTTGATGACCTACTACATGGAGTACCAGTTCTCCTTCCGCAAGCACCCGGAGATTGGCCCTACCAACGGCTCCCTGAGCCCGCAAGATCTGGCGGCCCTCGTGGCGCATGCCAGGCCACTGCACATGGACATCCTGGGAAACCAGCAGTCCTTCGGCCATTTCGGGCGCATCCTGTCCCATCCCCGCTACGCGGCGTTGCGGGAAACCGGCGATGTTCTCTCCCCCGTTCGCGAGGAAACGTATCAACTGCTCGACGATCTGTACTCCGAGGTGTGTCCCTTGCTGCCGTTTCCCTGGTTCAATGTCTGCTGCGACGAGACCGAGGGCTTGGGCACCGGTCCCTCGCGGGAACTTGCGGCCCGGATCGGGGTGGGTGGGGTTTACGTCAACCACATCCGCCGGGTGCACGACCTGCTGCGCGACCGGCACCAGAAGCGCATGATGATGTGGGGCGACATCATCCTGCAGCACCCCACCAAGCTGGGGGACGTCCCCAAGGACACCATCATGTTGACCTGGGGCTACGATGCCCGCCCCAGTTTCGAC
This sequence comes from uncultured Verrucomicrobiota bacterium, assembly GCA_964472515.1. Classification (GTDB taxonomy): domain Bacteria; phylum Verrucomicrobiota; class Verrucomicrobiia; order Limisphaerales; family J093; genus CAYYMW01. The sequence continues at coordinate 6,086 of CAYYMW010000036.1, read as the reverse complement.
GACCAAATCACCCCCTTCGCCAAGTCGGGGTATGAATTCTTCGTCTGCCCCGGCGTGAACAACTGGAGCCGGATTCTGCCTGATTTCGGCGTAGCGGTGACCAACATCCACAACTTCGTGCGGGACGGCGTCCGGCAGGGCGCCCTCGGCATGATCAATACCGACTGGGAAGACGACGGCGAGGCGATCAACGCGGTCAAGTGGCATGCGGACGCCTGGGCCGCCGAGTGCGCTTGGAATGCCTCCCGGACCCCGGTGGAAGCCTTCAACCGGCGCGTCGGAGCGGTGCTCTTCGGCGAGACCAACGACCACTTCGGCCAGGCGGTGGAGTTGCTCAGCCGCACCCACCGCCTGCCCGGCATGAACGGCATGTTCAACGCCCGGTTTTGGGAGAATGACTTCTTCCCCAAGGGCAGCCCCACCTCGATCCAACCGAGGGCGTCCAACCTGCTCGAAGTGGTGCGCCCGGCCGTGGCCCACTTGGAAGCCTGCCGAAGAGAGGCCCGCTTCAACGGGCACGTGATCGACGCCGTGCTGTTCGGAGCGCGCCGGATGGAGTTTATCGGCCAGCGCATGCTCGCCGGCCTGCAAGCGGCCCGGCTTTACGAACAGGCCTGGGCCAACCCATCGCGTCGGGACGACCTCGCCGGCGTCGAACAACTCGTGCGCCAACACCGTGATCAAGTGGAGTCGCTGGGACGGCAGTTCGCCTCCCTCTGGCGGGCGGAGAACAAACCCTACGCCCTCGACTGGACGCTCGCCCGCTACACCAACGCGGTGGGCGAATACGACGGACTGCTCCGCAAGCTCGCGGAAGCTCGTGCGCAGGCGGCGGCCGGGCGGCCGCTCCCCACCCCTGAGGAACTCGGTCTGGCCATTCCCCGGCCGCTTTCGCGGTCCGTTCAGCCTGCGGAAACCGCGTCCACCCTGCTGGCCCCGGAAGCGCCCTGGGTGGTGCCGGTCGCGGGCAACCGCTTCGGCTTGGCCATCCCCACCGGCGCGGTCGAGCGCTATGATTGGCCGGTGGAAGTCGAACTGGCCCTGCCGGACGAGGTGATCGGCAAGCCCGCGCGGGCTTTTCTGCTGAGTGCCGAGGCGGTGCCGCAGGAGGTGCTCGCCCAAGTCGATGCCACGGGTCAGCCCGGCAAGGCCAGGCTGGCGCTCGTGCTGCCCGGCCGTTTTTCACCTGGCACCGAGGCCCGCGTCCACGTCTATCCCGGCCTCACCGGGGTTCCGAGTCCGCTGCCCGGGGCCGTCGGCACCGCGCCGGCCGGGCGAGGGATGCACTGGCTCGAGAATGACCGGGTGCGGCTCCTTCTCGGCCCTGAAGGAGGCCACATCTACCGGTGGGAGAGCAAGGCGGCCAACGGACGTGACCTCACCATGCCGGGGGAGACTGGCTGGGCCGGGTTCAGCGATTTGGCCCCGTATCGGGACAGTATCTATCGCTTGGATGGCACTGCCCGCGGTCCGGCCATGGTGGAATACCAATGCAGCAGCGAGGGCGGTCACACCAAGACCGTGATCTTGTATGGCGGCGCCAGTTGGATTGAGGTGTTCCTGGGTGAACCAACCTCGATCTATTGGGATTTCGACGATCCGAAGAACTTCGCGGCAGATAGGCCCACTCCCGGTCACTGGCTCTTCTCCGATGGCCAGACCGGGCCGGTGGGCCGAGAGGCGGATGGCGTGCCGGCGCAGGTCAAGGCCCCCAAGACCTTCTGGGGGCTGAAGTACAATCCGAATGGCCTTGCTTTGGGCCTGATTACGCCCGAAACGCCAGCCCTTCACGTGGTTGCCCCCGGGGCCGGGGCCGGCGGCGTCGGCATCGAGTCGTCACCACCGGCCCAGCACCTGGTCACCTTTGCGGGCTCGCTCGAAGCCGCTCCCGCCGAGACCATGGAGCGTCTGCGGAGGACCCTCGATTTGCGGCACCCACCACAAGTCCGGTGCCACGCGTTCCAAACCCGATAGCGCAGCTATCCCGGCATGCCACATGCCTCGCACTGGCTTCCAAGCGTGGGCCTTGGGTTGGCGGGCGCGAGGGTGAACTCGTTTCCAACGTCGCCAACTCAGGCCTCACGACTTGCGCCGCAGCCACACCGACACCTTCCGGACAAGCTTGAGACACCAGCGATATCGGCCGTCGCATCTCACTCGCGGTGCCTCGGATGCGGTGGTTGCTTAGTGCGCTGGCAATCTGCCTACCGCTTCCTTCACCCTCCACCGCGCGGCAGACACCCTTGCCGTCCGGCTAGCACTTCCCCTTGCGTGGTGTGCAGGGGACTTGAACCCCCAAGTGAGTGCGCCCTGCCGGGCGCACCACAACAAAAAAGCCGCCCTTGCGGGCGGCTTTGTGAAAGAAACTAAGAAAGCAGCTTAGCTGCGACGACGCCAGAGCAGCGCGCCCAGACCGAGAGCGCCCAGAGCGATCGTGGAAGGCTCGGGGATGATGGTCTGTGCAACGGTGAAGCCCGTCAGCGTGGTCAAGTTGGCAGGGAGCGCGGCGGGTTCGCCGTCGCCACCAGTCTTGATCGTGAACACGCCAGACTTGCCAGCGTAGCCACCGGCGGCCACGGCAGCGTCATAGGTCGCGCCCTTGGCGATTTCCCATGCCACCACTTGATACGTGGCAACGGCACCCTTCGCGACCGAGTTGATCGTGCGAACGGTGTCTTGGCCGGTGGTATTCAGGAAGCCGACGCCGGCGCCGTCACGGAACGCGAGGGTCGCGCCGACGGGAGCCAGACTGGCGGCATCAGGACCCGCCCAGAGCTGGGCAACGATCGAGGAATTGACACCGAGGGTGGTATCCGCAAAGGTCACCGGGGCTCCATTGCCACCGACGGTGCTCTTGCTGTTGTTGAAGTTCACCGTCCCTTGGGCGTAAGCCCCGACGCTGACCACTACAACCGCTGTAGCGAGCAGGAGACTCTTCATATTGTTAGTTTATGCTTGTTATTAGGTTGTGGTTTCTTAGTTAGATTTCGGTTAGTTGTTCACGCTGAAGGTGCGGGTCCAATCGGCCGCCGCAGCCTTCTTGACGAAGAACGACTCACCAACCTTGGGCACCGGAGCGGCCCATTCGCCGAACTCGAAGGTGGCCAGATCATAGCCGTTCTTGGAGTTATTGAATTGATACACCGTGTCGCCTTCGGCCACGGGGAACTTCAGGTCCACATCCAACTTGCCGGATTGGGGCACCATCGAGCTCTTGATGGACAGGCCCGCCGGGATCGGGTTGGACAGGTTACCCTGCATGACTTCGCCCACGAAGGTCACGGTGAACGCGGCCGCAGTGGTGTTCTTGATGAACGCGCCGTCGCCAGGAGCCATCGTCTCGGCGGCATTGCCCCATTCGCCGAACTCGAAGGTATTGATCGAGTACGACCCCGTCGTGGAGTTGAACTTGTAGATCGTCGTGCCTTCAGGAACGCTCGCGAAGAGCTTGCTCACCACGTTGTTGCCCGTGCCCGCATCGAGCGGGTTGGCGATCATCGAGAAGCCCACCGGCACCGCGACGTTGACATAGCCAACGGCGTTGACCGAATAGACTTGAGCGACGGAGGTGGCGATGCCCACCAGACCAAGCGCTGCCGTGAGAATTAGTGTTTTGGTTCTCATTGTTTTTGTTATGTTGTTTCCGTGTGTGGTGCCAATTTGCCAAAGAATCAACCGCAGTGTCAACTTAATTTTGAACGTTTTCTGACACCCGGCTGACGCTCGCTTCGGCCCCCGGGTTACCGCATTGTTCCGGATGCGTAACCACTTCAGAGAGTTTAGCATAACCCGAGCCGTTTGCCAGAAAAAGAAGCCCCAAACCGTCCCGCCTCTTCAGAATCGCAGACTATCCTTACAACTCGCTTAACAGCAACAACTTAACAACGCAAATCACCCTTGCCGCCTACCCTCCTACCACGACTTTCAGGGTCTCCGGCTGCGGATTTGCCGCCATCCGCACCGCCTCCAAGGTCCGCTCCAACGGCAACCGGTGGGTCACCAGCGGGCGGACGTCCAGTTGCCGGGAAAAGACCAGTCGGGACACCTCCCGCTGTAAGGTAACGTCGGCCGAGTAACTGCCCAAGAGGTCTATTTCATCGACGCAGATCGAGGAGAGGTCGACCGGTGCTGTCGCCCCTCGGCGGGTGTGAGCAAAAAGCAACACCTGCCCCCCACCCCGCAAAAGCCGGCGTGCCTCGTCAATGAGGTCGTCCACCGGCACCGCCAGGATGTAGGCGTCCAAGCCCCTGCCTTTGGTCCAACGGTCCACCACGTTCGGGAGGGACCGATCCCCGGCCCGCAGGGTCCGGGTGGCCCCGTAACGCCGCGCCCACTTGAGCCGCTCGGGCAGCAGGTCCGTGGCCAGCACTTCCACGTCCATCAAGTCCAGCAACCGGGTAAACAGGAGCCCGATCGGGCCTTGGCCCGCCACCAGAGTCTTGTCGCCGGGCAGGAGGTTCAGCCGCTTCACGGCCTTGAGCACGGTATTCACCGGTTCCAGCATCGCTCCCTCGATGAAGTCATTCCGCTTGGGAATCGGCACGATGCCCGGGAAGACGAACGGCATCACGCGCACGTACTCGGCGACCCCCCCCCCGGCCGGCTCGAAACCGGCGGTAATGCCGGTCTTGAGGTAGGTGGCGCATTGGGCAAACGACCGGTGACGGCAGGCGTGACATGCCATGCACGGCACATGGTGGTGCAGCGCCACCCGCTGGCCGGCGCGGAATCCGCGCGTCTTCGCGCCTACCTGCACGATCACGCCGGCCGTCTCGTGCCCGAACACCCGCGGCGGCGGCACCGTGCCGTGCATGATCTTCTTGATGTCGGTGGGACACACGCCGCAGGCGGCCACTTTCACGAGCAATTCGTCGGCCCGCGGGCGCGGCACCGGCAGGCGCTCCACGCGCAAGTCCTTCGCCCCGTGGTAAACCACGGCCTTCATGGTCTTCGGAATCGTTTCCATGCCGCCCCTTGCATAGCGCATGCCTGGCCGGAGGGAAAGCCCCGACGCGTCCGAAGCCGTGCCGGAGGATTGACTCCGCCTGCGTTTCGGGTACCTTGGCAGCACTTAGCGCACCTCACACCACACCCGTAAACAAGCACCTCGCATGAAAGTCATCGAAATCGCCTTCACCGGCTATCCAGTAACGGACCTCAAGCGCGCCCGCGCCTTCTACGAAGGCACCCTCGGGCTGACTCCGTCGCACCTGTTTGGCGACGACACCACCGGCTGGGTCGAATACGACATCGGCCCCGGCACGCTCGCCATCGGCAACGGCGCGCCGGATTGGAAGGCGTCGCGCGGAGGCGGCTGCGCCGGGCTCGAGGTGGAGGACTTTGCCGCCGCCGTCCAACGGCTGAAGGAAGCCGGAGTGAAGCTCGACGCGCAGTTCGACACCCCGGTCTGCAATATGGCGCTGATTGCCGACCCGGACGGCAACTCCTTGATGATCCACAAGCGCAAGGCGGGCTGACCGTCGGCCCCCCGCAAAACGCCGCCGCCCCCGGACGACAGGCCGTTGCCCCTTCGGCCTGCGGTCTTGTTGCGCCATGCCGTTCGCACCGGGGACGACTCGTCATCGTGTGCAGCGCGATCCCCGAAACGGCGATGCGCCGTTGTCGCGCCACTGGGATTACTTCGAACGAGCAGACAGTGAAATCGGAGGGATACGCTGGGGATAGGGGTCGGCCGTTGGTATCGCCCACTCACTTGAGCGGCCCCTTTCCGCCCACGGCAGCGCCGGCTGCATGCATAGGCAGGAGTTCCCATGGCCAGCCGGGCCGCGATCCACGCCACCGCCCTGGTCGTCTTCACCCGGACTGGCGCCGCCAACCGCAACTTGGCGCAGGGCACGCCTTGCCGATGCAATCCTCTGCAACTGTGCAACTTCAAACCCATGGCAGACCCCGCTCTGCTCCGCTCCTCCGCCCTCGCTGTCAAGGTCATCCCGGCGACCGTACGTCCGTCCTGCGGATGCTGTGGGCACAGGCGGGAGGAGAGCTTTGCCGACTGGAGGTCGGCGGTGCTGCGCACGGACCTGCGGTCGGCAATATTGGAGAGGACAGGATGAACAGGATTCACA
>CAYYMW010000035.1:0-27220 GCA_964472515.1 uncultured Verrucomicrobiota bacterium | reverse complement strand
GCAAAGGGCCGACAACGGGCTTGCCTCCTTGGAAGGACGACGTAAGGTGCTGCCTAACAGCACGAGGAATCCGGCTTGGCGCGGCTGCTTTCAGGCGCAGCCCCCCAAAGGGTTCGCTTGGATGTGCGGAGAAAGTCGATTCAGAGGCCAGTTAAGCACGCAGAGGGAAGGCAAGGTGTATGAAGATAATGCGGAGACTTACGTGGTGGAGTGGGCTCGCGGCGGTATTGGGCCTTTGGTTTGGGGCCGGGATGGCGAAACTGGACGCGGCCACCAACGAGGTGAAGCTGCTCGGCCAATGGCCGGGTTACGCGCGGGGGACTATGCTCGCCGTGTGTGTCACCAACGACTTCGCCTACTTGGTGGCCGACGTGGGTGGCTTGCAGATCCTGGACGTGAGCGACCCGGCCAACGTGCTGCGCCTGGGCCGGTACGATCGCAACGGGTATGCGCGAGGCGTGCAGGTGGTGGGGACTACCGCCTATTTGGCGGACTACGATGCCGGCTTGCAGATCCTGGACGTGAGCAATCCTGCGAACGTGGTGCGCTTGGGCGGGTACGAAGCCACCGGACGTGCGGAGGGCGTGCAGATAGTGGGGACCACCGCCTACGTGGCGGATGGGCCGCATGGCTTGCAGATCCTGGACGTGAGCAACCCCGCAAACGTGGTGCGGTTGGGCGGGTACGAAGACCGCGGGTATGCGCGAAACGTGCAGGTGGTGGGGACTACCGCCTATTTGGCGGACTACGATGCCGGCTTGCAGATCCTGGACGTGAGCAATTCTGCGAATGTGGTGCGCTTGGGCGGGTACGACACCCCTGGCAACGCGTGGGGTGTGCAGGTGGTGGGGACCACCGCCTACGTGGCGGACGTATCTGCCGGGTTGCAGATCCTAGACGTGAGCCACCCCACGAACGTGGTGCGGTTGGGCGGGTACAACACCAGCGGTTGGGCGAGTGGCGTCCAGGTGGTGGGGACCACCGCCTACGTGGCGGACGAATCTGCCGGCTTGCAGATACTGGATGTGAGCGACCCTACCAACGTGGTCCGGTTGGGCGGGTACGACACCCCTGGCAACGCGTGGGGTGTGCAGGTGATGGGGAGCAGCGCCTACGTGACGGACGGGCGTGCCGGCCTACAAATCCTGGATGTGAGCGACCCCACCAACGTGGTCCGGTTGGGCGGGTATGCTACCCCCGGCTACGCCCGAGACCTGCAGATGGTGGGGACCGCCGCCTACTTGGCGGACTCCGATGCCGGCCTGCAGATTCTGGACGTGAGCGACCCTGCAAACGCGGTGCGGTCGGGCGGGTACGACACCAGCGGCGTTGCCTGGGGCGTGCAAGTGGTGGGGAGTACCGCCTACGTGGCAGATTCGGCTGCTGGCTTGCAGATCCTGGACGTGAGCAACCCCACCAACGTGGTCCGGTTGGGCGGGTACGCTACCCCCGGCGGCGCAGTGGGGATTCAGGTGGTGGGGACTACCGCCTATGTGGCGGACTACGATGCCGGCTTGCAGATCCTGGACGTGAGCAATCCTGCGAACGTGGTGCGCTTGGGCGGGTACGACACCCCTGGCAATGCGTGGGGTGTGCAGGTGGTGGGGAGCACCGCCTATGTGGCGGATGGGGGTGCCGATTTGCAGATCCTAGACGTGAGCGACCCTGGCAAAGTGCTGCGGTTGGGTGGGTTTTTCGTTGGCGGAGACGCTCAGGCCGTGCAGGTACTGGGGACCACGGCCTATCTGGCGGACGGGGGTGCCGGCTTGCAGATCTTGGACGTGAGCAATCCTGCGAACGTGGTGCGCTTAGGCGGGTACGACACCCCCGGCTGGGCCTATGGCGTGCAGGTGGTGGAGACCACCGCCTACGTGGCGGACTACTATGCCGGTTTGCAGGTCTTGGACGTGAGCGATCCTGCCGATGTGCTGTGGTTGGGCGGATGCGTTACCCCCGGCTCTGCGGAGAACGTGCAAGTGGTGGGGACCACCGCCTATGTGGTGGATGGAGACTGGGGTTTGGCGATTCTCAGTATCACATCCCCACCCACGTTGCGGCTCCTAGGGGCCGGCAATTCATCGCAGTTGGAGATTACCGGAACGGCTGGCTCGACCTGCATCCTAGAAGCCGCCCCCTCGCTGAGTGCCCCCATCGCCTGGGAGCCTATGGGAGAACTGACCTTGACGGCTGCTCCCCAAATCTGGGCGATCACCAACACCGCAGCCCCCGCGCGCTTCTTCCGCGCCCGGCTCAAGCCGTAGGCCCGAACCGCGCAACCTGTCAGTAGAAGGGCAGCCTACGCGACCATGGAATAAGGTGGCGACGGCTGCCGTTCCGAAGGTGGGTTCGAAGCCTGAGCCTCCTGACGTCGGCTCCAGCGGAGAAGGGGAACGGTTGCGGCGAGCTGACCGACCACGGGCCACCCGCAAAGGGCCTTGCCCTCCCGGCGGGACTGCGCCATGGTCCCCCCGCTATGGCCAACACTGTCGAGGACCTGACCGCCGAGATCCGCGCCTTCCGCGACGCCCGCGATTGGCGCCAGTTTCACGGCCCCAAGGAGCTGGCCGTGGCCATCTCCGCCGAGGCAGGCGAGCTGCTCCAGCATTTCGTCTGGCAGGATGCCGCCCAGGCCGAGCACCGCGCCCGCGCGCGCCGCGACCAGATCGCCGACGAGATTGCCGACGTCGCCATCCTCCTCTTCGAGTTGGCGGACAACCTCGACCTCTCGCTGGCCGATGCCATGCGCGCCAAGCTCGCCCGCAACCAGCTCCGCTACCCGGTCGAGAAGGCGCGCGGCTCGAACAAGAAGTACAACGAGCTGTGACCGACCCCACGCCATCCTCCCCGGCAGCCGCCCCGCAACCGCACCGCCGCCGGCCCCGCTATGCGGGCACGCATCCACGCCGCTTCGACGAGAAGTACAAGGAACGCAACCCTGAGCGCTACCCGGAGACAGTGGCCAAGGTGATGGCCAGCGGCAAGACGCCGGCGGGGATGCATCGGCCCATCATGGTGGCGGAGATCCTCGCAGCGCTCGCGCCCCAGCCCGGCCAGGTTGCCGTCGATGGCACGCTGGGTTACGGCGGCCATGCCGGCGAGCTCCTGCCCCGCCTCGCGCCGGGCGGGCGGCTTATCGGTCTCGATGCCGATCCGCTCGAATTACCCCGCACCGAGGCTCGCCTGCGGGGGCTTGGCTTTGGCCCGGAGGTGTTCAGTGCCCACCGCTCCAACTTCGCCGGCTTGCCCCAGGTTCTGGCCTCGCTCTCCCTCCCCGGCGCGGACCTCATCCTCGCCGACCTTGGCGTCTCGTCCATGCAGTTGGACGATCCCGGGCGCGGCTTCACCTACAAGCGCGAGGGCCCGCTCGACCTCCGCATGAACCCCCAGCGCGGCCAGACCGCCGCCGCGCTGCTCGAGCGCCTGCGCCCCGAGGCCCTGGCGGCGCTCCTCACCGCCAACGCCGACGAACCCCGGGCCGCCGCGCTGGCCGCGCAACTCGCCGGCCGCTCGCTGCCCACCACGACCGCCCTCGCCCAGGCCATCGCGGCCGCCCTGCCCCGGGTGAATGCCGGGGAACGCGACCTCACGGTGCGCCGGGTGTTCCAGGCCTTGCGGATCGCGGTCAACGACGAGTTCTCCGCGCTCGACACCCTCCTGCGGCACCTGCCCGCCTGCCTGAACCCCGGCGGACGCGCCGCCATCCTGACCTTCCATTCCGGGGAGGATCGCCGGGTCAAGCAGGCCTTCGAAAACGGCCTCCGGGCCGGGCTGTACGCGGTCATCTCGACGGAGGTCATCCGCCCCTCGCCCGCCGAGTGCCACGCCAATCCGCGCGCCACCCCGGCCAAGCTCCGCTGGGCGCGCAAGGCCCCCTGAGCGCTTCGCGAGCGGGTTGGCCGGCGGGTTCGGCTTGACCCCGGAAGGCCGGTTTTCGCATAGTCTCCGCGATACGCCGGTTAATCTTGGTTCAACGACGCAACTTAACTACCCATGAAAACCACCACCCCCAAGGCCCCCGTCTCCGTCAGCCCCACCGGGGAAGCGTTTCCGCTCCCCGTGCCCGCGGATTATCCCAAGGAGTTCGCCCGGCTCCAGAAGCTGGCCGCGCAGCAGCGCAAGCTGGGCCGTGAAGTGGTGGTGGTGGTGGGCCTGGGGTTTGTTGGGGCCGTGATGGCGGCGGTGGTCGCGGATGCCACGGACAAGGACGGCAAGCCGCTGAAGTTCGTCATCGGCATGCAGCGCCCCAGCACCCGCAGTTTCTGGAAGACGCCCTTGATGAACCGGGGCGAGTCCCCCGTCAAGGCCGAGGACCCGGAGGTGGACCTCCTGATCAGCCGTTGCGTCAAAGAGAAGAAGTGCATGGTGGCCACCTACACGGAAGAGGCGCTGAAACTCGCCGATGTGGTGGTGGTGGACGTGCAATGCGATTACCTCAAGGAATCCCTGGGCAACGTCCGCACGGGCGCGGCGGACATGGCGGCCCTCGAGGCCTCGATGGGCACCATCGCGGAAAACATCCCCGCCGAGGCGCTCGTCTTGATCGAGACGACCGTGGCCCCCGGCACGACGGAGCAGGTGGCCTACCCGATCATGAAGAAGATCTTCGAGCGGCGCGGGATCACCTCCGAACCGCTCCTGGCGCACAGCTATGAGCGCGTCATGCCCGGCCGCAACTACGTGGCCTCGATCCGCGACTTTTGGCGCGTGTGCAGCGGCATCAACGAAACCGCCAAGGCACGCGTCACCAAGTTCCTCTCCGAGGTGCTCAACGTTGCCAAGTACCCGCTGACCGTGCTGGACAAGCCGATTGAGTCGGAGACGGCCAAGATCGTCGAGAACAGTTACCGCGCCACCATCCTGGCCTTCATGGACGAGTGGTCGCTCTTTGCCGAACGCAATGGCGTGGACCTGAAGAAGGTGATCGAGGCCATCAAGGTCCGCCCGACGCACTCGAACATCATGTTCCCGGGTCCGGGCATCGGCGGTTATTGCCTGCCCAAGGACGGCGGCCTCGGCATGTGGGCCTACAAGCACATCTTCGGCTGGGAGGACGACATCTTCAAGATCACCCCCATGGCGGTGGACGTGAACGACACCCGGTCCCTCCACGCGCCGCAGTTGGTGCGCGACGCCTTGCGCAACATGGCCAAGCCGCTCGCCGCCGCCGAGATCCTCCTGCTCGGCGCGGCCTACCGCGAAGACGTGGGCGACACCCGCTACAGCGGCTCCGAGGTCATGGTCCGCAAGCTCACCGAGATGGGCGCCAGCGTCAAGGTGCACGACTCTTACGTCGAGCACTGGTGGGAATTGGAGGCCCAAGACAGCTACCCGCATCCGGACTACAGCCTTTCCCGCTTCTTCCACCGTCAAAGCGGCCTCAAGAACCTCCGCATCGAGCCCGACCTCAAGAAGGCGTTGAAGGGCGTGGACGCGATCATCCTGGCGGTGCGCCACGCGGAGTACTTGGCGCTGAATCCGGACGACGTCTTCAAGGCGGTCGGCCGGCCTTTTGCGGTCGTGGACTGCTTCTGCATCCTCGATGACGCCAAGATCCGCCGTTACTTCGAACTGGGCTGCGAAGTCAAAGGCATGGGCCGCGGCCATATCCAGCGCATCAAAGAGAGCGTCCGCAAGGCCTCCGCCTGAGCTGATTCATGGGGATCGGTCCGCGACCGGTCCCCCTCTGCTTGGCTTTACCCCGGCCAGCGTCGCGCTTGCGGCGTTGGCCCGGGGTTTTTTGTTTCCCGGCACGTGGAGGTAGCCACCCTATCGCCCCGGCAGACCCACGGCTGAGCCAGAGGCGTGACACAGTGACCAAGGAACCTGTGCCAGACTGGCGCAGTGGTGCCGTTTCAGCCTGCCTCAAGCGATTTCCAAAGACTAACCTATTGCCCTTATGCACAGATAGTTATGTCGCCCCGTCAGGCTTTGATGCCAGTTGGCATTCCACCTGATAATGAACGTGGCATGGGTTTGGATGCTCCAAGCGAGCGAGCGTCCGAACCAAGACATTAACGGAACCGGGACGCGCGGCGGCGGTGGCACGGACCGGTGAGAAACCAAACCGCCGGGAAGGAAGTTTGTATGAGTGCGTTGATTCGTTGGGATCCATTCAAAGAGATGACCGACCTGCACAACCGGCTCTCGAGCCTGCTGAGCCATACTAATTTCCCCAGGACCGAAGGTCGGGAGGAAGCCATGGCTACAGCCGAATGGGCGCCGCTGGTGGACATCACCGAGGACGACAAGGAATATCTCATCAAGGCGGAACTGCCCGAGGTGAAGAAGGAGGATGTCTCCGTGAAAGTGGAAAATGGCGTCCTGACCATTTCGGGTGAGCGCCGAAGCGAGAAGGAAGAGAAGGGCCTGAGGTTCCATCGCATCGAGCGGTCCTATGGGCGCTTCGAGCGCAACTTCACCGTGCCGGAAGACGCTGCCGGCGAGCAGGTGACCGCGGACTACAAAGACGGCATCCTCAAGGTGCGGGTCCCGAAAGATGAGCGGGCCAAACCCAAGGCCATCACCGTAAAGGTCAGTTAACGCCCTCGTTGGGGGTGGGCCACCAGCCCACCCCCTTGTACTCCCCATTTGTTTCCAATATGACCATGGTGCATCGTATCCGGGAAATGGTGGCCGCCATGAAGCACGGCGGCCTGAAGACGGTCGGTGTGGCAGGCCTGGTTGCCACGGTGGCGGCCTATCCGGTGCTGCTGGCCGTAGCGCTGGCGGCCCTCCTACTGCTGCATGCCAGCCTGCCCATAGTGCAGACCCTGCGGCGTGGCCTCGCGCGCCAGCGTGTGACGCGGAGCCCGTTGCCCCGAAACCACCCACCGCGGCCAATCCTCCAGTCTGCGTAGCGCGGCCGCCCTGGCCTGACCCAAGATCACTCCCCACATGAAGACCACCCTGACGGCGAATCCCCTCCTGAGCGGCCTGGCAGCATTGGGCGCCCTCGGCGCCCTAACCCTGCTGCTGGGCGCCGCCAACCCGCCCGCCAAAGTATCGGTGCAAAACACGCCGGTGGCCCGCGAGTCCCGCGGCTTGACCGGCTACAGTCAGGTCGTCAAACGCGCCGCGCCCGGCGTGGTGAACATCTACTCGACCAAGTACGCGCGCGATGAGCGCCGCGCCTCCCCGCTCATGGACCCCTTCTTCCGCTACTTCTACGGTCCCGGCGAGGACGACGATGAAGGGGACGGCCAGGGTGGAAGCGCCTCGGGTCGCCAGCAGCAGAGTCTGGGTTCGGGGGTCATTGTGACGGATGACGGCTACATTCTCACCAACAACCATGTCGTCCAGGGTGCGGATGAAATCCGCGTCTTGCTCTCGGATAATCGGACGCAGTTCGAGGCCCGTCTGGTGGGCACCGATCCCCATACGGACATCGCCGTGCTTAAGATCGAGGCCAAGGGCCTCAAGGCCATCCCGTTGACCGACAGCGACAAGCTCGACGTCGGCGATGCCGTGGTGGCCATCGGCAATCCGTTCGGGCTGGGGCAGACGGTGACGGCGGGCATTGTCAGCGCCAAGGGGCGGTCCGGCTTCGGCGTGGTGGACTACGAGGATTTCATTCAGACCGACGCGTCGATCAACCCCGGCAACTCGGGCGGCGCGTTGGTCGATGCCGAAGGCCGCCTGGTGGGCATCAACACCTTCATCATCAGCCGCAGCGGCGGCAGCCAGGGGGTCGGGTTCGCGGTACCCATCAACCTGGCCCGCCAGGTCATGAGCCGCATCGTGGCGGATGGGCGGGTGGTGCGCGGTTTCCTCGGCATCACCCTGCAGACGCTGACGCCTGAGTTGGCCCTGGCCTTTGGCCTTCCCCGCGAAACCGCGGGCGCCCTGGTTTCGTACGTCGTGCCGCGCAGCCCGGCCGCCGAGGCGGGCCTGCGGGACGGCGATGTGATTGTGGAGTTCGACGGCAAGCAAGTCTCGGACGACCGCCAACTGCGGCTCCAAATCTCCCAGACCACGCCGGGCAAGACGCCATCCGTGAAGCTCATGCGCGACGGCAAGGATAAGACCGTGGAGGTCCGCCTGGCCGAATTGCCCGAGCGCCGCCCGGCGGCGAAGCCGGCGGCCACCGGCGCGCGCAAGGCCACGTGGCAGACCGCACTGGACGGCATTGTCGTGGACGACCTCGATCCCCGCACCCGCCGGCAACTCGGCCTCCCAGCCGGTCTGCAGGGCGCGCTGATCGTTGAGGTTCGCCCCGGCACCCCGGCGTCCTCTGCCGGCCTCGCGCCGGGAGCGGTCCTCGTGGAGATCAACCAGCAGCCGGTGCGCAACGCCCAGGATGCGGTCACCCTCAGCCGCAATGCCAAGGGCGCCCGCGTGTTGCTGCGCGTGTTCGGCGGCGGCGGGGTGCAGTATGTGGTTGTGGAAGGAACCCGCCGTCGCACGCCTTGATATCACCGCTTCGCCGGAGCAGGTACGGTTGGCGCCTGCAGGGCGCGGGCCAGGAACTGGTGGTAACCGGCCAGATCGGCCCAATCGGTTCCTACCGCCATCTTCGCGCCCGCCGGGTCGATGAGCATCATGCCCTTGTCATCCACCCGGATGGGCAGTGTTTCCTGTTTGATGAGCGTTTTTGCCCCCGGCAGCGCCAAGTAGACCGCCACCGTGTCGAAGAGAATGCTGCTGGCGGTAAGCTCACTGGCGGCGGCCTTCTTGGCCCAAATCCGGTAATTCTCCACCAAGGCCTGGATCAAGGGATCCGTGGACTGCCGCACGCCGAGAAAGGCATCCCCGGTTAGTCTCACCAGCCCGCAGGTGTCCAGCGGTGTGATGGTGACGCTGCGCCAGGGGGCCGCAAACACCCGCTGCGCGCCCGGTACGTGCGTCATGTTGTACTCCACGCAGGGGGTGGGGTTGTTGTCGTACCCTTTGCGCACGCTGCCGTGCATCCCGACGAAATGCGCCTTGCGCGCCAGCTCCGGCTGGCGGGTGAGCGCCTCGCCCAACGTGTGGAGCGGGCCAATGGCGATGATCGTGAGCGGTTGGCCGGCGCGTTCCTGGGTGTTCGCCAGATCGATCACGGCTTGCACGCCATCCTCGAGGACTTTCCCGGGATACTCCTTCAAGGCATAGCTATCCACCCAGGCCTGTTGCGCGCCGCCGCCGTCGCGTCCCCCGGCTCCGAGCCCCACCGGGATATCGCCGCGGCCGGCGGTTTGGAGCAGCTTGGCCACGAGTTTGGCGCGGTATTCCGCCTTCCCGGCCGTGGTGGTCACCAGTTTCACCTCGAACTGGGGCGACTTCAGCAACATGGCGATGGCCCACGTATCGTCGATATCGTCACCGATATCCGTGTCGAGCATCACGGGCAGCGGGCGCAGTTGCGTCGAGGCGTCCGCCGCGACGGCCGTCCATCCGGAGAACAGGCCCACGGCCAGAATCGAAATCAAGGCATGCTTCATGGCCCCAGTATGAAGCCCGGCCCGGCGGCGTCAACGACCGCCTGCGTGTGCCGTCCGGTGTTGCCCCTTCCCCCGGCGGGCGCTTTCTCCTATCCTCTCGATTGTGCGCCATCACTTGTGGCATAGCGTCTTCGCGGTTTTGGCCGGCCTGGGCCTCACGGCCCAAGCGGAGCCGAGCCTTCCCGACCCGCGGCCGTGGACCAACTACCACGTGATCATGTGGGTGGGCGATTCGGCGGCGAAGCACCCGGCGCAGTGGCCCGGGTTCTTCGATCGGTTGCGCGAGATGGGCGTGACCGCCGGAATGGCCTACGGCGGCGAAGGTGACGCCGCTCCCGCGGTAAAAGCCGGGTTCCCGTACTACGTGGAAAACGTGGTGAATCGCGGGCTCTGCCTGAAGTGGAACTCGAAGATCAAGGACTGGGACCCGTTCGTCACGGAATGGGCCAAGACGCGTGACCCAGCCGCTTTGGTCCGCGAACCCTCGCTGGACGATCCCCAATGGCTGGGCTGGGCCCGCGGACAGATGGCCACCGCCGCCCGCCATCACGGCACTCACCAGCCGCTGGCCTACAACATCCGCGACGAATTGTCCGTCACGTGGTCGGCCAATCCGTTCGACTTCGATTTCTCCCCTGCCGCATTGGCGGGCTTCCGCACCTGGCTGCGCACGCAGTATCCCAGCGTGGAGGCGCTGAATACCGAATGGGCGGCGAAGTTTGCGAGCTTTGACGAAGCGCTGCCGTTCACCACCGACCAGATCAAGAACCGTCTGGCCAGTGGCGACGCCCAACCGCGCGGCAAACCGGATTGGCAGGCCCTGCAGCAGATCAAGTTCGATGCCCGCACGGCAGCGCAGAAGCCGGTTCGCTGGAACTTCGCCCCGTGGGCGGACTTCCGCACCTACATGGACCTGAGCCTCACCCGCGCGCTCGACTCGCTTCGCCAAGCCGCCCGCGCGGTGGACCCAGCCACCCCAGTGGGCATCGAGGGCACGCAGATGCCGCATGCCTTCGGCGGGTATGACCTGGCCCGGTTGGCGTCGGCGCTGGATTGGGTGGAGCCCTACGACATCGGCAACGCCCGCGAGATCTTCGGCTCGTTCATGCCGGGCAAGCCCATCCTCACCACGGTGTTCGAGAAGGAGACCGATCCCGCCCGCCGCCGCCTCTGGCACTTGCTGCTCGAAGGCGACCGCGGCTGCCTGATCTGGTGGAGTGAAGATTGCCTGAGTTGGGCGGACAACGATTGGCGGCTGACGCCCAAAGCGAAGGCCCTGGCGCCGGTGTTGCGCGAGCTGACCTCGCCTCTGGCGGCGCTCTTCCTGCGGGCCTCGCGCGAGTTTGACCCGGTCTATCTCCACTACTCGCAGCCGAGCGTGCAGGTGGCCTGGATGCTCGAGTCGTGTCCCGATGGCTCCACCTGGCTGCGGCGCTTTTCGAGCTTCGAGGCCGAGCACAACCGTCAGGCGCGGGTCCGCAACGCCTGGCTCAAGGCGCTGCAGGACCTGGGCTACTCGCCTCGGTTTGTAACCGGCAACCTCCTGAGTTCGCCGCTCATTCAGGCCCACCCGGGGGCGCTCGTGCTCCCCAACTCGCTGGCCATGAGCGACACCGAAGTCGCCGCCGTTGCCCAGTACGTTGATTCCAAGGACTCCGTCCGCGTGGTGTTGGCGGACGGCACTCCGGGATTGTTCAACGACCACGGACGGCTCCGGGCCGCCAACCCCTGGCAGGAGCGCCTGCCGCTGCTGAACTCCGGCGAAGCCGCCCTCGCCGTGGCTTCCCCGGCCAAGCCCCCCGCTCGGAGGGAGGGGGACATCGGCGACTACGTCCGCCAGCGCCTCGAGGCCAAGCCGAACCTCCAGTGGGCGGAGTGGGTGGGTGCGCAGTTGAAGCCACTGCCCCCGCCGGTGCGCGTCCCGCTCGAGGCCCGCGCACGCGTACACCGGTACGGTCTGGGCCGGGCGCGCCTGGTCGCAATTGAACGGAACATCGACTACCACATGTCGGAGGACCTCAGCCAGAAGGGCGGCAACCAGGCGCTGGAGGTCCCCCTCGACACCAAGGCCGAGTGGACCGACGCCGTGCACGTGTATGACTTGCGGCGGATGGCCTACCTTGGTCACGCGACCAGCGTGAGCTTCCGCCTGGACCCCTGGCAACCGTCGCTTTTCGCCTTGCTGCCCGAACGCGTACCCGACGCGGAAGTGCTGGCGTGGCTGCAACGTCAAGCAGATGAGAAGGGTGACCAGGCCTCACGATGAATCGAGCAACCGCCACATGAAGAAGATGACTCACAACCGTAAGCGCCCATCCGTTACTTCAGCCATCACTCCGGCCTCCGGACCACTGGTGCTGGGCGTGGAATGCGGCGGAACCAAGAGCGTGGCCTTGCTGGCAACGGTGACCGGGGAATTGGTGACGCGGGCGGAGTTCGGTTCCGGCAATTTCCGGCTCCTTTCCCCGACGCAACTGCGCGCCCACTTTCGCGCCATGGCCAAGAGATGTCCCGGCGCGTCGGCGGTGGGGTTGGGTCTCGCGGGCGTGCGGACCGAGGAGGATCGCGCGGCGGTGCGCGCGGCTGCTGCCGAGGTTTGGCCTGGCGTGCCCTGCTGGGTGGGCAATGACTTGGAGACCGCCATCGAGAGTCCTGAAATCCCGATGGGGAAGGCGGCGGCACGGGTGACCATCATCAGCGGCACGGGTTCCTGCTGCTACGGGCACTCCGCGACTGGGAAGGTGGCAAGAGTGGGCGGCTGGGGGCATCTGCTCGGGGATCGTGCCAGCGGGTACGACATTGGCCACCAGGCGCTCCGCGGCATCATCTCCCACCACGATCTCCATCATGAATGGCCGCGGCTGGGGGCACGCATCTTGCGGGCGTTGCAGTTGACCGAACCGGAGCAACTCATCGGCTGGGTGCAGGGCGCGGGCAAGGCGGAGGTCTCCGCCTTGACGATCGAAGTCTTCGCCGCCGCCCTCGAAGGGGACGCGGTCGCCAAGGCGGTGCTGGACACCGCCGCCCACACCCTGGCCGGGGACGCCGCCCAATGCGCTGCCCATCTGGCGCCCAAAGGCAGCCTGATCCAGTTCTTCTTTGTCGGCAGCGTGCTGAACCAGCATCCGGAGTTCGCGCAGCAGGTGACCCGCCTCCTCCGGGCACGCTGGCCCAAGGCCGAGGTGGGGCCGATCCCCCGCGAGGGCGCATGGGGGGCCGTAATGAAGGCCGCCCAGTTGACCGGCCAGCCGGGCCTTTGCCCGCCCGGCAGAGCGGAATACCCGGGCCTCGATCTCGCTGCCATTTCCCCCCGCCCTGCTGAGGCCGCGTTTGTTCCGGGCTTGAGACCGCTCTCGCCCACGGAGGAGCGCAATCCGCGGTCCATGAAGCTGGACCGCCTCGCCATCGGCGCGGCCATCGAACTGATGTTGAACGAAGATGCGCGCATCCCCGCCGTCATTCTGCGAGAGAAAGCGAAGCTGGAGCAGGCCGTGCGCTGGATTTCCGGCGCGTTCGCCCAAGGCGGACGCCTCTTCTACGCGGGCGCCGGCACGAGCGGGCGCCTTGGGGTGCTGGATGCCAGCGAGTGCCCCCCCACGTTTCGCACCCCGCCCGAGATGGTCCAAGGCATCATGGCGGGAGGGGCGAATGCGCTCTGGAACTCGGTGGAAGGCGCCGAGGACGACCTGGAGGCCGGGCGGGCGGCCATCGCACATCGTCACGTGGGAAAGAAGGACGTCCTGGTGGGCATCGCCGCCAGTGGCCGGACCCCGTTTGTTTGGGGCGCCCTGCACGAGGCCCGTAAACGCGGCGCCAGGACCATCCTGCTGTGCTTCAATCCCCGGCTCGAAGTGCCCCGCCGGGAGCGGCCTGACCTGATCATCGCACCCGACACGGGGCCGGAGATTCTCACTGGTTCAACGCGCCTCAAGGCCGGCACGGCCACCAAGCTGATCCTGAATCTCCTCACCACCCTGAGCATGGTCCGGCAAGACAAGGTGGTCAGCAACCTGATGGTCGACCTGAATCCCTCCAACGTGAAGCTGCGCGACCGCGCGGTGCGCATTGTGGGCGAACTCACCGGCGCGGATGCCGACGAAGCGCGGACTGCCTTGGAGCGGGTCCAGTGGAACGTAAAGGCGACGGTACGGCGGCTTGGGACGCGCGCGCCCCGACACTAATCACTTTTCGCAGTGGCAGCGGGCCCCTCGCGCGGCTAAACTGGAGCTGTGCGGCGCGTGGTCCACGGGCAGGCCCCGCCTGATTCCCCCGAACGCGGATTGCCGGGAATGGGATCGACGTGCGCTTGAGTTGCACAGGCATGCACTCCGTCAACTTTCTGCAGGACCTAGCGGTCGTCATGCTCGTGGCCGGGTTGGTCACGCTGGTCTTCCACCGGTTCAAGCAGCCGGTGGTGTTGGGCTATATCCTGGCCGGCGTCATCATCGGCCCGCACACTCCGCCCTACGCCCTGATCCGCGATGAGGCGACGATCAACACGCTCGCCGAACTGGGGGTAATCCTGCTCATGTTCTCCCTGGGTCTGGAGTTCAGCCTGCGGAAGCTCACCCGCGTCGGCGTGCCCGCCCTGATTGCGGCGTTGCTGGAGATTCTGCTGTTGTTCTGGGTAGGCTACGAGATCGGCCGCGCGTTCGCCTGGCCATTGCTGGACCGCATCTTCCTCGGCGCCATGCTCTCGATGTCTTCCACCACGATCATCATCAAGGTGCTCGGTGAGTTGGGCAAGATGAAGGAACGCTTCGCGGAGCTGATCTTCGGCATCCTCATCATCGAGGACATCCTCGGCATCGCGATGATCGCCCTGCTGTCGGGCATCGCAATGACGGGGAAACTCAGCGTGGGGGACGTGGGATTGACCCTCGGGAAACTGGGCATCTTCCTGGCGGTGGCGCTGGTCGCCGGGCTGCTGGCCGTGCCCCGGCTGCTCGCCTACGTGGGACGGTGCAAGAGCAACGAAATGCTGATCGTGACGGTCCTGGGCCTGTGTTTCGGCGTCTCGTTGCTGGCGGCCAAGCTGGGCTACAGCGTGGCCCTGGGCGCGTTTATCATCGGCGCGGTGATTGCGGAGGCCCGGGAAATCCACCGGGTGGAGGCGTTGCTGGAACCGGTGCGGGATATGTTCAGCGCGATCTTCTTCGTGGCGATCGGTTTGTTGATCGATCCCAAGATGCTGCTCGCGCACTGGCAGCCGGTGCTGGTCATCACGCTGGCGGTGGTCATCGGCAAGGTGCTGACGTGCTCGTTCGGCGCCTTTGTGGGCGGCAACGACATGCGCACCTCGCTGCGAGTGGGCATGGGCTTGTCCCAGATCGGCGAGTTCTCGTTCATCATCGCCTCACTTGGCGTAACCCTGAAGGTTACCAGCGATTTCCTCTACCCCATCGCCGTGGCCGTTTCCGCCATCACCACCCTGCTGACGCCCTACCTGATCAAGAGCGCCGATGGCGCGGTGGGCTGGTTCGACCGGGTGGCGCCGAAACCGCTGGCAGACAGCCTGGACCTCTACACCCGTTGGGTGGGTCAACTGGGCAGCCAGCGACACCGCAGCGTGGTGAGCAAGCTGGCCTGGCGATGGTCGGCGCAGATGGCCTTGAACGCCGCGTTGGTGGCGGCGCTTTTCATCGCCGCCGGCTACGTAGTCCGCCGCCCGCCTGCCTGGCTCGATGGCCTGGCGGCTTCCGAGGAGGGCCTCAAGGCCATCCTCTGGCTGGCGGCCAGCCTGCTGGCGCTGCCCCTGCTCATTGCCACCTTCCGCAAGCTCCAGGCACTGGGTTTGTTGCTGGCTGAAGCCCGGGTCACCCCGGCGGTCGCAGGCGCGCACACCGCCGCGATTCGGGCACTCGTGGCCCAAGTGGTGCCGGTGGCGGGCGCGGCCGGCCTGGGCCTGTTCATCCTCGCGCTCAGTTCCTCGTTGCTCCCGTCACGCAATGTGCTGGCGGTGCTGCTCCTGGTTGTGATCGGCACGGCCTGGCTGTTGTGGCGGTCCTTCATCCGGATCTACTCGCGGGCCCAGGTCGCCCTGCAGGAGACCTTTGCGCAGCCGCCTCCGAACCGGCCCCGCGAAGCGCCGACGGCCTTGACCTCGCTCCTGAGCGAAGCCGATTTGGAGACCATCACCCTGGCGGCGGGTTCACCGGCGGCGGGCCGGCTTATTCGCGAACTCGAACTCCGCACCCGCACCGGGGCCAGCATCGTAGGCATCGAACGGCACGGGGCGAAACTCATCAACCCCAGCGCCGACGAGGAATTGCAGGCTGGAGATCAGGTGCTCCTGCTGGGAACCCGGCCACAGCTCGACGCCGCCGGCCGCCTGCTGCAGACCGGCGAGGCGTCCACCGCTTTGTCTGCCGACGCCGGTTAATGGACAAACCGCAGCGTCAACGGGTAGCGGTAGCAGACGCCGTCGGACGCCTTCACCGCGGCGACGATCGACAGGATCATCATGCCGAGGCCAAGGATGATCAGCAACGGGAGGCCGACCACGATGAACACCAGCGGCACGCAGCAGAGGCAGTACAGGTAGAAGGAGATGTGGAAGTTCAACGCCTCGCGGGCGTGGTCCGCGACGTATTCCGATTCCTTTCGCATCGCCAGATAGACTACCAAGGGCAGCAGGATGCCCACGCCGAACAACAAGGAGAGGTGGCTGAGCATGCTCCAGATCTTGTCGTTGCCCTGGTGGGCAACCGGGGTCACAGGGACTTCCAAGGGTTGCATAGATAGTCTTTCGCGTTGACGCGTGTTGCTTCCTTACGTTTACCACGCGCCAAGCGAGGTTCCATTACAAACCCCGGGCAGTTCTGTAGGGGGACACCGAGCCGATCACCACCACCTCAGCCGCTCTTGGGTGAACCGAACCAACGCTGCAACTGTTGTCCGCGTTGCCAGCCGTTGTCCCAACTCCACCGGGCGGGATCGCCCCATTCGTAGGGATTGGCGGCATAGGCCACCCCGCGGCGGCCGCAATCAAAACCTCGGTCCCAAGCCCGCCATACCGTGCCGGCCTGGTCATCCAACCGCACACCTCGTTTCTGCATAGGAACCTCCAACAACCTGCGCGAACGTTATGGTTTCCAACGGTTCCGAACGGGCAGCGCGGTCTCCCGGCTCCATGGCAGGGCACGGACGGCGCTGAAGGACCTATGGCGCACGAACATCCACCCTCCCCTTTGGAGAGGTCCTTCCCGTTCCCGATTCTCTGCAGCTGATCGACTGCTTGCAGTATATACCCATTGGACACCGACTGCCAAGGAAAGGTTCAGACCCAATTTCGCTGGCGCGACCAAGTGGTCCCCCCCGGACCTCCCCTCACATGGGACTGCCTCCTCCGCACGTTTGCGTTGCCGGACCCAGCGGCTTGCGGCATAAGCAAGGGCGTAACGCACCGCCGGTTTCTGGCGGCAGCCATTATGAAGCGATTTCTCGCCATTCTCATTTGGGGCGGCCTGGCCTTGCTGGGCGCCGGGGCCTACGCCGGGCTGGCGCTGAAGCGCCACGAGCCGATCAACTCCGCCTACCTGTTGGTGGCGGCCCTTTGCACCTACGCCATCGGCTACCGGTTCTACAGCAAGTGGATCATTGCCAAGGCGCTCGCGGTCAACGACCGCCGGGCCACCCCCTGCGAGCTACACGACGACGGCAAGGACTTCGTCCGGACCAACCCGTGGATCGTCTTCGGCCACCATTTCGCGGCGATCTCCGGCCCGGGCCCGTTGGTCGGGCCGGTGCTCGCCGCGCAGTTCGGGTTCCTGCCAGGCACCCTCTGGATTCTCATCGGCTGCGTGCTCGGCGGGGCGGTGCAAGACCTGGTGTTGTTGTTCTGCTCCCTGCGCCGTGATGGGAAATCGCTGGGCCAGATGGTGAAGGAGGAGCTCAACAGCGCGGCGGGGCTGGTCTCGCTGGTGGCAATCCTGGCCATTATGATCATTCTGCTGGCCGTGCTGGGATTGGTTGTGGCCAAGGCGTTGGCGGAGAGTCCCTGGGGAGTGTTCACCGTGGGGGCAACCATCCCCATCGCGATGTTCATGGGCGGATACCTGCGTTGGTGGCGCGTGGGCAAGGTGCTGGAAGCATCGGTGTTTGGCGTGGCGCTGCTGCTCTTGGCCGTCTGGGGTGGGCAGTACGTCCATGGCGACCCTCACTGGCGCTTGGTCTTCAAGCTCAAGGAAGAACCGCTCGCCTGGGCGATCATCGCGTACGGTCTGGCGGCCAGCATTTTGCCGGTCTGGCTGCTGCTGGCCCCCCGCGATTACCTGAGCACCTTCATGAAGCTCGGGACGATCTTCGCCCTGGCTGTGGGGGTGTTCTTCCTGTTGCCGGACCTGAAGATGCCGGCCATCACGAGCTTCATCGACGGTTCGGGGATGGTGGTGGCGGGCAAGCTGTTCCCGTTCTGCTTCATCACCATCGCCTGTGGGGCCATCTCGGGTTTCCACTCCCTGATCTCCAGCGGCACGACGCCGAAGTTGATCACGCGCGAGCGCTACATGCGGCCCATCGGCTACGGCGCCATGTGCCTGGAATCGCTGGTGGCGATCATGGCCATGGTGGCCGCCTGCACGCTGGAACCGGGCGTGTACCTCAGCATGAACACCAAGGGCGTGGGGGCCACCCCGGCCGAAGTAGCGGTGGACACCGCCCGCAAGGTCAACGCCGCGGGCTACACGGTGTCGGTCGAGGAAATGGAAACCCTCGCCAAGCAGATGGGGGAGGACACCCTGTTCGGCCGTACCGGCGGCGCGGCGACCCTCGCGGTGGGCATGGCGCACATCTTCAGCCGGGTTGTGGGTGGCCGCTGGCTCGATCTCTGGTACCACTTCGCCATCATGTTCGAGGCGCTATTCATCCTGACCACGCTCGACGCCGGCACCCGCGTCGGCCGGTACATCCTGCAGGATGCTTTGGGAAACGCCTGGCCGGCATTACGGCAAACCCGCAGCCTGACTGGGAACCTCCTGGCCAGCGTACTGATGGTCAGCGGTTGGGGCTATTTCCTGATCCAAGGCGTGCGCGATCCCTTGGGCGGCATCAACTCGCTCTGGCCGCTCTTCGGCATCGCCAACCAACTCCTGGCGGCCATTGCGCTCTGCCTCGCCACCACGATCCTCCTCAAAATGCACCTCGCGCCCGGCAAAGGCGTGGCAGGCGACACCCTGCCCGTGCCCGCCCCACGCCCGTGGATCGCCGCGTTCACGCTCCTCCCGCTGACTTGGCTGCTGGCAGTGACGCTGACAGCGGGTTGGCAGAAGATCTACCATCCCGAGCCCCGCATCGGGTTCCTGGCCCAGACTCGCGCGTTGGACGCCAAATTGCCGGCCCTGCAAGACGCTTTGGCCAAAGCCGAGACGTCCGGTGATGCCGCCTTGCTAAAGAAGGCGCAGAAGGACCTGCAAGCAAACCGTGCGCTGCGCTTCAACAATCGGCTGGATGCCGTGGTCGCAGGCGTCTTCCTCATTCTCGTGAGTCTGATCGTCGTACTGTCCGTGCGCGAATGGTTCCTACTCCTCTCCCGCCGGCGGGCGGCCTTGGTTTGCGAGACCCCGCCAGTCTGGCTGCCGGACTACGCCGTGGCGCAGCCCAAGAGTAGCAGTTGGTGGGGCACCATCGCTCTGCTACTCGGTTTGGCGCGCGAACTCACCAGCGAGGCCACCTACGAACGCGCCCGCCACCAGGAGGCCGCCACCTGTCAGTGCGGCCATGATCACACGCCCCGCACCGACGGCCAGCTCTACGCCGACGTCACCAACGAACGCTACCGCTCCATCCGGCGGTGTTGTTGAGGCTTCGCCCAGCGCGGACGCCTGGCTCATGCAGCCATTCGTGAGCCCCGCGCCGTAGCCTCGTCCAATCAGCATGAGCGCAATGCACCTCCTGCGGGTCTTTCTGGGCTTCTGCGCGGTGGCGTGGGGAGTGTCGTTCCTGGGAGTGGTCGTGCCGTGGCCGTTGGCTGAAGGGGCCTTGCAGGGCTGGGGAGCCAGATCGATCCCGCACGATCCGATGCTCGACTACTGGCTGCGCATGGCTTCGGGCGCGTTCGCTTTGGTGGGGGGCCTCTACCTGCTGCTGATGCTCCAGCCCCAAAAGTACTGGGCGATCATCCCCTGGTTCGGCCTGTTGACGCTGGCGGAAGGGGTGATTCTCCTGGCGCACGGGCTTCGCCTGGGTCTGCCGCCGCTTCCCTTCTACGCGGATACCAGCGCCTGCTTCGTGGGTGGCGGGGGGATTCTCGCGTGCTGGTGGCGGGCGGAAGCCGCATTCACGCTCCACGCTGCGTCGCCAGCTGTTCCCCGAGCAGCGTAATCCGCGAAGGCTGTCCTGGTTTCCGATTACTTGGCGTTTTGGATGACGCCCGTCGCCACCAACACGCCTAACACCGTCAGGGCGGTGCCCAGCAGCCCATAAAAGATGCGCGCGCCTCGGCGTCCGAACAGGTTCACGAACAATCGGGCCCGGTGATCCGTCATGAAGAAGTCCCAGTCGAACCAGGCTCCGCATACTGCGAAGAGACCGCAAGCCGCGATTAGCCAGCCCATGTTGCCACCATGCCTTTCTGGAGGAAGTTGGGTTTCGTGATCATCGTGAACGGTTTGTTGCGTGAGCGCTATTCTACAGGTCCAGAGCTGCTGCCGCAAATGGGGCAGGACCCACGGGTGGGTCCCGCCGAGTAGGAGCAACGGACAGTTTTCTGAAACCTCAAGCCCGTTCCCCGGGTATCAAGGATGAACGCGATTCAATCGATTGAACCGGCTTTGCCAACGACCAAACGGCCAGACTGCTCTCTCCAACCCGGAGGGAGTGGCTCCGCTGGGTCGTCGCTACCGAACCCGCACAACGTTCCCAGCACCGACTGCCCCATGAGACCGATCTCCTTCATCCCCTATAGGTTACGCACCGCCCTCCTACTACCCGCCCTGGCTCTGGCGGTCTTTTCCACCGCCCGCGCCGAGACGGTGGATACCATCCACAAGAGCTTCGATGTGACGCCTGGCGGCAAACTGGTGATGAAGGTGGACGACGGGGCCATCGATATCAAAGGAACCAAGGAATCCCGCGTCGCCATCGAAGTGGTGCGCAAGGTCAAGGCCAGCTCCAAAGAGCGTGAAGAGAGCTTCTTGCGCGAGCATGAGGTGACCATCGGGGCCACCAGCGACGGCGTTTCGGTGACCGCCAGGCGGACTCAGAAGCGATGGCCGCAGAACGAGCGTCTCAGTTTCAGCGCCAAGTACACCGTGACGGTTCCCGAGCAGTATAAGATCGATGCTCATACGGCGGATGGCGCGGTGGCGGTGGCCGGAATCACGGGCTCCGTGGTGGTCAAGACCTCCGACGGCCGGCTGACGTTCGAGCGGATCACCGGTCCCATCGACGGACACACCTCCGATGGCGCGATCACGCTCAAAGACTGCAAAGGAGAAGTGAAAGCACAGACCTCGGACGGCTTCATCGAGGCGGTCAACGGCGAGGGTGGGCTGCAACTGGTGGACTCCGACGGCACCATCACCATCAGGAACCACTGCGGCTCCATGTCGGCGCGGACCTCGGATGGCAATATCCGCTGCGAAAACGTGGAGGGCACCTTGGAAGCGATCACCTCGGACGGAAGCATCGAGGCGAGCATGAAGTCGGCCCCTCCCGGAGATTGGAAGCTGGCTACCTCGGACGGCAGCATCACGGTTGCCGTGCCGCGAGATGCGGGTTTCGAGGTGGATGCGGCCACCTCGGACGGGTCAGTTCACACCGAGTTACCCATCACCATCGCCGGCAAGACGCATGAAGGCCGGCTGGTGGGAAAGATCGGCCAGGGCGGTCGGTTGCTGCACCTGCGCACCAGCGATGGCCGCATTGCCATCAAGGCCGCTCCCGCGCCGACCCAGTTGGAGCGCAATTAGCGGGGCGAAAGGGTCACCCTCAGTTCCGCTGGCAGCCCGCTGGCTTCCGCTTTCACCGCCGCGCCCAGGCCGGTGTCATCCTGTTGCGCAAAGGCGCCCGTTGGCGCCTGCGAGAAGACGGCCACCTGGAATTGCTGCCCGGCCGAGGGGGCGTAGTTGCGCGCGGGAACCAGCTTGAGGGTCCCGGCCAGCGCGGTGGCACCCTTCACTTCGAGCCGTCCCGCTTCGTCGCGGGCGGCTCCCAGACCAAAGGTGGCTTCCAACACACTCGTGGCCGTCAGGGTCAAGTCGCCGTCGATCACCAGGCTGCCGGGCACGCCGTCGAGCCTCATGGCGCCCCGGGCCACCAGGTTGGCGGCGAGGGCGCCCGTGCCCCGCAGGCTGGCGGTTTCTCCCAAGTCGATGGCATTCCCACGAAGCACGCCTTCCGAGTCGAGCGTCACGTCGCAATGGACCAGGTTCGTAATGATCCAACCTTGGATCAGCCCCTGGCCGTCGGCCTCGATGACGCTGCGGAAATCCGAGTCTGGTCCGCTGACGTTCGCCAGCAGCGGCGCATCCAGCACGCTGCCGAAGCCGGAGGCAACCACACGAGTGCGGCCGGTGAGCCGGGCCAGCTTGGGCAGGCGCAGTTCCCCCCCGCTGACCGCCTCAAAGGAGATGGACGGCGCCCCGCGCACATTCCAATCCACCGGCCCGTTGGCAGCTTCCATATCCACGAGTGTCAGGCGGCTTCCCGCACCTTGCGCGCGGAACGCGCTGCCGACCGGGAAGAGCGGGGTGAAGTCGCCCGGTCCGTCGTATTGGACGAAGCCGGGGAGGTCGACTACCGCGCCATCCTTGGCCGTGAGGATGAAGTTCGCGCCCGTCATGCCACCGGTTGGCACCAGTTTCGCATCCGGGCCGGACAGGGTGAGGGAGCCGCCCTGGCTCAGGCTCAGCGTGGATTTGGTCTCGAGCCGGCCCGAGGCTTGGACCTGGCCGCCGTTGACGGTCAGGGGTTGCTCGAAAAGGGCCGACCCGCCCACCGACAAGTAACCGTCGGGCACATCGACCCGCTCGGAAGCTGTCAGGTCGCCCAAGACATTCAGGTTGGCCCGGTTGGCCGAGGTGAGCGGGGTTCCGATGCGGATGCTCTTGACGATGGCCGTCGAATCCACTGTCACCACGGGCTTGGCGCCGAACCGTTCCAGCAGAACGTTGTCGTCATGCGTAGGTACGCGTCCGAAGAGCCAATGGACCGGCTCGTCGAACTGACCATCGAGATCGGAAATCCACACCGAAGTCCCCGGCGAGGCGTCCACCAAGTCGAAGGTGATGACTTGGTCCTGGGTGGTCGGATTCCCCGCCCGGTCGCGGGCAAACCCAGCCGCCGAGGTCAGCCGGTACCGGCCAGGCGTGAGCTGCGCCGGGAAGGTGAGTTGCGCCGTAGCCCCGGAAGCGGTTGCCCCGGTCAGTGGGATCTCCACGTCATCGCCGCCCCCGGGAGCGGCGTCGGCACCCAAGGCGAGCAGGGTGACCTTGGGAGCGTCCAACGCAGCGGGATCCAACGGCTCGCTGTATTCCAAGGCAAACGGCTGGCCCAGGTACGCCGCTCCGCCTTGCGCCGGGAGGGAATGAACCAGGGCGGGTGGCTGCACATCGCGCACGAGTTCGAGCGGGATCGGTTGACCGAGGGCAGCGTTGCCAGCCCGGTCGACCGCGCGGAACTGGAGCACGACATTGGAGGACCCGGCTGCGAGCAGGGGCAAGTCGACCCCGAACCGCGCCGGGTAGGTGTGTCCGGTTTGCGCCAACTCACCGTTGACCAGCAGTTCGATCCGCTCCAACTGAAGATCATCCTTCACGCTCGGCGACACTTCCAAATGCCCTCCCTCGCGCACCTGCACGCCGGGAGTGGCCCTGTCCTCGTCGAGGCCGGCGGAATCGAGGCTGAGGGCCGGAGCCTGCCGGGCGGTGTCCTGGCCGGTGAAGTTCAGCACCGTCAGTCCGGCGGTGTCATCCGCCACCAGCGCCAAACCGCTGAGCGAAACCAGGTCACGCGCGCGACCCGGCGTGGAAAGGCTGAACTCGAATTCGCCGAGGTTGGCCGGATCGGTGACGTTATAGATGGAGAAGAACGCGGCACCTTGCGGATTGCCGGTGGGAGTGCCACCGGTCAAGGCGAGCATGCGGCCTGCGCCGTTCAGCGCCAGGGAACGCACGACCGGCGCGTTCGCAATGGGGAGCCCGACGTAGGCTGGAGCGGCCGGATCGGATACGTCGATGGTCACCGGCCCCTTGGCCTTGGCCACAAAGAGTGTGCTTCCCTCCAGAACAAGATGTACCCGTCCCAGGGCTTCGACCGAGAATTCGCCCGCCAAGCGTCCCAGGCGAACAGGCTGCGGAAGGGTGGCATCGAAGATCTCCAGCCCAGAAAGCGTCGCGACGTAAGCGCGCCCGCCGGCGACGCGCAGCCCAGTCGGGTAGTCCTCCGTCACAAAGCGTCCCACTTCCAACGCGGAACCGGGTTCGTAGATCCGCACCTCTTTGGCGGCGTACTGGCCCAGGGCAACATAGACCTTGCCGTTCCAGGCCTCCACGGCGGTCGTCGGCAGCGAATAGCTCCGGAGCAATCGCGGCGCCGCCGGATCGGCCACATCCACAAAATGCACCAAGCCGCGTTCTCCGGGAATGTACTGTTCCGGAGTGGCCACCAAGGTCACCACTCGCTGCTCGGGGGAGTAAGTCACGTCATAGCTCTCGCCCGGCAAATCGAGTTGTCCCAGTAATACCGGCCGCAAGGGGTTTTCCACGTTGATGACGCTCAATCCGGCCAGTCCGTTGGCAACGAAGAGACTGCTCCCCTCCAAATGCAGGCCCAAGGCACGCCCACCGAGCGCCAGGCTGGCTACCACGCCTTCACCCAAGGCCAGTCCGTCCAGCGGGTTCTGGCCCTGCTGGACCTCCACCAGATCGTTCGCCCCGTCCCCATCGGAATCGGCGGCGGTCGGGTTGGTCCCCACAATAGCCTCCTGCAGGTCGGTCAGGCCATCGCCGTCGGCGTCCAGACCTTCCAGCTTCACCAATCGGGCCAGGGGCAGAAAGATGCGCCCGCCCGGGGCCCCCGCCTGGAAGAAGATGGAACCCACTTCCAGGGTGAGCGGGTCCAGGTAGGTCAGAATGTGTGGCCGATCCGGGCCAAGAATCAACTGGGCCAGCCGCCCCGAGGCGTCGGTTTGCCCATGGCGCACCAACCCGGTGACTTGGTCGATCACGCGGTAATAGAGCATCCGCTCGTGGGCTGGCCCAATGGTCCGCCGGGGGCTTGGGCTCTGGGAGGCCAAGGCGGTTGCCGTGCGGGCTTGGCGGCTTTCGGCCTGGCTGGTGGCCCGCGCGCTGAACTCAGTCACAAGCTCCGCCCAGGAATCCATCATCCCGTCCAGCATCGTTTCCCAGCCAAGCTCCTGGGCTTGCGTGGAATGGGCCATGAGCGCGTTGGCCGCCTGGCCGATCGTCTGCTGCTCTTGGGGGGTAATGCCTCCTTGGGCGAAGCGGTCGAAGCGCGTGAGCAGGGCGGTGCGCGCCTCCAGCGAAAGCCCGCCGGGCGCCGGCAGAGCCAGGAGCGCGTTCTGCTCCGCCGCCGTGAGACGGGCGCCGCCGTCGCTTTCCGCCGCCAGGGCCGCGACCAGCGCGTTGGCAAACGCAGTGGTATTCGCATGGTCTGCGGCCGCCACGCCCAGCCAGGCCGCGTCCCCGAGGATCGAGGTGACCAGCGAACTGGACGATTGCAGGAGCTGATCTTGGAGGTCGTTCGATACCGGGGCTGATGGGTGCGCCCGCGACAGGGTCTGAACCTTCGCCGGCGCTGAATTGATCGACTGGCAGGCGGCCAGGTCGCCCACCGCCGCTCCCAACTCAATACTGCATTGGAGCAGACCCGCGAACGTGCCTATGGTCCCCCCCACCGGACCGGGGATGCAGCCCGCAGCGCCGAAAAACGCGTTATACGCCACCGCTCCCGCACAACTGCTCTGCGGATCGGAACAGCCCGAGATCATGCCGTTGACGGCCGACGCCAGGCTGATGCCGCAGCCGATGGCCGGAGCCACCTCCAGCAAGCCCAAGCCGATGCCGAAGGCGCAACTGAACAGCGCGTCCTCCAACGCCTGCTGTTCGTTCTCGCAAGGCCCGTTGTTGCCCCCGCCGCCGCTCCCGGCGCTCCCGGGGGCGCTGGCATGCCAGCCGGGCTGTCGAATCCCAACCCCCGCATCGGTTTCCACGAACTTCCCGTCCGGGGTCACGGTCATGCTGCCCTGCACTTCCCAGCGGCCAGTGTCGTGGTTGTAACTCCACAGGGCCGACTTGGCCCCCGGCGGCAGCACCGCTCCTGTCGCGGGATCGGGCAGGTTCGGGAAACGGACCCCCACCGGTTGGTCGAAGTTCGACGGACCGTCGGTCTGGATCGTGAAGACCAGCGGGAAGGCGAGCCCCGGCGGCAGCGGGGAGGGTATCCGGTCGGACGCCACCGGCGCGATGCCCACCCGGCCGCCGCGGGTGCCGTCATCGGCGAACAGGGCATTCGCGGGCACCGTCAGACTCACGCCGGCCAGTTCGGGGTGCTCCGCCAAGACACCCTGCGGGAACGTGACCTGCGTTGGTTGGGTGGCACTGACCGGCTGTAGCGTCCCTGCTTTCACGAGGGGCAGGAAGATCTCTCCGGTCCCCCCGGCGAGGTTGTTGGTGCGGCCCGCCACCGCCTCGAAGGTCTTGCCCACGAACGGATAATAGACCCCGTCCGGCCAGTTGCTCTCCCACGCCGTCCGGCCGTCGATATGCACAAAAAACCGGCCCGCCGGACAGGGCCCGAGGTTGAAATAGCCGTGCTCGTCGGTGACCGCCCGCAGCCGCTCCTCCGCGCCGTCCACGGTAACGGTCACTCCCCCCAAGGGGCGATTGGTGACCCCGTCGCCGTTGGGAATGGGATCGGAAGCGAACACGTGGCCAATGACCGCCGTCCCAGGGAGCCCGGCGGTGCTCATCGTGTCGAAGCTCAGCGAATACGTGCCGCCCGGCTGGCCGTCGCCATCCGCATCCAGCTCCTGCCCGGAGCCATCCTGCAGGCCGTCGCCGACCAGTGTCGCCACCACCCGGCTGCCTGCCGGCAGCGGTTCAAGGTAGAACAGAGTGGCTTGGCGGCGGTCGCCCGACAACTCGACGCGGGAAAGCAGCTTCCGCCCGCCGAACAACGTATGGAAGCGCTCCGTGGTCAGTTGCGTCCCAGCGGCCAGCGGCAGCGAGAAGCGGAGGATCGTTTCACGAGTCAAGGACACCCCCGATTCGCCAGGCGCCGGCGAGCTTTCCTCCACGATGGTGAAGCTCCCGCCCCGTAGGCGATAGAACCGGGCCGTTCCGGCGGGGGTCAGGCTCACGGTGCGGAGATCGCCTTCCGCCAGGGGTGTTTCGGGTGCTGGCTGCCAGGTCACGGGCGAAGCAAGGCGCTCCGCCATTTCGAGCATGAGGCCAGGCGGCTGATTGGTCCACCGCAACTCGAGCTTTCCGCCCTGGCTGGGGAGGATTTCGAGCCGGGTCGTCTGTCCGCGGGCGGGGGTGGACAGCAGCAGGGCGTGGCCCAACGCGAGGCCAAGGGCGATCCGTTGCGAATAAACCGAATCCATATTAAGCAATATTACTAGAACCATTATCACCACTTGTCGAGTGCCAATCGTGGCCATCCGGCTCCGGCGGGATGGCCGGGGTGGGGAATGGGCGAGTGCGCCATATCGCCGTGCGCAGCACCAGTGCCGGATCATGCCGTCCGATCCCCTGGTCGATGATCCGCTGAATAAGCCTTGGGATGGCCAGATCCATGAAAACAAGCGTACCTGTCTCTTATACACATCTCCGAGCCCA
>CAYYMW010000034.1:0-27354 GCA_964472515.1 uncultured Verrucomicrobiota bacterium | reverse complement strand
CCTCATGGCCGGGTCCAACCGGTTGCAGTTCTTCGCGGGGAACAGCAGTGGCGGCCTCACCGGCGCCATCGACGATTACCAGGTCCGCCAAGTCCGCCTTTGGACCTACGCCGCTGGCGCGGCCTCTGCCACCGCCCGGATCACCTCGATCAGGAAGCTCGACGATACCGTGTCGCTCGAATGGGTGGTCGAGCAGTCTTCCGCCCTGGCTCCGGCCCAGTGGGAAGCGGTTTCCGCGCCGCTCTCGGCCACCAACTGGACCGGCCCGGCCGCTGCCAGCCCAAGCTTCTATAGGCTCCGGGGACAGTAACCGGCGCCGGGCAGCGGATACAGCGTGCCAGGCATCCAGCGTATCGGCGCTGCAAGGCTTGGCAGTGGCTTGGTGCGGAGGTCTGCTTAACCGCCGGCCTCGGCTTCATTGGTCCCCTCGCCGGCCGGCTCCTGCCACATGGCCCGGTACACTTTCCAGGCTCCGTTCGCTTGCCTTCTCAACACCCGCATGAAACGGCGTCGAGACTGGCGCAGCGGCTCGTTCGCTGTGGCACGATATCGGAAGATCGCGTGACCCCACTCGAAGGCGTAGTCCCCGCACACCAGGAGTTCCTCACAGGAAACGCTGCACTCCTCCCACCGCCCGGTGTTTTCGGCCCCTCGCAATTCCGCCAACGCGGCGTTCCGTTCCTGCGCGCCTTTGCGCACGCAGCTCCCGGGAGGCATCAGGATGCCCTCGTCATCGACCAGCGTGTGGAGTTTATCGTAAACACACCCTCCCTCCCACGCGTGAAGATCCTCGATCATCAAAACCGCGTGCGTGCGCTCGTCGAGAAAGTCCCTGCCATAAACCGCGCGTTCCACTTCGCGGTCCAGTTCGCTGTCTTCCCGGTACTCCGCTGGCTTTGGCACCCCCGCGCAGTCACAAACCAGCAGCCACAAATCCGCCAGCAGCAAGTTCCTGAGTTCCGGTAGGGTCAACACCCGCTTTTCAAACCTTGCCAGGGCATGACGCTCGAAAAGCACCTCCTGAATCTTGGAACGCACCTTGTCCGGCGGAGGCGACGGTAGCGAGAGGCTGGCGGCCAGACGGTTCGCGCAGGCGATTAACGCTTCCCAGTCCGGTTGCGGCGCCATATTTCTGCGACTTGTCATTACCCTTCCCTCAAAATGGTTCGCAGGCACCTTGCAGCCAATTCGCCGCCAGATTCTGTGAGCGCATGCCTCCTTATCTTTAGCGCATACCAGAAAGTCAATGATTCATAGTTCATGCCGGTTGAAACCGAGAAGCATGGCGAGCGCTGCGGGGAGCTGCACGGGGCTTCCCTGTCAACTCGACGCGGGGATGGCCAGCCGGGCGAGCCAGCCACCCCCCCCTCGCCCTTGGAGCCGGGTTTCCGTTGGATTGCGGGTGGCATGGGACTTGCAGCCTACGGCGGCAAGTACTTGTGCGCTTTCGCCACCCCGGTTGCCGGGCAGGTGGTTGCCGGACAGTGATTTACGGAGTTGCGAAAAACCACAGGATCAACGCAGACTAGCCCTATGATACGACTCGGCCGATGGCAATGGACCTTCCTGTTCCTGGCGGCATACGCTGCCCAAGCGGCGGAATTGATCCCGCTCGACGCCGAAGGCTGGCGCTGGCGTAAGGGAACCCAGGAGGCCTCGTCGCCTGACACGACCGCCTGGCGGCAGGTGGGTTTCAACGACGCCGGTTGGACTTCGAGCCCCGCCCCCTTCTGGTACGGCGATGTCCAGCCCGCCCCGGGCACGCAGATCGACGACATGCAGTTCAACTACGGCACGTTGTTCCTGCGGAAGACCTTTACCGTCAACAACCCCGGCGACATTAGCGAGATGCAACTTGGGGCCATCTGCGATGACGGCTTCATCGCTTGGATCAACGGCACGCCTGTGCAACGCTACAATGTGCCGGAGGGAGAACTCAGCTACGGGGATTTCGCCCTGCAGTACTTCTCCGAGCCCGTCCCGTTCGAGAACTACCTGCTCGACAATCCGAGGCGGTACCTGCGCACCGGCGAGAACGTTCTCGCGGTCATGGTCTTCAACGTCAACCTCGGTAGCAGCGACATCATCTTCAACGCCAGCCTGAACGCCACCGTGGACGACCAACCGCCCGTGGTCGCGACGCTGATTCCCGACGCCTACAGCACCGTGCGGCGTCTGGCGGAGATCGAGGTCGATTTCAGCGAAACCGTGGCCGGAGTGGATGCCGCCGACCTGCTAATCAACGGCACCCCGGCCACCAACGTGGTGGAATTCGCCCCGGGCCAATTCCAGTTCACCTTCCCCGCGCCACCCACCGGACGAGTGGACGTGACGTGGGCGGCGGGCCATGGCATCCACGACCTCGCCGGGGCCGCCAACCCCTTCGCCGGCGGCAGTTGGTACTACACGGTGAATCCCAACGCGCCCGTGCCGGGAGTGATCATTTCCGAATTCATGGCGGACGACAACCGCACCCTGCGCGATGACGAAGGCGACAAGACCGACTGGATCGAACTGTACAATTCGAGCAGTGCGGCGGTGAACTTGAGCGGTTGGTATCTGACCGACACCACCAACCTGCTCACCCGCTGGCGGTTCCCGAGCGTTTCCCTGGCCTCCAAGGCGTATCTCCTGATCTACGCGTCCGGCAAGGACCACACCAACGCGGCGGCCCCGCTGCACACCAGCTTCAAGCTCAAGCAGGAGGGCGGGTACCTGGCCTTGTCGGACAACTCCGGGTCCGTTGTCTCCGAGTTCACCGCCTATCCCCGGCAGTACGAGGACGTGGCCTACGGACGCGATCGCGTGGCTCCCGAGGTGGTTGGCTACTTCTCTTCGCCCACCCCGGGCGCCGCCAACAGCACCAGCGGGGCCGGCTTTGCGCCCGAGGTGAAATTCTCCGCCAATAGCGGCACGTTCTACGATCCCTTCGCCTTGGTCCTCACGACCGCCGACACGAACGCCGAGATCCGCTACGTGCTCGGCACCAATGCGGTTACCCAATCCGCGACGCTCTACACGGGGCCGATCTCGATCACCAATACGGCTCATGTCCGGGCGCGCGCCTTTTACCCGGGCTTGTTGCCGAGCGCCCCGCACACCGAAACGTACGTTCGCCTGGCCAGCGCCTTGCTGCCGGTTACGTCGGATCTGCCCATTATGGTGCTGCACAACCTGGGCAAGGGAGGCGTGCCTGGCAGCGCTGGGGAGCAGTTCGTGACCGTGCAGGTGTTCGAACCCAAGAACGGGGTGAGTTCCCTGACCAACGCCCCTGACACCGCCGGCCACGGCATCTTCCACAAGCGCGGCTCCAGCACCCAGGGCATGGCCAAAGCCAGCTTCTTTCTCGAAGTCCGCGACGCCTACGACAACGACCGCGACGTCCCGCTGGCCGGGCTGCCCGAGGAGTCGGACTGGGTCCTTTACGCGCCCAACTACTTCGAGCCGGCCATGATCCATAATCCCATGGCCTACGCCCTGAGCCGCGAGGTGGGACCCTACGCGCCGCGCACCCGCTTCGTCGAGGTCTACCTCAAGGACGACAGCGGCACGCCGGGCGCCTTGACGAGTGCCGACTACAATGGTGTCTACGTGCTCGAGGAGAAGATCAAGATCGGCAAGAACCGGGTGAACATCGACAAACTCCGTCCCGAGCAGACCACCCAGCCGCGGGTCAGCGGCGGCTACCTGCTGAGCATCGACCGCAGCGCCCCCGATACTTGGCCCACCTACATGGGCGGGGCCTCCATCAACTACCTCGACCCCGACTTCTTCGAGATGGAATCCGCTCCCTGGCAGGCCCAGCGCAGCTACATCGAGAGCTACTTTAACAGCTTCTTCACCGCGCTGAACGCCGCCAACTGGACCGATCCCGTGCTCGGCTACCGCGCCTACATCGATCTGCCCTCCTGGCTCGATCACCACATCGTCAACGTGGTCACTTTCAACGTGGATGCCCTGCGGCTGAGCGGTTACTTCTACAAGCCGCGCAATGGGAAGATCGAGATGGGGCCGGTCTGGGACTTTGACCGCACCCAGGGCTCCGCCGACGGCCGCGATTTCAACCCCCGTACGTGGCGTTCCACTGTCCCCGATTACGGCACCGACATGTTCAATTCGGACGGGATCTTCGAGAATCCCTGGTACAGCCGCATGTTCCGGGACATCGATTTCTGGCAGAATTGGGTCGACCGCTACCAGGAATTGCGCCACGGGGCGCTGCACAACACCAACATCTTCCGGCTGATCGACGGTTTCGCCAACGAAGTCCGCAAAGCCCAGCCGCGCGAGGTCGCCCGCTGGGGCGAAAGCACCCCCCGCGGCGGAGCGTGGGGAAACGGCGGGTATTCCTACAACTTCCCCGGCACCTACCAGGGCGAAATCGATTTCATGAAGCTCTGGTACTCGAACCGGCTCGATTTCATCGATACCAATTTCGTTGCCCGGCCGGAGTTTAGCCGGCCCGGCGGCCTTGTGCCGGCGGGGACCACCATCTCGATCACCGGGCCGGGGGGCGGCGGGTTCAGTGGCACCGTCTTCTACACGGTCGATGGCACCGATCCGCGCCAGCCAGGCGGCGTCCGTTCCGCCGCCTCCAAGGGTTATCTCGACACGATCCGCATTACGCAGAACGTCCGCCTCGTGGCCCGTGCCTGGGATCAACGTCACGCGAACCTGACCGGCGCCAACAACCCGCCCTTGACCACTCCTTGGTCCGGCGCGATCGCCGCCACCTACTACGTGCTGGTGCCGGAGTTGGTCATTTCCGAGATCATGTACCACCCCGCGGCTCCGGGGGTGACGGACACCAACGACGCCGACGCCTTCGAATACGTGGAACTGCTCAACCGGGGCACGAACGTCTTGGACCTGAGCGGCTTCCACTTCAGCGAGGGCATCGCCTACACGTTCTCCTCCACCAGCGGCGTCACCCGCCTGGAACCGGGCGGCCGCGTGCTGGTGGTGCGCAATCTGGCGGCCTTCCAGAGCCGCTATCCGGGCGTCACGAATGTGGCGGGCGAGTTCACCGGCGCACTGGACAACGCCGGCGAACGCCTCGCCCTCATGGGGCCGCTCGAGGAGCCGATTCTCGACTTCAGCTACAACAACTCTTGGTACCGCCTCAGTGACGGTCTCGGGTTCTCCTTGGTCGTCAAAGACCCGCAAGGCGCGCTGAGCACGTGGGCCAACCCGGAAAGCTGGCGCTTGAGCGCCGCCGTCGGCGGCTCCCCGGGCGCAGCCGATCCAGACCCAGCCGCCCCGCCGCCGCTCTTGGTCAATGAGGCGCTCACTCATACCGACCTGCCCTCCGTCGATGCCGTCGAACTCCACAACCCCACCGCGGCGGACGTGGACCTCGCCGGCTGGTGGTTGTCAGACGATTTCGCCACGCCCTCCAAGTACCTCTTCCCCGCCAACAGCATCGTACCCGCGCACGGTTTCCTGGTGGTCGAGGAAACCGCCTTCGGAGCCGGGGCCAACGGCTTTGGCCTCAGCTCGCTGGGGGATGAGGTCTACCTCTTCTCTGGCGATGGCGTCCGTCTGACTGGCTACTATCACGGCTATTCCTTCGGCGCCGCCGGCAATGGGGTCAGCTTCGGCCGCCATGTGGACAGCCTTGGCCGGGAGCATTTCGTGCCGCAAGCCGCCGTGACGCTGGGGCGGACGAATGCTGGCCCTCACCTCGGCCCGGTGGTGATCAGCGAACTCATGTACCAGCCGCCCCTGGCCGGCACGAACAACAACCGCCTCGACGAATACGTGGAGCTGCAAAACCTCGCCGCCAACCCGGTGCCCCTCTTCGACCCCGCTTTCCCCACCAACACCTGGCGGATCGGGGGCGGTATCGATTTCCACTTCCCCACGAACGTCACGCTCGCTGCCAAGTCCTGTTTGTTGCTGGTCAACTTCGATCCCGACCTGGAACCCGCTGTGCGTGACGCGTTTGTCGGCAAGTACGCCGTCGCCACGAACGTCCCGCTCTTCGGTCCCTACCAGGGCAGCCTCAAGAACACGGGGGACCGGGTGACCCTCTCGATGCCTGACACTCCCGAGTTGCCCTCCTCCCCGGATGCCGGCTTGGTGCCGCACCTGCGGTTGGACGAAGTGAACTTCGAGAGCAGCGCCCCTTGGCCTGATAACGCCGCGGCTTCCGGCAAGTCGCTCCACCGCACCCCGGCGAACGTGTTCGGCGATGATCCCGCCAGTTGGGTGGCCGCCGCTCCCACCGCCGGCCAGCCGGAACCGGTTGGCTCCAGCCCCGATACCGATACCGACGGCGACGGCCTGCCCGACGCCTGGGAAACCCAACACGGTTTTGACCTTCAGGACCCCTCCGACGCCCTCCAGGATGCCGATGGAGACGGCTTGACCAATCTGCAGGAATACCTCGCCGGCACGGATCCCCGTTCCGCCGCGAGCACCCTGGGCCTGGGGATGGTGGTTGCCGTCCAAGGGCCGGTGAAGCTGCAATTCAGTGCGGTTGCGGGGAAGACCTACCGGCTGGAGTCCCGCGAGAACCTCACCGAAGGCGGTTGGAGCGAAGTCAAGACCGTCGGCCCCGTTGCCGCTGATGGGCTCATGGAAATCGAGGACACCCGGCCGCCCACGGAAACACGCTACTACCGCCTGGTGTTGCCGTAGTCACCTCCGTCTCGGAACGCGAGCGGTGCTTCCCTCGGGCCAGCACCGTCTCGCCCGCTCACTTGGCTCCGTTGCGATCGACGGGCGCGGGCGGCGCTTTGCTGTTGGCGCCCGCTTCCGCCAGCGACAAGTAGAAATCCTCAAGGGTGGCGGTGGGGCGGTACACGGTATCAACCTCAAAGCCTGCCTCCAGCAGCGCGCGCGCGACTTGGCGCGTCTGCGCGGCGTCGGCCAGGATCACATGCTCGGGCGGCAGCACCTCGACGACCAACCCCAGCCGGGTCAGGTGCGCCGTGGCGGCGGTAAAATCGTTGACGTGGAGGAGCACGCGTTGCTGTTGGCGGCGGGCTTCCGCAATCGGACCATCGAACACCTTGCGTCCCTTCCGGATCACCGCCACCCGGGTGCAAACCTGTTCCACCTCGGTGAGCAGGTGCGACGAGAGCAGGATGGTGAGGCCCCATTCCCGGTTCAGCCGCTGAATGGTGTGACGCAGTTCGTGCAAGCCTTCGGGGTCGAGCCCATCGCCGGGTTCGTCCAGGATCAGCAACTCCGGGTTGGGCAGCAGCGCTTGCGCCAGGGCGAGCCGCGCCCGCATGCCGTGAGAGTAGGTGCGCACCCGCGCTTGCTCCTTCCCGGTCAATCCCACCCATTCCACCACCTCCGCGATCCGCTGGGCGGAGGTCACCGCCGTGTAACTGCTGTAGATCTGCAGGTTCCTCCAGCCGGTCAGCTCCTCGTAGAAAGCCGGCGTTTCGAAGATCGCGCCCACCCGCGCCAGCGCCGCCGCCCGGCGGCGATGCACATCGTGCCCGCCTACCAGAATCCTTCCGGAACTGGGCCACACCTGGCCGAGCATCATGCCGATGGCGGTGCTCTTGCCCGCGCCATTATGCCCGAGCAGGCCAAAAACCTCCCCCCGGCTTACTTTCAGGGAAAGCCCGTCCACCGCCAGGTTTTTGCCGAACCGCTTGCTGACTTGTTCGAGCGCGATCACAAGCAAATCAAGGGGTTGCGGCGGCTCCTGCGGCGGGCTCGGCCAGGTCGACGCAGATCAACTCGGCGTCGTTCCGCGCGTAAAAGCAACGGTTGGCAAAAGCCGGGTGCGCCCAATGCACCGGACGATCGCCTGCGAGGTTCGTCGGTTCCAGCAGGTGAGTTCGCGCAATCTCCGTGTATCCTTCCGGAGCCAGTCGCGCCAGGATCAGGTCGCCCTTCTCGTTCCAGATGAAATACCGGTCGTCCTGCTTCACGAAGAACGCCGTCGCCCAGCGGGCGGGCTTGCCGTCCGGCGTGGTGGCGGCGAGGCTCTCCCAGACGCGCTCGCCGGTCGCCGCCTTGAGGCAGCGCAACTGGCCGTAACTGCAAACGCCGTAGATGTGCTCCTGCTCAATCACCGGCGTGCTCATGAGGCTGTGGAGACCCGCCGGTTCGTTTTCGTTCTTGCCCTTCACCCGCCAGAGCATTGTCGCTTTCGGCGCCTGGGGATCGAGCCGCATCATCATCGAGCCGTCGAAGAAGGCCGAGATCAGCAGCCAATCCCCCTGCCGCCGGGGCGTCCCGATGGCGTGGCCCATTTTCGTCTTGAACGGCTCGCTCCAGTACACCCGGCCCGTGGCGGGATCGAGCGAGCTGAGGTTCTCGGTGTCCCAGACGATCAACTGCCGCTTGCCGCCGGCCTCGATGATGATCGGCGACGAGTAGCCGGGCTCTTTGGCCTCGAGCGCGCGCCAGACCTCCCGTCCGCTGGCGGCGTCGAAAGCCACCACCGCATGCCCGGTTCCCCCCACCAGCGAAATCACTAGGTCGCCCTCGGCCAGCGGCGACGACGCCGTGCCCCACAACTGTGTCTCCACGCCGTAGTCCCGCTTGAAGTCGCGCGCCCAGAGCACTTTGCCCGAACCGGCCTCCAGGCAGAGAAAAGTGCCTTCCGCCCCCAACGTGAACACCCGGCCGTTCGCCACCGCCGGCGTGGCCCGAGGGCCGGACGGGTACGCAAAGTTGTACGCGCAGGGGTATTCGTGGCTCCATAGGGCGCGGCCCGTCGCGGCCTCGAAACACTGGACGCGTTCCGCTCCCGAAGTGGCGGTGCGATCCAGCGGTCCGCCGGCGTTGCCCTTCTGTTGGTTCGTGGGCCGGTCCGTCAGATACACCTGCCCCGCAGCCACCGCTGGGCCGCTGTAGCCAGCCCCCACGGGGGCGCGCCACTTCACCGGCAACCCATTGGTGGGGAACGAACGGCGAATCCCAGCCTCCCGCCAGACGCCGTCACGCTGTGTTCCCAGCCACTGTGGCCAGTCCTCCGCCCGCAAGCCGGCCAATCCCGTGCCCGCCACGAGGAGGCCGGCCAGCCATCGGCGAGCTTTGCTTCGCATAGGTGCCATTGACACCTCAACCCTAACAGACCCGGCCGCCACGGCGAGCGGATTTGGTGAAATCCCGGCGACTCCATGGGTTCATGCGTGGCGTTTCGAGGCGTGTTGTCTGCTGACGTCACGTTGCGACGGACCCGCCGGCGAGACAACTCACAAAAGACGGCTCCCCCGAACCCTGTCAAGTTCCCCCCCTGAGGCCGGTTGCCACCCAACCTTGTCTAGGCCTGCCTTGCTGGGTCCGGTGGGAAGCGCCGTGCGCCAGCGCTTGGGGCTTTCCCTGGTAACCACGACAATGAGGCGGATCTCGGTTATTGAACTTCACTTTCTCCTTTGCGGCTTTGCACCTGGGCGGCTTTCCCCACCCAGTCCACCGGGTCCACCGGACCTTTGCCGTCGCCGCCCTTGCCGTTTACGTTGCCCGTGTGAGGACGCCTCTCTGCGGACCCCACACTGCGGGGCCCGAACTCCCCGCCATCGGCAGCCGCCAGCCTGCCGTGCCCTGTCCGGCCAGGAACGCCCTTCGGTCTTCCAGCCACGGAACCGTTATGCCCATCACCCGCCTCTACCCCCTTTACCCGCATCGGTCGCCCCAAACCACGCCTTCGCGCTTCCCGGAGGTGCAAAAACCCGCAATCTCCCGCAATCGCGTTGCGTCACCCCGTCCCGACGATACCTCCTTGAGGTCGTCAGGTCTTGGCGGTGTCCTCCGATATGGTCATGCGCGGCACTGCAAGAAAGCGGGACAAGCCGCAAACCGGCATTTTATCCCCCTTCCCGGGCGCGGGTCACTCACAGCGCAGGGCGCGCATGGGGTCGATCTTGGCGGCGCGGCGGGCCGGCAGGTAGCAGGCGAGCACCGACACCCCAACCAGCAGCAGCACCATGGCGAGGTATACGGCCACGTTGGTCACCTTGAGGCCGTACAGGAGGCGCGCCAGGGCCTGGGTCAAGCCCAGCGCGATGACGGCGCCCACGGCCACGCCAACCAGCGTGAGCCGGAGCCCCTCGCGCACGACGAGCCGGAAGATATCCAACCGCTGCGCCCCCAAGGCCATGCGCACGCCGATCTCACGGGTCCGTTGCCCGACGACGTAGGCGACCAGCCCGTACAAGCCCATTACGGCCAGGACCAGGCCCAGCACGCCCTGGACGGCGGCCACCGTGGCGCCCATCCGCAAGGGCATGAGGGCAAAGACACTGCTGCGCAGGTGCTCGTCCATGGTGCGCACGTTGTAGACCGGCAGATGGGGGTCCAGGCCCTCGATCACCTTGCGCAGGCCGGGGATGAGCGCGTTGGGTTGCCCGGCCGCGCGGATCTGAATGGTCAGCGGCGCGCGGTCATGCTGCGTCAACGGGATGTAGAGGAACGGGCGCGGCTCTTCGCTGAGCATGATGTACTTGCCCGTGTGGGCCACGCCGACCACCTCCAGGTACTCCCCGCCGACGCCGAACCGGAGCCGCTTCCCCACGGGTTCCTGTCCCGGCCAGAAGCGCTC
Source organism: uncultured Verrucomicrobiota bacterium (assembly GCA_964472515.1). Lineage (GTDB taxonomy): Bacteria > Verrucomicrobiota > Verrucomicrobiia > Limisphaerales > J093 > CAYYMW01. The sequence goes on along the minus strand of CAYYMW010000034.1, from coordinate 16,841 downwards.
GGCCATGACAGTGTTGATGACGGCCACCTTCTTCGCGGTGGCGTTGTCCTGGCCGTCGAACTCGCGGCCCTTGAGCAGCGTCACGCCGGCGGTCTTGAGGTAATCCACGTCCACGGCGGCGTAACTAACGGCCGTGTAGTCGTCCTTGGCATCGCCGGCGCGGCCTTCGGGGGCGGCGTCGTAGAGGGCCACGCCGTAGTCGAACGGCACCCAGGAGGTGAGCGTGGCGGCCTCGACGCCGGGGAGGGCGCGCACTTTTTCGAGCAACTCGCGCTGGAAGTTGCGCTGGCGGGGGGTGTCGTAGCCCTGCATGCCCAGATCGACGGAAGCCATGAGCAGGTTCGCGGGGCGGAGCCCGAAGTCGAGCTTCGAGACTTGGAGCAGGCTCTGCACGAACAGGCCGCCGCAGATCAGCACGATGATGCAGATGGCAACCTGCGAGACCACCAGACCGGTGCGGAAGGGGTGGCGGCCCGAGGCCAGCAGCGTGCTGCCGCCTTCCTTGAGGGTGGTGTGGACATCGCCCTTGGTGGCGCGCAGGGCGGGGGCCAGCCCGGTGACCAACCCGGCCACCACCGCCATCACCAGCGTGAAGGCGAAGGCCCGCCAATCCCAACTGGTGTCCGTGCGCACGGGAATGTCGCCGCTGGGGGTGAAGCGGCTCAAGAGCGGCCCCGTGATCTCGGCAATGACCAGGCCTACGCCGGCCGCCAGCAGCGCCAGCAGGACGCTCTCGATGAGAAGCTGGCGGATCACCTGCCAGCGGCTTGCCCCCAGGGCGATGCGAATGCCCATTTCCTTCTGCCGGGCCAGCGCGCGGGAGAACATCAGGTTGGCCACGTTGGCGCACGCAATGAAGAGGACCAAGCCCACCATCATCATGAAGACCGCACCGATGAACGGCATCATCTCGCTCATGGTGGACTCCGGGCGGGCATGCTGCTCGGGCACGACCATTACCGACGCGCCCTTATGGGCGTCCGGGAAGTCCTTGGCGAGTTGGGCGCCCACGGCTTTCACCTCGGCGCGGGCCTGGGCCAGGGTGACCTCCGGCTTGAGGCGGCCCATGATCTTGAAGGCTGGGGCCCCGCGGTTTTCCAGCATGTTGGCCGCCGGCCCCATGACCTTGTCCACCATGGTGAGCGGCACAAAGGCGTTGACCGCGATGGCCCATTCGGCGCTCGGAAACTCCGCAGGCGTGACGCCCAATACCGTGAACGGATGCCCGTTGAGGTTGACGACTTTGCCCACGACCGCCGGGTCCGCGCCAAAGCGGCGCGTCCAGTAACCATGGGAGAGCACGATGTAGGGATCGGCGCCAGGCTTGAGGCCTTCCTCCGGTTGCAGCAGCCGGCCGTGGAGCGCCTGGACTCCGAGCAGCGAGAAGTAGTTGCCGCTGACCAGTTCGATCCAGGTGCGCTCGGCCGGCTGCCCGGGCACGCTCAGATGCACCGGCGTCATCATATAGGCCATGAGGTCGGAGAAAGAGGTCAGGCGCTCCTTGTAGTCACGGTAGTCGGGATGACTGTGGCCGTGGGGGAGCTTCCAGAGGTCGCTCTTTTGGAGGATCAACATGAGCTGGTCCGGGTTCTTCACCGGCAGGGGCCGGAAGAAGAAGGCGCTCAGCACGGAGAAGATCGTGGTGTTGGCGCTCAGCCCCAGGGCGAGCGTGAGCACCGCGACGGCGGTAAAGGCAGGCTGCTTCATCAGCATGCGCCAGCCGTATCGGACTTCGGCAAACAGGGTTTTCATAGGGCAAAGCTCGGGTGTGGGCGCCGGCAACAACTCCTGGCGCCTTCAGTCGCGAAATCGTGGGGCCGCGCGCCGGGGCGGCTACTTGGCCTCGACCTGTTCCTCCACCACGCGGCCGTCGAACAGGTGAATGGTGCGGTCGGCGTGCCGGGCGAAGCGGGGATCGTGCGTCACCATGCAGATCGTCGCGCCTTCGCGGTGGAGTTCGTGCAACAGCTCCATCACGGCGTCGCCGTTCTTGGAGTCGAGGTTGCCCGTGGGCTCGTCTGCCAGCAGGATGGAGGGCTTGCCCGCCAGGGCGCGCGCCACCGCCACGCGTTGCTGCTGACCGCCGGAGAGCTGGGACGGGTAGTGCTTGATCCGGTGCGACATCCCCACCTTCTCCAACGCTTCGAGCACCCGCTGTTTGCGCTCGGAGGATTCCATCCCCCGGTACGTCAGGGGCAGCTCGACGTTCTCGTAGACGGTGAGGTCGCCGATGAGGTTGAAGCTCTGGAAAATAAAGCCCACTTCGCGATTCCGGATGCGTGCCCGCTCGGCGAGGTTCAGGCCCGCCACCGGGCGGTCATTGAGCGTGTAGCTGCCTTCGGAAGGGGTGTCGAGCAAGCCCAGGATGGCGAGCAGCGTGGACTTGCCGCAGCCCGAGGGACCGGCGATGGACACATACTCGCCCCGGGCGATCTCCAGATGGATGTCGGCAAGGGCATGGGTCTCGACTTCGTCGGTCAGGAATACCTTCTTGATGCCTTCGAGTTTGATCAGGCTGCCGTTGGCTTGGGTAGTCATAGTCTTGCGGGAAGCAGTGGGATCGAATGAGTGAGAATCGAAAAGGGAGTCGCTTAGTTGATGCGGACGCGGTCGTGGGTATCGTACGCGGTCATGTCGGAGATGATCACGGTGTCGCCGACGTTCAATCCGCCGAGCACCTCGATGGTGGTGACCGAGCTCCGGCCGAGCTTGACCGGGACGCGGTTCGCCTCCTTGCCGCCGGCCTGGAGCTTGAACAGGCCAACCTGGCCTTCGGACTGGCCGTTCACCGGGCGGCCGACGTACAGCACGTTCTCGAGCCGTTCGAGTTCAATGGTGCCCTCGACGCTCAGGTCAGGCCGGGCGCCCTTGGGCAGCGGGCCGTCCAGGCTGACGTCCACCGACACGGTGCCGTTCTGCACGGCGGGATCGATGCGGACCACGTGGCCGGGGATGATCCCGTTGCGGGTGTCGATGAAGGCCTTTTGTCCGCGGGTCACGTCCTTGGCCTGGGTCTCGACGATCTTGATCTCGGCCTTGAGCCGGTCCGGGTTGGCGACGCGGGCCAGGTTGGCCCCGGCGGCGAACTGCTGGCCGACCTGGAGTTGGTCGCGGTCACCCAGCTTTTGGAGCACGCCCTTGATGCCAGCGCACACGCGCAATTCGGCCTGCTGCTTGCGGCGCAGGTCGAGCATGGCCTTCAACCGGGCGAGCTCGGCCTCCTGGGCCGCCAGTTGGGCCTTGTGGGAATCGGCGAGGATGCGCAGGCGTTCCTGCTCCAGCTTGCAGCGCAGGACCAGTTGCTCAGCCCGCGTGCTGGAACGCTTGGCGGTCAAGCGGTCCACCAGGCCATCCTTGGCCAGCTCGGCGTCGGCGGCGGCATCGAGCTGCGCCACGCTCGAGTCCGAGCTCAGCGCGGCGGCGGCGGCTTCCTGGCTCAGGCGCTCGCTCTCCAACTGGGTGCGCAGCTTGGTCGCCTGGGCCTCGGCGGCCTTGAGCTGCCACTCCGCCTCGAACGCCGCGTGCTCCACCTCCGGGTTGCTCAACTCCACCAGCACGGTTTCCGGTTCCACCACCGCGCCGGGCAGCACCAGGATGCGCTCGACCCGCCCGGGCGTCGTCACCGGAATCCAGTGGATCTCCTCCGGCAGCAGCGAGCCGTTCCCACGCACCTGGCGGAGCATCTCGCCCCGTTTAACGGTGTCGGTGTAGATCGAGCCCTTCTCGACCGCCGGGGCGGCGGGCTTCAGCCGGGAGAGACCCACCGTGACGGCCCCGATGAGGGCCAGGCCGATCACCGCGGTGATGATCCGGCGGCGGCGGCGTTCGCGTTGGGCGTTGGGGCGGGGGATGTCCATAACGGGAAAGTCAACGGATGGGAAGGCCGGTCATTCGAGCGGGGCGATGGGCTGCGGTTGCTGGGCCACGCGGCAGCGGTGCCAGGCCTGGAGCAGTTCGGTCTGGTGGTTCCGGGCCCATTCGAGCACGAGGTGCTGCACCCGGGCCGGGGCTTCTCCCGCCACCACCCGCAACGGGGTGATCTCGACGATCAATTCGTGATCCCCGTACAGGGCGTGGAAGCGGGCGTTGAGTTCGCGCACGCACAGCATCCGAATCACGATCCCGTAGAACTTGGAGAGCACTGGCATATCTGGCCTTTCGTCTTGGGCCGCCTTACTCGGGCGGCAATAGTCACGAAACCTCCTATTGCAGGGGGTGTGCCAACTCGGAACGAGCAGGGTGGGACTGGGTTATCCCGGGTCAACTAGAGACTGCTGTTGTTGCGTGCATGTATTTGAGCATCAATTACTTGTATGGTGATTGCTCGGGGATGATCCGACCGGCGTTTTCCGCGGTTGGCTGGGGTCGCCGCGCCAACGCTTCAAGCCGGCGTTGTTGGGTCTTGGCGGGGCTGGGATCGGGCCGTCCCAAAACTGGGACGGTGCTGCGCACGGCGAGACTGAGACACGCGTCAGGCGGTGGAGCCGGTCAGGAGTGTGGAAGCGACGACCCGGTCGACAGCCAACAAATGCCTGTCCGCGAAGGGGTGGCGGGGCTAGACTCAGGCACTATGGTAGTGATTGGCAAACGCGTCAGCCTGCCCGTGCTCCGGGAGGCGATTCCCGGGCTCTATCTGGACGGCGGCGAAGCGGGCGAAATCTTGTTGCCTCGTCGCTACGTGTTTGGCGACCCCGCGCCGGGCGATCTGCTCCAGGTGTTCGTCTACTGCGATTCTGAAGATCGCCTGGTGGCCACCACGGAAATGCCCCTCGCCATGGTGGGGCAGTTTGCGTATCTGAAGGTCCTGAGCGTGAACCAAAACGTGGGCGCCTTTCTGGACTGGGGCCTGCCCAAGGACCTGCTGCTGCCCTTTCGCGAGCAGGTGCCCACCGTGAGGGAGGGTCAGCGGGTGGTGGTGGCCATCTACGTGGATGCGAAGACCAACCGCATCGCTGCCAGCATGCGTTTGCACCGGCATCTGAGCCGTCTCCCCCCGCCCTACGCGATGGGCGAAGCGGTTGACCTGCTCATCACGGAGCGGACGCCGCTGGGCTACACGGCCATTGTGGAGAACGCCCATCGCGGCCTGCTCTACCACGACAACCTCGCCGCCCCGCTCTCCTTGGGCCAGCGGGTCAAGGGGTTCGTGCGGATGATCCGCCCTGGCGGCAAGATCGACCTGAGCCTGGACCCCTCCGGGTACAAACGGGTGGCCTCGTTGAGCGACCTGATCCTGAAGGCGCTCGAACAGAACGGCGGCCGGCTCGATCTCGACGACGACAGCCCGCCCGCTGTCATCCGCGAGCGGTTCGGCGCCAGCAAGAAGGCCTTCAAGCAAGCCTTGGGCAAGCTCTACAAGCACCGCCGCATCAGCTTCGAGAAACCGGGCATCCGGCTCCTGGACAACTCCGAGTGGGCTCCCACCGGCAAGCCCCACGCGCCCGTGCGCCCGGCCAACAAACGATAGAACCGGCTGCCCCGACGACCTCTCGCTCACCACGTGCCAAGCGCCCGTGCCCGAGGCCATACCACCCCCGGGGTCTCGCCATCCTCACCAACGCCCCTCGACGACTCGGCTGAACCCTCCGGGCCTCGGTGCTACAGCACGATGCCATGGCAGCTTCTTCGCTTGCCAAGGCCAGGGGGTCTTTGGTAGATAAGCGCGCGTAATCCGATGTCACCACGACCAAACTAACCCGCTCAAGCAGGAGTCATCTCGCATGAACGTCTTCATCTACCAGCAGAACCAGCAATCCGGTCCCTTTGCGGCCGAGGCCTTTCAAGAGATGGTACGCATGGGGTCGGTGGCCAACGATGCCAGCGTCTGGCAGGAAGGCACGGCGGACTGGGTTCCCTTGGCGACGTTCCTGGCACAGCATCCGGAGTTGGCCCCGAAGGCCGCACCCCAGGCCGTCTCCCCCGCGGCGGAGCGGATTCGCGCCATGACCCCGGCAGCCAGTCTGAGCCGGCCCGCGCCTTCCGAAGGGGGTGTGTTTCTGAAGGCACTCGGAGCGGCCTTGGGGGTTGGCATTGGCTGTGGCATTGGTTGGGCGGTGCTCCAAGCCTTCACCGGGATTCAACTGCCGTACATCATTGGCGTGGGCATTGCGTGGGCCTGCGGCAAGACCGTCGACAAGGTGTCCGGGGGGGCGTCCGGCAGTCTCTTCGCGATCGCGGCCGTGGGGGCCTGCATCCTCGCCTGGTTGATCGGTATCCTGGGCGTCGCCCTGGCCGACCATGAGCCACGCATTGGCATTTGGACCATCGTTTGCTTCTTCTTCGCCTTGGGTATGACGTGGAAGACGGCCACGGAGTGAGTTTTGAGCGGGCGGGGCCATCGCCGATCCACCCTGCCTGCCGCAAGCCCGCGTGGATTCTGCTGTCGCGAGCCGGTGATGGAGCGTAGGGTGAGGGGACTGCTGACCGATGGACTGCGCACTTGGCCAACCCGATGCCCGGGAGACGGCGCCCGCCGGACGGGGAAGGCGCATTCTCCTGGGTTTGGCGGCGCTGGCAGTGGCGGCCGCCATCTGGCTGCCCCTGCTGCATTGCTTCTACCGCCAGCCGGCCTCGGCGTTTTATCAGGCTGAGGGCGTCTCCCCCGCCGCGCGGGAGTTGTTGAACCGGCACTTGGAGATGTGGCGCGATCCCGCTGTGCGCGCCCGGGAACTGGCCCGCATGCGGCGCAGTAACGCGGAATGGGATTTCATGGGCCGGAGCTTCCTGGTCTGGGCCCTGGCCAACGTGAGTCTGCGGGACCCCGCTGCCCGGAGCGAGTCACTCGCCGTGATGGATCTCATCATTGAGGAAACGCTGCGGTTAGAAGCGGAAAAGGGCATTTACACCTTCCTCATGCCTTACGCCCGCGCCCGTGCCTACGAAGCGCAGCCAGCGCGGAGCCTCTTCATCGACGGCGAGATCGCCCTCATGCTCGCCGCCCGCCGGTTGGTCGAGGAGAAGCCCGCCTACCGCGCGCTGCTGGCGGAACGGGCCCGGTTCATCGTCGAGCGGATCGAGGCCAGCCCTTCGCTCATGGCGGAGAGCTATCCCGACGAGTGCTGGACGTTCGACCACGCCGTCGCCCTGGTGGCCCTCCGGGCGATGGACCGGCTCGATGGCACCGACCATCGCGCCTTTTGCGACCGTTGGCTGGCGGCCGCCCGCCAGCGGCTGCTGCATCCGGAAAGCGGCTTGCTCGCCTCCAGTTGCACGCGGCAGGGCGTGCCCATGGATGGCCCGGAAGGCTCGACCCTCTGGATGGTGGCGCACTGCCTGCAACCGCTGGATCCTGGATTTGCCCGCGACCAGTACGACCGCAGCCGCCGCGAGCTCGGGCGGACCTTGCTCGGCTTTGGCTACGCGCGCGAGTGGCCGGCGTCCTGGCATGGTCCCACCGACATCGATTCCGGGCCCATCATTCCCGTGCTGGAAATCAGCGCTGGTTCGAGCGGTATGGCGTTCATCGGCGCCGCCGCCTTTGGGGACACCGAGTACGTCTCGGAGTTGCACGCCACCTTGAATCTGGCGGCCTTCCCGCAGCGGAAGGGTGGGGCGCTCCGTTACTGCGCCAGCAACCAGGTGGGGGACGCAGCCCTGCTCTATGCCGCCGTGCTCGGCCCGCTGTGGCAGCGGATTGCGGGAGACGGCAAACCATGAACCATCACCCTTCCACCCGCCGCTTTCGCTGGCTGCATCCGCCGTTCCTGAGCGCAGGTGACCTGGTGTTGCGCGCGGCGGTGATTGCCGCCGCCTACCTGGCGGTTCACCTGGCGGGTTGGCGCGAGTACACCACTTTCTTGAGCGGCACCATGGTCGAGGCCGGCGGCTCGCTGCGCTGGACGGCGTTTTGCGGGCTCAGCTACCTCGTGCTGCACTTTGCGTGGGTGCTGGGCGTGCCAATCCTGCTGCTGGCCGCCGGGCTGCTGAAGCTGGTCGCGGCCTTGGGAACACGCCGCGCGCCGGCTACTTCGCCTCCCCCAGCACCTCCCTGAGCGCCCGGTCCAGAGGCTCAACGCCGTAGGGCTTGGGCACCACCGCGTGGAAGCCGTATTGGCGGTGCTCGGACAGGACGGGATCGTTCGAGTACCCGCTCGAGACGATGGCCCGCACGCCGGGATCCAATTCCCGCAACCGCTGGAGCGTGGCCAGGCCGCCCATGCCGGCGGGCACCGTCAGGTCAAGAATCACCGCGCGCACGGTTTGCCCCTGGCGGCGGAGGCTCTGGTAGAGACGCACGGCCTCCGCGCCGTCCAAGGCCGTCACGACGGTGTAGCCCAGACGTTCGAGAATCCGCTGCAGGGTGTTGAGCACGGGGCGCTCATCGTCCATGACCAGGATCAGGCCGCTGCCGCCGACCGGGGCCGACCGCCCGGCGGGCGCGACCACGGCGGGCTTGTCCGATGCGGGGAGCAGAATCTCGAAACGCGAGCCCGAGCCCAGGGTGGAGTCGACGCGCAACTGGCCGTCGTGCCGTTTGACAATCGAGTACGCGGTGGCGAGTCCCAGGCCGCTGCCGCGCTTCTTCGTGGAGAAATAGGGGTCAAAGATCTTCGCAAGATGTTCAGGACGGATGCCGGTGCCGTGGTCGGCGATCACAATTTGCACGAACCTCCCGGAAGGGAGTCCCGCCGGGTTGCCAGGTTCCAGGACGAGGTTGCGGGCGCGAAGGTCAACCTCGCCGCCCTCGGGCATCGCCTCGATGGCGTTCAAGACAATGTTGTGGATGACCTGGCTCAGTTGGCCCTTGTCGGCCTCGACCGGCCAGAGGTCGGCGGGCAGGTCGCAGTTGCAGCGGACGTTGGAGCCGTGCGTGGCGAAGCGTCCGGATTCTGCAATCACGTCGCCAAGCAGCGCGGTCTGGCGCACCGGGGCGCCACCCTTCGAGAAAGTCAGCAACTGCTGGGTCAGGTCGCGCGCGCGCCCGCACGCCAGTTCCGCTTCGCGCAGGACGGCGGGCAGTTCTCCGGTCGTGCCGGCCTCCATCTGGGCCAGCGAGAGGTTGCCCATGATCGCCGTCAGGATGTTGTTGAAATCGTGGGCAATGCCGCCCGCCAGGAGTCCCACGGACTCGAGTTTGCTGCTCTTCATCTGTTCTTCCAGGAGCCGTTGTCGTTCCGTGACATCCCGGAAGACCACCACCGCTCCGATAATGGCGCCGGTGCCATCACGCAACGCGGCGACGGTCAGCGAAACCAGGTGGGGAGGCCGGTTCTTGGCCCGCAGCAGGAGGGGATTCGGTGGGACGAAATTGACCCCGGCGCGGAGCACTTGCTCCATGGGGCACGGCAGCGGTCCGCCGCTCGCCGGGTCCGCTATCTCAAGCAATTCGGCGATGGGCCGTCCCGACCAACGCGCTTCACTGCCTTCGGTCAGTTGCTCGGCGGCGCGATTCATGAACAAGACCCGTCCCTCGAGATCGGTGACCATCACCCCGTCGTCCACCGCGCTCAGGGTGACCAGCAGGCGCTCCTTCTGCGCCTCGACCTGGGCGTTCGAGACTCGCAATTGGGCCGCGAATTCCTCGGCACGCCGGCGCGAGCGGCCTTGCGCAAGCGAAAGGCCGAACAGCGCGAGCGTGACCCCAAAGCCGATACAGAGCACGAGCAGGGGAATGCGCGTTTCCAGCGCCGACTCAAAGTCCGGCCGGCTGGCAAAGCAGAATGTCCACTCACGTCCCAGCCCGCCCCGGGGCAGGGCGCTCTGGAACCGGGGCCGCGATTGGCCGGCCGGCTGCGGCAGACTGCGCTGGACCCGGTCAGAGTCGTACCAAATCCGCTCCGGCCGCAGTTCGCGGCCATCGAACACTTCCAGATCGATCAGCGGCACTCCTGAGCGGTCGTAAATCTCCTGCCAACATTGGGCGGCGACAAAAGAGGCGTAAACCAATCCCACCGCCGCGTTCCGGCGTTCGGCCGGGGTGTTGATCGGCGCGCCCTTTCGATAGACTGGCGCGTAGAGGATGAAGCCGTCGGGGACGCGATTGGTGGCCCCGATCCAGACATCCAAGCGTTCCGTGCAAGCCACCTCGTCGGTGTCGATCGCGCGTTCCATGGCCGCGACGCGCAATGGGTCGTTGAGGAGGTTCAGGCCGGGCACGGCCAGATTGGTGCGCACAAAGTCATCCCAGTACACCAGGGTGTAGTCCACGTTGTGGTCCGGACTGAAGACGGGCGTCACAACCTCGCTGTCCAGGCTCTTGATCCAGCGGACAAACGCGGTGCGATCCTCCGCCCGCAACCGGCGGACAAAGCCGACGTCGTAGATTCCGGCGTGGCTCCTGCGCAGGCCGTAAGCCTCCAGGTAGTCCTTGAACTCGCCGGCTGTGATCAGTTCGTCCCGGGCAAAAACCGATTTGAGGCCGTTGAGAATGTTGTAGTAGGCGGAAAAGTAGAGATCGACGGTATGCAGGATCTGCGTCTTCGCCACCTCGAAGGCAGCCTGCTGCCGGTGCTGCACTTGCTGCCGGGTCCAGTAGGCGCAGGTGAGGGTCAGCGCGGCTCCGATGACGAGCACCAACCAAGAGATCCAGAAGTCTCTGGCGTGGCGGCCCAGGCGGTGACCGACGCTGTACATCATGCGTGCCGATCATCCACATAATCGGAAAACGCCCGTTCGTCGATGCAAAAACCGGGGCCTCCGGATGGGGGCCATCGTTTATTTACGCAATCCCGGCAGAAAGTCGCGGCGGGTCGCAGGGTTGACCTGAGCTCAGTTCCGCGGGGGAGGCGTGGCGGAGTCTGGGCTTGGCCGAGCCGGCGCCACCAACCCGGTCATCGCGGAGAGTTCCGCTGCGTGGGCCTGCTTCTCGAGCTGGACGAAGATCGCGCTCAGTTCCGACCAGGATTTCTTCGGCGGTTTCGGGCCTTTGACCCACTCGACCTGGCGTCCCCGCCACAACGAGTAGATGGCAGGGACGATTTCGAGTGTGAGAATCGTGGAAGTAATCAGACCGCCCACCATGGGGGCGGCGATGCGTTGGATGGCTTCCGCCCCGGCGCCATGCGCCCACAGGGCGGGCACCAAGCCCAGGGTGATCATGCTCACGGTCATCAGCTTGGGCCGGACACGCTGCACCGCGCCGTAGGTGATGGCCTCGAACAGGTCGTGCTGGGTCCGCATGCGGCCGGCCTGCTGGTAGGCGTGGAAGGCCTCATCGAGGTAGATGATCATGATCGTGCCGGTCTGGGCGGCGAGGCCGGCGAGCGCGATGATCCCCACCCAGACGGCAATGCTCAAATTGTAACCCATCACCCAAAGGAACCAGAAGCTGCCGGTCATGGCGAACGGAATGGAAAGCAGGATGATAAGCGTTTCGGGGAGGCTCTTGAAGTTCAGGTAGAGCAACACGAAGATGAGCGCCAAGGTGATCGGCACCACGACCTGGAGGCGTTCCCGGACGCGAAGCATGTATTCGTACTGTCCGGTCCATTCCAGCCGGTAGCCCGCAGGGAGCAGGCCGACCTGCTCGATCTTCTCGGCAACCACCTTCTTGGCGTCGGCCACGTAGCCACCGATGTCACGGCCGGTCATGTCCACGTAAACCCAGCCGGTGAGCGCGCCATCCTCATTCTTGATGAGCGGCGGACCGCCCACGGTGCGGATGTCCACCAGTTGTCCCATCGGGATCTGCATGAGCGGTTTGGCGCCCGCGGCGCCTCCGTTGGCCCCCATCGCTTCCCCGCCGCTGGTGCCGGGTTCGGCGAGGCCAGCCACGGGAACCAGGACGCGTTTCAGCTTCTCGACGTCATCCCGGAGTTCGCGGCCGTAGCGCACGTTGATGGAGTAGCGTTCCCGGCCCTCGACGGTGCGGTCCACCGCCATGCCGCCGATGGCGGTTTCGACCAGCATGAGGACGTCCTCGACGTTCAAACCGTAGCGGGCGAGTTCGGCACGCTTGGGCACAATGTCGAGGTACAATCCGCCGGTGGTGCGCTCGGCGTAGACGCTGCGCGTGCCCGGCACTTCGCGGAGCACCGCCTCGAGGCGCTCGCCCAGCTTGCCGATCTGGGCGAGGTCGGCCCCGAAGATCTTGACGCCGATCGGGGTGCGCACGCCGGTCGAGAGCATGTCGATGCGGGCCTTGATGGGCATGGTCCAGGCGTTGACCTGGCCGGGAATCTGGAGCGCCTCGTCCATCTCCTGCACCAGTTCATCCCAGGAGAGCGGACGGGTCTCGGGCCAGAGCCTGCGCAGCGCGGGGTTGGCCCATTCCGGCGCCCAAGCCGAGTGCCAACGGTGCTGCGATACCCGACGCCACTCGTTCTCGGGTTTCAGTTGGATCACGCTCTCGAACATCTCGAGCGGCGCAGGATCGGTGGCGGTTTCGGAACGGCCGGCCTTGCCGTGGACACTGATCACCTCCGGGAACTGCTTGATGACGCGGTCCTGAATCTGCATGAGCCGCGTCGCCTCGGTGATGGAGACCGTGGGCAGGGTGGTGGGCATGTAGAGGATGGTGCCCTCGTTCAGGGGCGGCATGAATTCCGCGCCGAGCCGCTGGTAGATCGGATAGGCGGAGGCGACGGCCGCGACGGCGATGGCGATGGATAGCACGCGGCGGCGCATCAGCGCGCTGACCCACGGGTAATACAGATGGTGAATGAGGCGGCTGATCGGGTGCTTGTGCTCGGGGATGACCTTGGCGCCGGTCATCAGGACGATCAGCGCCGGGCCGATGGTGACCGACAGGAACGCGGCCCAGGCCATGGTGAAGGTCTTGGTGAACGCCAGCGGCTTGAAGAGCCGGCCCTCCTGCGCCTCGAGCGTGAAGACGGGCAGGAAGCTGACTGTGATGACGAGCAAGGCAAAGAACAGCGGTTTGCCGAGCTGCTTGCAGGCCATGATGATGATCTCCTGGCGCTGCCCACGGGTCAGCCCGGGCGGGGCGTGTTCGAGCTTCTTGTGGACGTTCTCGACCATGACCACCGCTTCGTCGGTCAGCACGCCGATGGAGATGGCGATGCCGGCCAGCGACATGATGTTGGCCGTCAAGCCCATGAAGTACATGGGGATGAACGCGAGGCACACCGCAATCGGCAGGGTGACGATGGCCCGCGCCGCGCCGCCGAAATCGAGCAGGAACACCACCACGACCACCGCCACGATGATCGATTCCTCCATGATCGTCCGGGTCAGTGTCTGGATGGAACGGTTGATCAGGTCCGACCGGTCATACGTGGTCACCAACTCCACCCCCGCCGGCAACGAGGCCTTGACCGATTCGAGCTTGGCCTTGATGCGGTCAATGACCTCGAGCACGTTCTGGCCGTAGCGGACCACCACGATCCCGCCCACGGTTTCGCCGAGGCCGTTGAAATCGCCTGCGCCCCGGCGCATCTCGGGGCCGAGGGCGATGTTGCCGGCCACGTCGCGCAGGAGGATGGGATTGCCCTTGCCATCGGCCCCGACCACCACCAGGCGCAGGTCTTCGAGCGACTTGATGTAGCCCTGCCCGCGCACCAGGTAGGTGGTGCCGTTACGTTCGAGTTCGCGGCCGCCCACATCGTTGTTGGCGCTTCGGATGGCCGAGACGATCCGGCTGATGGGCACGTTGTAAGCCAGCAGTTTGTTGGGATCGATCTCGACCTGGTACTGCTTCTCGAAGCCGCCGAACGCGGCGACCTCCGCCACGCCCTCGACGCTCTGAATCCAGTACCGGAGATGCCAATCCTGGAAGGAGCGCAGGTCCGCAGCATCGTGCTGGCCGCTCTTGTCCACCAGGGCGTATTGGAAGCCCCAGCCCACGCCCGTGGCGTCCGGCCCGAGGGTGGGCGTCACGCCCGGCGGGAGACCGCCGGTGAGCCCTTGCATGTACTCGAGGACCCGGGAGCGCGCCCAGTAGATGTCCGTCCCGTCGTCGAACACGGCATAGACAAACGAGTAGCCAAAGAAGGAGTAGCCGCGCACCACGCGGACCTTGGGCGCGCTGATCAGCTTGGTAACGATGGGATAGGTGACCTGGTCCTCGACGAGGTTGGGGCTGCGGCCCTCCCATTGCGTGAAGACAATCACCTGAACGTCGGAGAGGTCCGGGAGTGCATCCAGCGGCGTGTGACGGACGCAATAGACGCCGCCGACGAACAAAGCGCCGACCAGCATGAACACCATGAACTTGTTCCGCGCGCTCCACTCGATGAGGCGCTCGATCAGCGAGTCCCGCCGGGGCGCGGCGGCAGGCGTTGACGGAGAGTCGGGCATGGAGGCTCAGGGTTGGTGTTCGCCGCCGGAGCCCATGCCGGAGAGGGCCGCCTTGAGCTGGCTTTCGGAGTCCACGAGGAACAGGGCGCGGGTGACCACCCGCTCACCCTCCTCCAAGCCGCCGAGTACTTGGTAGTAATCATCCGTCTTGAAGCCGATCTGGACGTCGCGCGGTTCGAGGTGTTCATCCGCGCGGCGCACGAACGCCACCTGGCGCGTGCCGGTGTCGATGAGCGCGCTGGCCGGCACCGCGAGCGTCTCGTCGAAGGAGACATCCAGCTCCACGTTCGCCCACATGTCCGGTCGCAGCTCGTGTTGGGGATTCTCCACTTCCAACCGAATCTGGGCGCGGCGTGTTTGCGGCTCGATGTGCGGGTACACCAACGCCACCGTGCTCTCGTAGGCCCGGTTGCCCAAGTAGGGCAGCACGACCCGCGCCTTCTGTCCCGGCTTGATCAACGGCAGCTCCGACTCATACACATAGGCCCGCAGCCAGAGGCGGGTGAGGTCGCCGATCTCGTAAAGGGTCTCTCCCGCCATGAACGCCTTCCCCGCCACCGCGGTCTTGGAGATCACGTGGCCGGACACTGGCGAGCGCAGTTGGATCTCGTCCTTGGCCTCGCCCGTGCGCTCCAGGCTGGCCAGCTCCTCCTCGCCGATCTGCCACAGGGCCAGGCGGCGGCGGGCGGAATCCAGCAGCCGCCGCGCAGGCTCATACTGCGGATCTTCCCGGTTGGCCTTGAAGCGCGCGAGGCTCTGAAACGCGAGCAAGTACTCCTTCTCGGCGGCCAGCACCTCCGGACTGTAGACCGTGAGCAAGGGCTGGCCTTTCTCGACGTGCTGGCCGGTGAAGTTGATCTGCAGGTCCCCCACCCAACCGCCGAACCGGGGGGCGATCCGGGCCAGGCGCGTTTCGTCATGCTCGACCGTCGCCGTGGTGCGCACCGCGAGCGTGAGTTCCCGCTTTTCCACCGTGGACAGGCGCAGCCCGATCAACTGCTGCTTGTCGGCGGAAAGGGAAATGGCAGTCCGGCCCGGTACGGCCGTTTCCGCCTGAGCCGTGTGCCCTTCGTGACCGGCGGGGGCGGCCTTCTTTTCGACCAGGTTCATGCCGCACTTGGGGCACTTGCCCGGTTCGTCCTGCACGTGTTCCGCGCCCATTGGACAGTAATACTGCCCGGCTTTTACCTGCGGGAACTTGTCCTCCACCGCGGCGGCTGGCGGTTTGGGCGCCGGGTGGTCGCCCTTGATGGGAACCAGCTTCATGTTGCAGATGGGGCAGTCGCCCGGCTTGTCGCTGACGTACGTGGGATGCATCGGGCAGTGGTACTTTTGCCCGGCGGCGGCTGGGTTGGATTTCTGGCAGCCCGCCACGAACAAGCCGAGCGCCAGCAGCGGCAGCAGGAGAAAAACAAGGAGTCTAGTTCGCATGGGGTTTCCGGGTGGGTTGGATTTCGTTTTGGAGCGTGGTCTTGGCCTCGTCAGGGAGGAAAGGCGCCTGGGCCGGGGCCACCCCAGCCACCACCAGGGAAAGATCCGTCAAGGCGAGTTCACGCTGGGTCTGGGCGTCCACGACGCTCAGTTCCAGCGCCAGCACGGTGCGCCAGGCCTCGATCACGTTGAGGAAGTCCGTCTTGCCCGTCAGGTAATTGGCCCGCGCGACCTCCAGCGTCAGCCGCGCCTTGGGCAGGAGCGTATCCTGGGCCAGGCTCAGGTTGCGGGCGGCCTCGCGTACCAGGAAGCTCTTCTCCGCCAACTCGACGGCGACGGCGATTTGCTCGGCGGACAACCGCGCTGCCGCCGCCTGTTTTCCGGTTTGCGCGGCGGCCAGTTCGGCGCGGAGCTTATCCCGCCAAACCGGCAGGGTCATCCCGGCGGTGGGCCGCACCATCACCGGCGAGGACTTCACGTCCGCTTCGATGCCGGCGGTGAAATCGGGCACCCGGGACTTGCTGGCAAGACGGATCGCGGCCTCGGCCCGGCGTACGTCCGCTTCCATGGCCTTAAGGCGTGGGTTGCGCGCAAAGGCGGTGGCCAGCGCCTGCTCGGGAGTCAGGTCAAGCGGGGTCGTTTCGAAGCGGGCGGGCATGGGCGGCTCGGCGTTCGTGGCGGCGAGGCCCATCGCCGCCTTGAATTGAGCCAGGAGCGGACCCCGCGAGTCCTCCAGGTTGGCCAGTTCGTTCCGGAGCCGGTCTTGTTCCATTTGCGCGCGCAACCAGTCCTGCAGCGTCGCCCGGCCTACCTCGGTCTGGCTGCGGGCCGCGGCCTCCATATCGCCCAGCAGCGCAAGGGTCTGCTGATTGACCCGCACCTTCTCGTCAAGGTAGTGCAACTGATGGTAGGCCCGCTTGAGGGCAGCGGCGGTTTGCAGTACGCTGTTCTCGAAGGCGAAGTAACGCGCTTCGCTTTCCCCGGCGGCCACGCGCGCCCGCACGCCGAGCTTGCCCGGTCCCGGAAACTCCGACATCAGCCCCGGCATGACCGTCTCCACCACGTTCTTGATATCCAATTCGAGCGAGAACCGTGGGTCCGGCCGCGAACGCTCCACGGTGATGAGTTCGACCGAGTTCAACCAGTTGTAGTAGGCCGCCTCGACCGCCGGTTGGTTGAGCATGGCGAACTCGAGGAACTCGGCCAGGCTGGAG
>CAYYMW010000033.1:0-27807 GCA_964472515.1 uncultured Verrucomicrobiota bacterium | reverse complement strand
CCCCTCGTCCCGCTTGCGGCAGGCTTCCATCAGGAGGAACTCCCACGAACCAGTGATGGTTTGAGCGGGCGGCTCGGCGAAGGGCTTGAGACTGAACTCCCCGCCGCGGAGCACCATCAGTTCGTTGAATGCCGCTTCCCCCGTCTGCCCGGGAGCCTCGGCATGGATGATCGAACCGTCCTTGATGTAAACCAGGCCCCGGTAGGCGCCCGCCACGATTTCAAGGAGCGCGGAGTGCCGGCTCAGACACTCCATCTGCACGACGTCGACCAGGCCCACGCGGCGGAGGACACCCCGAAAGCCCTCCTCGGCCGGGAGGCTGATGAGGGCCTTGAGGGCGGCGAAGACGCTGTTCATGCCCTCGGCCGTGCGGGGTTTTTCCAGGAAGAGCTCCGCGCCGGCATTGAGACACGCCGCCCGGTGCGTCTCGCTGGCGAAGCCCGTCAGGACGACTCTCTGGGTCTGGGGAAAGCGCCGCGCGAGCAGGCTGAGGAACTGCCAGCCATCGATGACCGGCATGTCCAGGTCCAGCACTACCAAGTCGATGGCCTGGGCCTGGATGAGGTCCATCGCCTCGCCCGCGCTCGCCGCCACGAAGACCTCCCAGACCGGGCCACCCCACTGGGCGGCCAGTCGCTGGATCATCTCCAGGAAAGGCCCCTGATCGTCAACGAAGAGGATGCGTCGTTGGTGCGCGTGTTCGCCTGTTTCACCCATAGACCGCCCTTACCCCGATGATAGCTTGAGGGTTGCTGGCATCGCCGGGCAAGGATACCGAACTTGGCGAAGGATGCAACCTTGACTTGGCGCGCGGCGGATCGGGCGTCCTGCCGGGGCGGTGGGGATCAGGCAGCCGGTTCGGCCTGGGCGGCGGCCCGCCAGGCGTCGACCCGGCGTTCCAGCCCCAGCTCAGCCAGATACGCCAGGTCCACGCCGGGTTCGGATGAACCGGTGCGGGCGTGGTCCAGGTAGTTGGCGGCGTGGACGGCGGTCAGGGGGCAGAAGGCGCGGCTGAGGAAACAAGCGGGATGATGGTGGAGGGCGATGGCTTCGACCAGCCCAATGGGCAGCCCCCAGACCGCGGCCAGGCAGGCGCCCACTTCCGCGTGCGTGACGCCGAAGACCGCGTGCTCGGCCTCCCACCAGGATTGCTGCTGCTGGCGAACCAGACTGGCCGCGCGCCGATAGGGGCCCGGGTGGTTGGCCGCGAGGGCCAGTTTGCCGAGGTCATGGAGCATCCCTGCGGTGTACGATTCGTCGAGCGTGGCGCTGCTGGCGTTTTCCAGCGTGCCGATCCGGTGGGCGAGGCGAGCGGTGCGCAGCAGATGGTCCCACAGCTCTTGGAGCGGAAAACCGAGCCCGTCGAGATGCTCGAAATGCCGGGCGGTGTGGGCCAGCAGGATGAGGGCTTTGGTCGCTTCCCCGCCGAGGTGGAGAATCGCGCGGGCGGGGTCACTGACCGGATACTGCATGCCGAACGTGGCCGAGTTGACGGCCTGAAGCAGGCGGGCGGCCATGGGGGGATCCTGCGCGATCAAAGCACCCGCTTGGGCCAGCGAACCGGAGGGGGACTGCAACTCCTGGGCAACTTCGAAGTAGAGTCGGGGCAGGCTGGGCAGGTCGTGCATGTCCGCCAGGAGCCGGCTCACGGCCTCGTTCGGCAGCCAGACGTCCAGGGCGAAGGCGCGGGCGATGGCGGCATGCAGTACGGCGGGAGGACACGGCTTGACGAGAAACTGATGGGCCTTCCCCAGGCAGCGCACCAGGGCGGGCTGCCGGCCTTGGTCCGCCAGGATGAAGCGCAGGGCGCGGGGATGGTGGCGCAGAATGGCCTCCAGCGCCTCGATCCCGTCGTGCTCGCCTAGTTGCATCTGGCACACCACCACGTCCACCGGTTCCTGGGCCAGCAGGGCGAGGGCGGCGGGAATGTCCGGGGCAAAGCAGGTCTCCCACTGGGTCTCGAGACTCGCCACCCCCAGGCGCAGCCGGCGGCTGCCTTCCTCGTCGGTGTCGATAAATAGGATTCGCTTCTTCATGAAAGCAGCCCGAGTTAAGCCTGTTGCGGCAGCACAAGCAAGCGCTCCCAGCGTTCGCGCAGCCGATCGTCCGGGGTCTGCCATTGCAGGTTTCGCAGCGCGAGCGCCGCCGAGACGCCCACCCAGGGATGGTCGTCCAAGAGGAGCGGTTCGAGCCGGGCCGCCGCCCGGCGGTCGCCCAGCCGGCCAAGGCATTCGGCGGCGGCTTGGCGCAACTCGACGTCCGGGTCCGCCAGCAGGTCTGCAAAGAAGCTGAACACGGTCTCGCGCTGGAGGTTCGCCGGTTGAAGGAGGCCGGCCAGCAGGGGTTCGACCGGGCGCACCTCGCCGACCCGGCCCAGGGCGTCGGCGGCGGCCTGCCGCACCCAGTAATCCTTGTGGCGCAGGGCGGCGCGGAGCTCCGGCACCGCCCGGCGGGACAGTTCGGACTGGGTCCATTCCGAGTCCAGACGCTGGAGCGCGGTCAGCGCGGCGCTGCGAACCGTGCTCTGCTCGTCTTTGAGCGCCGGCACCAGGTGCTCGATGGCGCGGGGGTCACCGATTTCCACGAGCGAGCGAATGGCCGTCTCGCGGACCTCGGCTACGGGGTCACGGAGGGTGGCGCCGAGTTGTGGGAGGACAGTGGCGTCGCGGAGGCGGCCCAAGGCTCCGGCGGCGGCATTCCGGACTTCCCAGTGCGCGTCGGTCAGGGAGGCGGCCAGCGCTTGGACCGCCCGGGCGTCGCCCAGCTTCCCCAGCGCTTCGGCGGCCTCGCCCCGGACGCGTGGCGCCCGGTCCTTGAGGGCTTTAATCAGCGCCTCCACGGCCCGGAGATCCCCGATGCCCCCAAGCACCTCCACCGCCTTGGCCCGCACCATGAAATCGTCGTCCTGCAGCGCGCCCAGAATGGTCTTCGCCGCCCGGGCATCGCCAATCTTCCCCAAGGCGCTCACGACGGTCTGGCGTTCGTAGCCGTCGCCATCCCGCAACGCGGCCGCCAAGGGTTCGAACGCGGCGGCGCCGCACTGGGCGGCCTGCGCGTAACTGCCCAGTGCGGCCCAGCGTTGGGCCGCCTGGAGGTCGGAGACCGGTTGCCAACCTAGCAGATCGAGCGTCTGGGCGGCGCGTCGGCGGACCGCCGCAGACCCATCAGTCAGGGCCGCCGCAAGGACCTCCATCGCCTCGATGGGACGCAGGCGGTGGAGCGTGTCGACGGCGGCTTCGCGGACTTTGGCCGCGCGGTCGCGCATGGCGCCCAAGACCGCCTGCACGGCTTCCGTCTCGCGGTACGCGCCTAACGCGCGCACGACGGCGGCACGCACCGAGGGCTCGGGGTCTTGCAGCAGCGAGCAGAGCGGCGCCAACCCGGCCGCATCCGGAGCGTCAGCCAACTTGCCAACGGCCCGGAGGCGACGAGCCGGGTCTTGGGCGCGAAGTTGTTGCAGAGTCCACCAGCGCATTCAGATGACCCGATTATGGCAGAATCCTCGTTGGCCTGCAACGTTCCACCCGGGGAATTGTACCCTCGACCAAGGCGGCGCGCGACCGGGCGCCGGGAGAAACGGGCGGCTTGAAAGCCTCTTCCCGCCGCTGGCGTCGGCAACGCTGTCCACACGGAGCATTCCGGGGCGCGCACGGCCGGATTCGGCGATTGACAACCCATGCGCCGCGCGCTATGCCTTGACCATCGTAACACTTGTAACGCGCGCGCGTGAGCTCCCCGCTCATTTGCGAGGTATCATCGGGTGCGGTTGGCCGTTCCAAGCGGGTGCGAAAGTGCGGTCCATTGAGGCGGCTTATGAGGCTAAGATCCTTTCGATCGGTGGCGTTCGGCTTGGCACTGGGGCTGATGGCCGGCTCCCTGAGCGTCTGGGCGCAATGGGCCCAGCAGTCGATCCCCCTCCAGCCGGGGTGGAACGCCGTGTTTCTCCAAGTCACACCCGGCCAACCCTACGCGGACGACCTGTTCGCGGCCATGCCCCAAGTCCAAAGTGTCTGGCAATTCAACCGCCGGGGGGCGTCCGTCGAGTTCACCGAAGCGCCCGGAACGGTCCTGCAGAAGACCGAGCATTGGCGCGTGTGGTTCCCACGGTCCGATCCCACCTACTTCCTGCGCACGCTGCAGCGACTCGACGGCGGGCGGGCCTACCTGATCAAGGTGAGCGATCAGGCCGGGCCTTTTGTGTGGTCCGTGAAAGGCCTGCCGGTGTGGCAGCAGACCGAAATCCTGGCCAACTCCCTAAACCTCATGGGCCTGCCCGCGCGATCCGAGCCACGGCCCACCTTTCTGGATTTCCTCAAGGACACGCCCGAGATCGCCTTCGGCCCGGGGGCGGGCAGTGGCATCTACGCCATCCGACCCGACGGCCGGGAAGAACAGATTCGTCAGACGACGCGCGCCCAGATCGAACCGGGCACGGCTTACTGGGTCCGCTGCGGCGCGCTGGTCCGCCAGTTGGTGCCCTTGGAGATCACCGGCCAGACCACGGCCGCCGGGTTGCTCGATTTCGGCACGGACCAACGGGAGTTGAGCTTGGTGTTTCGCAATCTCTCGAGCACGCAGCAACTCTCGCTGCGCCTGGCCGTTCGAGCTTCGGAACCGGCGCCACCGGGCTTCCCTGAGGTGGCGGGCGACGTGCCGTTGGCCTACTTGCGACAACAGCCGGCCAGCAACCAGTTCGAATGGGTCCCCCTCACCGGGACCTGGACGATCACGCTTGCCACCAACGAGCAGCGCGAGGTGCGCCTGGCGGTGCGGCGCAGCCTGCTCGCGAAGTACCAAACCCGTGGCAACGCCGGGGCCGCCTACCAGAGTCTGCTCGAAGTCGAGGAGGATCCGCATGGCTGGCGCGCCTTGATCCCGGTGGTGGCGGAGAGCGCCACGGCCGCCCGCCGACTGCACGGGGGGGCAGGCTTGGCCTCGATCGACGCCAACCTGCCAACCTACAGCCCGCACCAAGGACTGTGGATTGGACAGGTCTGGATCGAGCGGGCAAGCCGCTCCACCTTGCCGCCGGTCAATTCCGTCGACGAAGGCCCGGACAAGGAGACCCCAGCGTCCGCCGCCGATCCGAAGACCTCCGACCCTCGTCCGCCGGCCGAGATTCCCCTCGCCACCCTTCCCGTCGCGTCCCCCTTGAGTTGCCGATTGTTGGTCCACGTGGACGAGACCAACCAGCCGCGCCTCCTGCAGCGGGTGCTGCTGGCCACCCCCCAGACGGGCACCAATCAGCAGGTTGGCCTCTATCAGTCCGAGGACCGGGTGCCGGCCGGAGCCAAGGTCGTCTCCCGCATCAGTTCGATCGCCTTTCCGGTGATGAACCCGGTGAAAATGGCCGGCCAGTTTTCCGAAGCCATGGCGGCGAGGGTGAACCTGGATTACGACGACCCGGTGAACCCCTTCAAACACGCCTATCACCCCGATCATGACAATCTCGACGAAGACTTCAGCACCAACCGGCTGGCCGCCGGACGGGAGTCTTTCACCGTGGAGCGGTCCGTCTCCTTCAACTTCAAAGTCACCTATGAGACCGATAGCGGCACCTTCCTGCCCCCGGGTCCCGTCATGGCTTTCTCCGGCACCAACCAATATGTGACCCTGCCCGCCCTGACTTTTGAGGGGGACTTCACGCTGGAAGCCTGGGTACGGATTGCCGCGGCGGTGACCGACGATATGCCACTGTTCGATTTGGGCAACGGGCCGAATGCCGACCATGTCTCGCTCAAGCTCGAAGCAGGCTCCGGCCTGATGATTTTTAGCGTGGTGCGCAACGGACAGGTGTCGAGGCTGGCCTCGCAACATCCCTTCCCCGTGGCGCAGTGGGTCCACGTGGCGGCCGTTAACGATACCAACGGACCGTCCCGCATCTACTGGAATGCGAAAGTCGAGGCCGAAGGCAATTTGGACCCGGCTCCGGGCGGCACCCGCACCCGCAACTACTTCGGACGCGGTCAGGCCGATCCGCCCGTCTGCTTCCGCGGCCGTGGCTACGATCTGGTGGTGGGAGGGGACGCCCGCTCGGCGGCCGGAGTGTACGAGGACATGTATCTGTCCGCGAGTGACATCGAAAACGAACTGCTGGCCTACTGGCCGGCCAACGAGGGCTTGGGCACCACGCTGCGAGACGTCGGTGACGCCCACCAACCCGCGACCCTCCAAGGGGCCACTTGGGATTCCTCCGAACTCCCCCCCATCCCCTTCTGGGGCATCGGACGAGTCGAGGGAACGTACCGTGAGGTGATCCGCGGCCTCCGCCCCTATCCCATTGTGTTGGAGGGTCCTTTCCAATTGGAGCGCGTGAACCGCAATCCCGTTCTGCAGTGACTGAATGTCCCCGTCGATGCTCAACCTTGATGCTTTATGATCCTCTCTCTTCACCCGAACCGGGAGTTCCCTGTGATGACTAAACTACTCGTAGTCGGTGCGGTGCTCTGGCTTTCTGCCGCCAGCCAGGCCCAGCACGTCGTGCCGCCCTTGGTCAACTACCAGGGCCGCTTGTTGGACAGTTCGGGCACCAACGCGGCCAACGGCAACTACGAGATCGCCTTCCGCATCTGGTCGGCGGGCAACGCGGGCACGCTGATCTGGGGGCGCACCTACCCCGTAACCGTGAACAGCGGCGTCTTCAATGTCGTCTTGGGAGAAGGCGGATCCGACCTCCCCGGGGCCCAGACTACCGACATTCGCCAAGCCTTCACTGACCGCGAGCGTTACCTCGGGATTGCCGTAACCAAGGACCGCGGCGTCCCGGTGCCCAACCCGCAGGAAATCGTGCCGCGGCAGCAGTTTCTAAGCACCCCCTTCGCGCTGGCGGCGGACGATGCGGGCTCCTTGGGCGGCCTTCCTGCGGCGGCCTACGCGCTCGTCGGCGGCAACGATTCGCTGGCGGCTAAATCGCTCACCGTCACCAACCTCACCGTCCAGGGCCAGTTCAAAGCGCTGGAGACGCTCGGCGGGGGCTTCGTGCCGGTCGGCGGCATCATCATGTGGGGTGGCAGTGTCGCGGAAGTGCCGTCGGGCTGGGTCTTGTGCGACGGGCGGTCTTGGAAGACGGCGGACGGACAGGATCGGAAGGCGCCCGACTTGCGCAACCAATTCGTGCTCGGCTGGGGCACACGGAACCCAGGCGCGCAAGGAGGTGCGGAAACTCATGCTTTAGCCCCCGCCGAGATGCCCGCCCACGGCCATTCGTTCAGCTTTAACACGGTGGGGTACAAATCCAGTTGGAACGGTTCGAGCGAGGCCATGGGTTCGCCTGCCACCGGCCGGAACAACTCAACCCAGAGTCGCACCACGGATCAGGCGGGAAGCGGCGCCGCCTTCTCCATCATGCCACCCTACTACGTGCTGGCTTTCATTCAGCGCACCCGTTGATCGCCGGACTGTCCTTGCCGTCCTCACGCACCACCGCCAGCCCACGTCCCAGCCTATGAACCGAGTCCAGCTCCTCTTGGGTCTTTGCCTTCTTGCGGCGGCGGGCGCAGGCGTCGGCCGCGCGGCGGGCAACTACGAAGCCCGGGCCGAGTTCGAAAATCCGTGGTACCGGCCCCCGCTGCTGCCCGGCCACACCATCCAGACCGCCGGCGTCGCTTTTGGCGGCCATGCGGGACCCTATCGGTTGCCTGGGACCGCCGCCCAGCCGGTGGTTCCCGTCACCCCCGACGGCAAGTATCAGTTGGCCCAATCCGCCTTTGGGCAGCCCTTCGAGGGCCGCCAGCCGGACTTCCAGTTGGGGCAGATCGTCACCCCGCCCCCCGGCGTGGACACGAACCTCGCACCGACCATTGACCCGCCCACGGCAGCCCTGTATGTGCCTTCCCGGCAGATCGTGATTTCGGCGGACAGCGGCTTGGTGCGGATCGTCTGGCCCTTGTCCGGCGGGGGCACGCAGGAACGCGTTTACCTCATTTCGGCGGTGCCCGAGCGGCGCCCGGCCCGCATCTTCTGGACGGAAGAACCCTACAACGCGCCGACGGTCAGCCTGCGCGACCGCTTCGCGACGATCCACTACAACACGATGATCCGCCCGCCGGAGGAGGACACCAGCCAGACCAACCAACCCCTCAAGCAATACCGCAAGGGCCTTTGGGAGGATGAGCAGCACATTCTCCACGCCAAAGAGGTGACGGGCATGGTCATTCTCGAGTTCTTCGAGACGGGCGAACGAATCCGGCAGGTGGGGTGGGAGGTGGTGGAGGTGGCGGCGCCCCGCGTGCACGTGCAGCAGGTGAGTATCGGTGAGCGCCTGCTGCCGGTGGATACCTCTTACAGCGGCACCGACCTGCGCGCCGAGATTCGCAAGGGCTTCCCCAAGCTCCTGTACAAGCACGCCACCCGCACCCCGGACGGCCCCAAGAACGAATGGGTCTTCGCCCTCGCCCGCACAGTCGATCAGCCCTATCAGATCGAGATGTACTGGAAACACCAAGGCGTCATGGAGGTCGAGTGGCCCTTCGAACTCGACTGGTACGCCGCTGACTGGCCTCCCGACGACCGTACCCAGCTCTACGTCCGCGGGGGGGCGTCCTCCAACGCGCCCGTGGTGATCGCCCGCGAGTTGCAGGTCAAGCTCGAGGACTTTCAGGAACCCGCCCAGCACGCCACGCTCGTCAACAACGATGCCGGCGAATGGGTGTTCTCGAGCTCGGGTCCGGGACACGCCCTGCTGCGTTACTCCGCGAACGAAAACGTCTGGTTCCAGGTGGTCCGTTCCGTGGACCACGCCAACCCCGACCTTTTCAACCGCACCCCCCTGCCGTGGACCATCGGCGAAGAGGTCCGCCCGGTGCAAACCTTCAACGCCCTCTCCTTGGATGCCAGCCGGTCCTTTAGCGTGCCTTTGGGCGTCCCGGCGGCCACCACCATTGAATGCTGGGTGAAACCCTCGGCGGCCCGGAAGGTCAACCTCTGGTCCACGCATCGGGCCGGCAACCCGGCCCAGCGGGCCGTGCAGCTCGAGTTGACCGAGAGCCAGCACCTGAGGGCATCGGTGTGGGCGGATGGCAACCCGCAACCCGTCCTCCTCGAAGGCCAGACGGCTCTCCGGGCGGGAGTGTGGCAGCATGTCGCCGTGGGCCTCGCCACCAACGGGCCGGTGCGGCTCTTCCTGGATGGAGCCGAAGATGCCCCGCTGGCGGTGGTCGGCAGCGTGCAGGGCGACGCGCTGACGGTGGGCGGCCCCTCGCAATCCGCCGGCGTCTCGGGCTTTGTCGGCGAGCTTTCGGAATTGAGAGTCTGGACGCGCCTGCTCAGCGCGGAGGAAATCCAGGGACAACGCTACCAACGACTCTTGGGGCTGCCGGACGGTCTGGCGTGGTACTTGAACTTCGAATCCTGGACCACGAACGCCGTGGGCAACAAGGTCGGAGGCGAGACTGTTCCCATGTCGCCGGGATTTGCCATCGCGCCGTTCCTGTTGGGTGAGCCCGGGCCGGAGTGGAGCGCCCATCCCGGGTACGTTCACACGCCGGAAGGCGACCGTTACAACGACCGGCTCTACTCCTATCCCGCGCTGGCCTCGCGCGTGTTCCCGGTCAACACCGGCGTGCTCGAGGTCTGGTGGGCGCGCGAGAACCGGCAGGACGGCATGCCCGTGGGCGTGTTTTGGCCCTCATCGGTCGGTCGCTACGATGGTGTTTGGGACCCGGCGGCGCCCGAACTGGTCATTGCTGGCCAGAACAACAACCCGGTGGGCACGCTTGGCCCCTCGGTCGGCGATCCCAGCATCTACTACCAGAACGACCCCGCGCTGCCCGGCTACAATCCCAATGAGGAACACGCCCTGATCCTCTCCGGCAAAGTCTACGCCATCCGGGATGACCTCAACGAACCTGGCTCATCGCTCCCGTACGTGCTGGTCCAGTATACCGAGGCCGGCTCGGGGACTCCGCGGATGACCAGCTTCCACGTAAGCGAGACCAACGAAGTCTACCAGTTCACCCAGACTGCGGTGGCCGGCACCCTTTTGCAGGCCCCCATGCCCCTCACCGTGCTCCCCAAGGCCGATGCCTCCTACCTGCTGAGCGGCCCCGCCTGGCGCGACCGCAAACTCGAATACTGGGC
The DNA here is from genome assembly GCA_964472515.1 of uncultured Verrucomicrobiota bacterium. Taxonomy (GTDB): domain Bacteria; phylum Verrucomicrobiota; class Verrucomicrobiia; order Limisphaerales; family J093; genus CAYYMW01. The sequence continues at coordinate 17,730 of CAYYMW010000033.1, read as the reverse complement.
CATGGCCGCCGGCGATGACGGCGTCAGCCCCACCAACATCGTGCTGCGCCTCTTCTACCCCGTCCAATCGGGCTTTGCCTTTCCGGGCGAAGCCAAGCCGCCGCAGCCGGGAACGGAAGTCCCCTGGCTCAGCCACGCCGGAGCCCACGGGACTCCGATCGATTACCAATTCACCGTGCGCTGGCCGGATAACATCCCGGTGCTGCACCTGGCCGAGACCCTCTCCAAGGCCAAGCGGGGAATGCCCGCGATTCTCGGCCAGAAAAGTGTGAGCATCGTCTACCAGCAGTCGCTCCTGTCCGACACCAACTCCCCCAGCGTCACCTTGATCGATCCCACCCAGGAACGCTGGGTGTCACTGGACGCCCTGCCGATGGACCTCGCCACCGAGAGCCACCGGGGTAAAAAATACTTCCCCTTGCTCCCGCCGCATCTGCGGAACCGCCTCTTCTTCGATCCCGACACCAAACGGCTCAAGCTCATCGGGGAATTCGTAGAACCGCCTGCCGGCGAGGCGTTCCTCCAGCTCAACGTGCTCGCCGGCGCCGATCTCGACACCGTCAAGGCGCTGAGCCAGGACCCCGGCTGGATCGCGGCCGTGAGCCGGCTCGCCCAGGGCGTGGTCGATATCCCCGACGAAAACACCCCGTTCGCGTCGCTCGCCCTCTCTGCCGGGTTGGCCCAGGGCCACGGGTTGGTGACCATCGCCTTCAACAACAGCACGAGCCTGAACGAGCCGCCCGATCCGATCAGCCTGGCGATCATTCGTGTCGATGCGCAGCTCTACCGCGGCGAAATCAAGGTGGTGCTCTCCGACAATCCGCTGGACGAACAACTCACCCTCCAGCACAGCGGCGACTTCGCCGGCGACCCCAGCCGGTATGAGTTCGAGTGGCGCACCCTCCCGCCCGACGACTCCGGGTTGCCTCCGGGCACCGACCGGGCGAACTGGACTCTGCACCAACAGGGCATCAACCTGCCCCGGGTGGTGATTCGCGGCGCCGGCTTGCTCACGCTCACCGACAACTATTTCGTCTGCCGCTACCGGCCCGTGGCGCCGGCGAACGCGACCTGGAGCGATTGGACCGATCCCATGCTGGCCGAGGGCTGGATCAAGCGCGCCCTCAACGGCATCAACCCCTTCGAGCAGCGCATCGAGGATCTCCAGGATAACGCCGTCGATACCACGGTCAGCATGGTCAGCCAGGCCGGCGCCCGCTGGGTGGGCGACGTTCCGCTGAACCTGGACAACATCAACGAGCACGGCTTGATCGAGATCTACGAGACCATCCTCCGGCGCGGCCGGATGCTGAGCATCGAATCGGGCTCCGGCATCAGCTATGCCCCCGCCAATGACGCGTTGCTGCTGGCTGCCGGCCGCATCCACGACCTGTACATGGTCCTCGGCAACGAGGCCTACGCCGACGCCAACGATCCCACCGTCTCCTTCAGCACTTCGGATCGCGCCGTCTATGCCTCGGAATGGACTTCCCTCTTCTCGTTCATGAATCAAGTGCCCACCCTTCTGGACGAAGAGCTGGCGTTGTTGCGCGGCCGGGACGACACCCTCCTGCCGTCGATCCACACGTACCCCATCTACAACCGCCTGATCTGGAACTTCACCAAGGGCCTGAACGGGGGCGAAGTCGCCTACGCCCTCAACTACAACGTCCACAACGAGGACAGCGACGAGCACGGGGTCATCAACGAGGCCGACGCCAAGCGGCTCTACCCGCAAGGCCACGGAGATGCCTGGGGTCACTACCTCTCCGCCATCAAGGGCTATTACGGCCTGCTGGCCAACACCAACTTCAACTGGACCCCGCGCATCGAGTCCACCTTGGTGGGCGGGGTGCCCGTGAGCGTGGACTACTACGATGAGCGGAAGTTCGCCGAGGCCGCTGCGGCCCGTGCCCGCACCGGGGTGCAGATCATGGGGCTGACCCACCGTCAGCTCTATCACGAAACCACGGACAACGCCGCGACCGGCTTTCGCGATGAACGCCCCGAACGGGCCTGGGGCCTCACCGAGTGGGGCAGCCGCATCGGCCAGGCCGCGCTCTTCGACTGGGCCGTTGCCAACTCTCTGCTGCCCGATCAGGACACCAACACCACCCATTCCGGCATCCAGATCATCGACCGCACCACGGTGCCCGAACTGAAGGAGATCGTCACCGCCATGGAAGAGGTGCAGAAGGAGATGGACTACGCCGACAAAGGCCTGAATCCCCTCGGGCTCGATAAGAACGCCGTGCCGTTCGATATCGATCCCAGCGGCATCGACGCCGGCAAGACCCATTTCGAGCAACTGTACGACCGCGCCCTGGCCATGGTGAATAACGCCGCCCGCATCCTGTCCAACGCGCAGGACAAGGTTCAATTGCTGCGCCGCCAGGCGAATTCGCTCGAAGACCTGCGGCAGTCCGTTGGCAGCGGCGAGGACGATTACAACAACCAGTTGATCGAGATCTTCGGATACCCCTATCCCGACGATATCGGACCCGGCAAGACCTATCCCCAAGGTTACGACGGCCCGGACCTCTACCACTACCAGTACGTCGACCTCCACGATCTGCTCGGAGACCGGTTGCCCGTGAAAGGCACGAATCTTCCCGTGCAGGTCTACAACTACGAGTTCACCAGCAGCACGAACGAGGCGACCTTCTGGCAGGGGATCGCGGGCACCAAGGTGCGGCCGCTCGAGCTTCAGCTCAACACCAACACCGTTGTCAGCCTGTCCTTCTACGTCACCGACAACGGCTTGGTGGTCAAACCCCCGGAGTGGACGGGACGCCGCCGCGCCCTGGGCGAGGTGCAGTTGGCATACTCGGATTTCCTCCTCGCTTGGTACGACTTGGAAACCGGTTTGCGCGATTACAACGCCCTGCTCGGAGACATCGTCGATGGCTTCGGCCGGCTGGACGCGCGGGTCGAGCAGTTCGCCGAGGAAAATTCCGCCAGCACTACCTACGGGAACATCATCTCCGCGGCGGAGGTGACGAGTCGCATTGCCAACAGCGTCGCGGATGACCTCAAGGAGTCCCGGGACCTGATGCTGGCGGCCATGTCGGTCCCCAAGGAGTCCATCCCCGAGAGCTTCATCGCCGGCTTGGCGGCGGGCGGCGACGTCATGGCGCCGGCGCGAGGGGCGATCAAGGCCGCCGAGGCGGGCGCCAGCACGAGTTTCTCGGTGATCGAGAAGATCACCAAGGGAGTCGCGATCGCCGCCGAGATCACCAAGGCGGTCACCGAAGGGATGTTGGAAGGCAAACTCCGGGGGTTGGAGCAGGATGCCGACCTCCTCGAAGCGAGGCTCAGCCTGCAGCAGGTGCTCCGCCAGCAACAAGCCAAACAGATGGAAGTGCAGGGTTTGGTGGAACGCCTGGCGCAGGCGCAGGAACGCTATCGGGGCGCGCTGGTCAAAGGCGAGCGGCTCATCGCCGAGCGCACCGGCTTCCGCGCCCAGGCCGCCACCGCCGTCCAGGCCGATCGCTATGCCGACATGGCCTTCCGCTTGTTCCGCAACGACGCCCTCGGCCGGTATCGGTCGGCTTTCGACCTCGCCGCCAGGTACGTCTACCTGGCCGCCAAAGCCTATGCTTACGAAACCGGCATGCGGGCGGGCGGCGCCACCGGTTCCTCCTCCTCCTTCTTCGAGGAGATCGTCAACGCTCGCAGCTTGGGAGCGTTCAGCAACGGGGAGCCTCTCACTGGCGGCACCGTGGGCGATCCGGGCTTGGCCGACGTCTTGGCGCGCCTCAACGCCAACTGGAACGTGCTCGCAGGCCGGCTGGGCTTCAACAACCCGGCCCGCGAATCGAGCCGGTTGTCCCTGCGCGCCGAGCTGTTCCGGATCGGCTCGCCGACCGATCCCGCCGCGCTGGCCACCAGCGACGCCACCTGGCGCAATACCCTCTGGCGCTATAAGGTGGATAACCTCCTCGAGGTCCCCGAGTTCCGGCGCTACTGCCTGCCCTTCGCGCCCCTGGCCGACCGCGAACCCGCTTTGGTCATTCCCTTCTCCACCATGATCTACGCCAAGACGAACTTCTTCGGTTGGGCGCTGGCGGGGGGGGACCATGCTTACGATTCCAGCCACTTCGCCACCAAGATCCGGGGCGTTGGCGTCTGGTTCAATAACTTCAACGCCGCGTTCGGCGGCGGCCTCGGCTTCGCGCCGCGGGTCTACCTCATCCCGGTCGGCGATGACCTGCAACGCGACCCCTCCGATGCCTTGGGTCAACCGTATGCCTGGCAGGTCGTTGATCAGGCCCTGCCGGTGCCCTATAACCTGGAGACCGGCACCCTGGACTCCCCCGACTGGCTCCCCATCATCGACGGCCTGAGCGAGGGCTTTGCCACCATCCGCAAGTACCCGTCGCTGCGCGCCTACCATGACAAAGGCGACTTCGACCCCGCCGAGGTCACTTCCAACTCCCGGCTCATCGGACGCTCCGTCTGGAATACGCGCTGGTTGCTTATCATCCCCGCCAGCACTCTGCACAGCGACACCGCCCATGCCCTCGAGTGGTTCATCAACGGCGTCGAAGGCGACGGCAACGGCGTCAAGGACATCAAGCTCCTGTTCCAGACCTACTCCTTCTCGGGCAACTGATTCTGCTGCGACGCGATGGTATGAAGCACACCACCTTCCTAATCGGCACCCTGACCGGCCTCGGGTTGCTCGCGACCGGCCCGCTCCCCCAAGCCGGGATTCCCCAACCGGCGTGGATTCTCTACGGCCAGGCGCTCGACGAATACGGCTGGCCCTACACCGCGGATGCCACCATCGAACTCCATCTCAACGGACGGCTCTTCAAGAGCTTTCCGATCCAGGGCTCCCTCGCTCCCGGCGTCAACTTCAGCTTCCAAATCCCGCTCGACAGCGGCACTGGCACGGCGTACGACGCCGCCGCCGCGCGCGCAGGCCAGCGTTTCGAGATGGTGATCGACGCCGACGGACTTACCCGGACCCTCACGTCCGCCACCCTGCCGCCTATCGGACGCCCCGGCGACGTCCAGCGGCTCAATGTCACCGCCGGCACCGACACGGATCAGGACGGATTGCCCGACGAGTGGGAACGCTGGATTCTCGACCATTCGGTGGACCCGTTGATCCAGACCATCCTCGACGTCACGCCAGAGGACGATTTCGATAACGATGGCGTGTCCAACCTCGACGAATACCGCGCGGGCACCGACCCCGCCTGGACCCAGGACTACTTCTGCATCGAGCAGATCGCCAAGACCGTCGGGGACCGCGTGAGCCTCACCTTCCTGACCATCCCCGGCAAGACCTACCGCCTCTTGACGGCTCCGCCGCTCGAAACTTCGGGCGGATACGTCTGGCAGGACGCCCAGTACGCCCGCTTGCCGGAGGGCGACTACCAAACCGGCCCCATCGAGGGCTCCGGGTTCTACCAGACGGTCTTCCTGCCGGCGTTCGAGCAACTCCGGCTCTTCCGGATTCGCGTCGAGTAATCCGCCAAGGGCGCGCACGATCCTCAAGCCACGGGCTCTGGGCCGCTGCGGAACTGCGGCGCTGGTCTGGCGTCAAGCCCGGATCGGCGCGTTGCCGAAGATGCGCAACGCTTGGGGGACGAGCTGAAAGGTGACGGGGGTGGTGCCAAGGTGATCGCCGTCCGCCAGGACCTCGATGGGCGGGTCGCATTCCACGCTCAGGTTCTGGGCCGGGGTATAGTGGATTTTGGGGTGTGGGAGATGCCGGCCCTGGCACAATCGCCGGAGCTGCCGCAGCGCTTCCAGTCTGGGGACGGCTTCGATCAGGTTCAAGTTCATCGCCCCATCGTCGATCCTGGCGCCAGGGGCGATCTTCATGCCACCGCCGGCGGCCTCGGCGTTGCTGGCACTGACGAACAGGAAGCGATCTTCGCGCGCACCGCCGTCCCACCGGACGCGCATCCGCGGCGGTCGATAGCTCCAGAGCGCGCGCAGAAGCCCGACCGGATAGGCCAACCGGCGACCAAAGAGCTGCTTTACCAGCGGGGTCGTCTGCTTCAACAGCTCGCCGACGATCCCCACCGCCGCAAACGAGAGCGCGTGGCGTTCGCACACGGCCCCCGCCTGCCGGCACTCGATCCGGATGGCATCGACCGGGCGGGTCGTCCCTGCCTTGAGGGCCGCCACCGCTTCCGCCTCGCTCCTGAGACCAAGGGCGTGTGGAGTGTCGTTGCCGGTGCCAAGCGGAATCACTCCCAAGGCCGCGGTGGAGTTCACGGCCAGGAGTCCGCTGGCCACTTCGCGTATGGTCCCGTCGCCCCCCACCGCCACGACGGCGTCGCAACTGCCCGCGGCTTGCTTGGCGATCTCAGTCGCTTCGCCCGGATGCCGGGTCATTACTGCATCGCCCGCCAGCCCGTGGTGGGCCAGCAACTGAGCCAGTCCTGCCCAACGTCGGGCGGTGCGCCCGGCGCCCGCGGCCGGGTTGACCACGAACAGCATGCGCATGGCGTTCATGTCTTTTGTCGGGCGGAGGATATCCGGGGTTGCGGCGCGTGCCCAGCGATTACCGCAGCCCTGCGGTGACCCAGCAGGCCGGTGAGTGCTTGGAGGCGTTCCAAGTCACCTCGGTGGTCGGCGAAGCGGAATAAACATCAGGTCGAGCGAGACCTTGCCTTCCGGGCTGCGTTCATAGCGAAAGCAGCGTCCCAGGAAGGAGGTTCGCTGGTAACCGTTGGTTTTGTGGTCGTGGGTGATGGTCGGGAAGACATCGATGCTGACGTCCCCGTTGCGCTTCTCGTAGTGCCAGAGGCGCCAAAGGACTCGAGCTCGGGTGTAATCGTTGGTGCCGCCGCCGTCACCGACGGTGGCCGGGCCGAGTCCGTGTTTGTAATCGTAGAAGACCACCCCCACCGAACCGCCGACGGAGGTGCTTTCAAGCGCGGGCGTCACTCGCCTCGAGTAGCGCCAGAAGGGGAAACTACCGTGCTTGCGGACGTATTCAATGACGGGTGGCGCGTTGGTGTCGGGGGCGGAGACTGGCCCTGTGGCGTCCGGGCCTGCAGGTTGAGGTTCTGGGGCGTGCGAGGGCGCTGGTCGGGTGGGCCGAAGGTGCGACTCGTTCCTGTACCAGGTGAAAGGCAGGCAGAGGAGCCGCTTGCCTCGGGACGAGTTTGTCGGGGCGTCTTTCGGCATCGAATCGAGCGGGCCGTTGTCGTGAAACGAGAACACAGGGCAGAACCAATAGTGGCGGCGATAGTCGGCGGCGTGGTACCCCCCAAAGAGCAGGTACCGGTCGAAGACCTCGTTGGTGTGGTCCGGGCGCGCGTGCGAATAGAGAGGGAAGACCCAACTCCCGCGGTGATGGTCCGTGCGGACGCCGGCCAGGGGCGTGAAGGGGTAGCAGAAGTCGCCGCCGTCGTGGTTCCAGCCGCACAGCGGGGTGAGGAGAATGTGACCTTCGGCATTGCGAAAGTAGAACGGAACAACATGATGGGGTCCGGGCTTTTCACCGGCATTCACATGGGCCAGTCCCGCTGCCAGCCAGAGCTCTCTGCGGTTCGGCCGGCTGGTCATCCACGAGAGCGACCAGGGAGCGAAGCTCACGTGGTTGCTATGGTATTGCCAGGTCGCCCACAGGGGTGAGAGCAGGGTCCCCTTTTGATTATCCCAGTAGCACAGCGGGATGACCGCGCGCCAGTCCTTGGACTCGGAGCGACCTTGCGCCCAGACGAGCGTTGCGAAGGCGGAAGAGGTCCGGTTGGAGGTTTGATAGAACAGCGGTAGCAGCGAGCGCCAGTGGCTGCCGTCCAAGTCGGTTCCGCTCATCCATAGCGGCGAAAGCAGGAGGGAACCATCCTCATCGTGGCTCCACCAATAGCAGGGAAACACCATGCTGCGGCCTTCGCCGGTGGCTCGGTTGGCGTAGTTGTAGACCAGCGGCCAGGGAGTGAAGAGGCTGGACTCGTTGGTGCTGGCGTGGCGCAGGACGTAGAGCGGGAAGACCGCATCGTGGCCTGCCTTGCCGGCGAAAGGCTCGCCGGAGTGCCAGTAAAGCGGAAAGAGCACCCGGTGGTCCTCACCCCAGAACACGGGGAAGACGCGGTTATTCCCAGTCTGGCGGTCAACCTGGGCAAGCGGCCAGAGGACGTTGTATTGCTGGTTGGTGCGATCGAGCCCGTAGACGGAGAAGAGGGGACGCACCGCTGTGTGGTCGTCGGTCCATTCGAACGCCGGCCACAAGACGGACAACGCGGGATCCCGATAGTAGTAGAGCGGCCAGAAATTCATGCGCTTCTCCACCGGTCCCTTGCGGGTGCCGTACTCGCCCGAGAAAAACGGCGTGCCCTTCATCTGGGGATTTGCGCAGCCACCGGTCAGGAGCAGCAGGGCGGCGAACGCCAGACACCCAAGCGCCTTGAGAAACGGGAACCGCCGTGGGCGGGAATCTCGGCCCCATTGGTGGGACGCGGGGCGCGTTGGCCCGGGGAGGGCCGGAGCGATCACAAGGCTCCAGAGCTCGGTTTCCATGGCGCGCAGTCTACGCCAACCCGCCCGGGCTGAGAAATCGATAAAACCAATGCCGGACCACGTTCTTTTCGATTAACAGGGTTGCCACCAAAGCTGGCAGGGTGACGATTAAATGAAAAGTGAAGCCAGCACCCCAACCTCCAGCCTGGCGCTGGATTCCAAGGGCACGCCGGCTCGACCCCTTACCAAGAGCGCAGCGAGCTCCGCAAAACCGACAGGAGTGCATCTTTATGAAGCGATCCACCGAAGGCAGCACCTCCCCCGGACAACACAATCCCGGGTTCGTGGAGCATGTTCAGGCAGTCAATCTGACTGAAGGCGGGTTCCAGCCTGCAAGACGCATTCTGCTCGGCCTGCTCTGTCTGAACCTGTTGGCTGGCGCCGCCCGGGCCGACTATGCGGATTCCGTCTGGCTGGACTATCAGGAAGGCCTCCGCGAAACGGGCGACGTGATCATCACCGACCTCCAGGTGGAGGCAACCGCGCTCTACACCTATTACGCAGGCTTGGTCTGGAACAACGGGTACATGGGACTCCAGCGCGGCGGGAACAATTACTTCAAGCACGTCCATTTCAGCGTGTGGGACCCGTCCGGAGGCGGAATGGCGGACTTGGTTTCGGCCGGTTTCGGAGTGGTGACGGAGCGGTTCGGGGGTGAAGGCACCGGGTGGAAGGCGATGTGGCCTTTTACCTGGCAGGAGAACACCCCCTATCGGCTTTGTGTGACTCTCACCCATACCAACGCCATGACCGACTACACGGCGTACTTCTTCAATCCAACCGCCGGCACTTGGAAGCGCCTGGCCACGTTTCGTCGCAAAGACGCCCTGCATGCCTACTCCTACGTCGCTTCCTTTGTGGAGGATTTTGGAGGACTTTGGGCAGTCGACGCTCGTGCTTGTTCGGCAACGCCTGGCTTCGAACGCTGCCGGGCCGTTGGGTTGAGCTGAAGAGCGCCAAGTATGCCAGCGGCGGCTCGAAGACCAACAAGGACGCCGACGTGGTTGGCCGTGACTTTCGTCTGGAGACAGGTGGCGTCACTGCCAACGATACCGCAGGCTATACGCTGCTGACGCGCGGAGCCGCTTTGCTACACCCGACTGACCACGAACCTCGCCCTGAGTGACTCACGCGAATCGGTGATGCTGCAGTGGCAGACGCTCCCATGGCCACTCTACTATTTGGACTCCACCCCCGGCTTGCCCGAATGGCTCTCGGATCAACGCCATACTGTCGCCTCCAACAAGTGGGTGGAGGCAGTGGGCACCAACGGGCTGAGAATCTTCCGCACCGTCAGCAGCGAATAGAACCCCCTGCTGCGGAGGATTGCCAGGGGCTACGGGGGTCACTTGGACTGACTGACGCCGAAAGCCGCTACCAAGGCGTCATACTCCGCCCGGGAGATGGGCAACATGGAACCGTGGCGCACCTTGGGGGGCAGCGAGTATTTGTCCCAGTCCAAGTGATGCATGTTGCCGGCGACTTGGAACCACGGCCCGGCCAGGTTGGTGGCGGCCGACAGCCCGTAGGCAACGCCAGGGTATTGCTCGTAATAGAGGTACCATGCCTCGCCGTTGGGGGCGGGAATTACCGTGGGGGCTTCGCGGAAGCTGGGGCTCAGCGGCGGGCCCGGTTGCGTATACGGACCGAGCAGGTTGGGGGAGGTGCAAAGCCGGATGGTCTTGCCCGTGGGCCACTCGGGGGTGGCATAGCGCTCGTCTTTCAGGAACGCCACATAATGATCTCCGTTGCGCCGGATAATGACGTCGATCATGGCCATGTCCCATGTAAAGAGCTTGCGTGGCGGGTCCGAGAGCGTCTTGAGGTCCTTGGAGGTCGCGTACAGGGTGCGCTGGCCGGCCCAGTAGGGTTCGGGGAGCTCCGTCTTGCCGAGGTCGTGGGTGGTGTGCCACGTGAGCAGGTACTGTGAACTGGGTTGATCGAAGTAGAGCTTCGGAGCGCCGATGCGGGGCAGGGCCTTGGGGTAGTCCGGGACGTGCTTGAGGTCCGGCGTGTAGTCGGAGTATTTCGTCCAGCGGATGAGGTCGGCGGAAACCCAGAAGTTGATGTCAGGCCGGTCGTCACCGCGGTTGCCGACCAGGTAATAGCGGCCGTCGTGGCCTTTGGTGATGTCGGCATGGCCGCGGTACTCTTCGCAGACACGCTTGCCGCCGTTAAGGGGTTGCCAGTGCAGGCCGTCCAAACTGACGCTGTAGTAGAGGCGCCAGTAGTCGCCATGGACCATGTGGGCGAAGAGATAGGCCTCATGTCTGGCAGGCGTGCCTGCGGCAACCTGGCCGGGCGGGTTGGGCAACTGGGCGTGGCCAAGTGGAAGCCACGCCAACAAGAGCGCCAACGCCAAGGCACCTCTCACGGGAAGGTCTCCTTGTCGGTGCCGGGCTGCAGTTTGCCGATTTGGAACATCAGCTCATCCGCAATCTGTTGGTAGATGGCTTTGAGCCGGGGCTTGGAGCAGGTTTGGGTTTCCGCCCGAAGCTCACGAAACCAAAGGGGGCGGCCGTATTTGACGATCATTTGGTGGGGTCGAGGCACCCGATGATGCCGGCTGAACGCCTCATAAGAGCCGAAGATGCGGATGGGGATCACGGGGCACTGCGACTTGGCCACCAACAGGCCTATGCCCGCCCGGGCCGGGCGAAACTGGCCGTCGTGTGTGCGGGTGCCTTCCGGGAAGAGGATGATCGCGGCGCCGCCGGTGAGACGGTCCATGATCGCCTTGAGCCCCTTGGCGCCGCCACCCTCGCGGTCCACCGGTATGGTGTTCAACTGGTGCAACACCGTGGTCAGCAGGGGATTGGTGTAGAGGGTGTCCCGGGCCAGGTAGCAGATGGTGCGCTGCAATCCCGCTCCCACCAAGGGGGGATCGAAAAAGCTGGCGTGATTCGCGGCCAGGATGGCGGGACCCGTGGCCGGCACCCGTTCCGGGTTGCAGAAGCGCCGGCGGCAGTAGGTGCCAAAGAAGAGGTTGCTCAGCACCCAAACCGTGCGGTAGGTGAAGTTCATGGAGCGGTTGGCGGTTGCGGCGTTGGCAGGCTGCGACCCTCGGCTTCCATGCGCCGGCGGATTTCCTTCAAAATGAGCCCACTGGTTTCCTGCGGTGTCTGCCCCGAGTTGTTCACTACCAGGGCTCCCAGGGGAATCATCAGCGGGGCCACGGCGCGCTGGCTGTCGAGTTGGTCGCGTGCGGCCAGATTCTCCTGGACGCCTTCGGCCGTGCGGCGCTTCGTGCGTTCGGCCAGCGAGGCGTCCAGATAGAACTTGTAGTCGGTTTCGGGGAAGATGTTGGTGCCGATGTCGCGCCCTTCCATCACCAGGCTGCCGAAGCGGATGCACTCGCGCTGCTTGTGTTTCATCCACTCGCGCACCTTGGGCACTTGGGCCACATGCGCCACCGCGGCGCTGGTTTCGTTGGTGCGGATTTCCGCCTCCGGGCAATACCCGCCTACGTACAGCCGGGCTTGGTTATCGACGCACCGGAGTTCCGTCTTCCACTTGCGGCACGCCGCCGCCACCGCCTTGGGGTCTTTGACGTCGATCCGCTCGATCAGACAGTACCATGCCAGGGTGCGGTACATGGCGCCAGTGTCCACATAGACGAAGCCGAGGGCCTTGGCAATCAGCCGCGCGTTGGTGCTCTTGCCGCTGGCGCTGGTGCCGTCAATGGCGATGACAATGGGTTTGTTCGCTGGGGAAGTTGAGTGGGTTGGTTCGTGCATGGGGTAAGGTCATTCGGAGGGCAGTTCGCCCGAGGTCAGCCGGAGACCGTTCGGCCCGAGCAGTTGCGCTCCCAGGCCCGCCGGTGGCGGCAGAGCCAGTTTGCGAAAGAAGTTGGGAAAAGTCTTGCGGACGCACGCCGGGTTGGCGATGCGGATGCCCGGCACGCGCAGCCCCAGCGTGGCAAAGGCCATCGCCATGCGGTGGTCCTGGTAGGTCTGGATGGTGGCTCCATGGAGCGGGCCGGGGGTGACGGTGAGCGTGTCCCCCTGCTCGGTCACCCGCGCGCCACACCGGCTCAACTCCGTGTGCATGGCCCGCACCCGTTCGCATTCCTGTACTCGCAACCGGCCCAGTTCGGTGAATTGGACCGGTTGGGCGGCAAACGGTGCCACCACCATCGCCGTCAAAATGCTATCGCCGAGGTGTTCCTCGCGCGAAAGACGGGCGGGCAGGGGAAGGCACGCCGGGAAGCGGGCATCCACCTGCCAATCCGAAGTCGGCCAGCGCGCCACCGAAACGGAGTGGGTGCGGAGCCAGGCCACGGGATCAGCTTGAGCATCGTGACCTGGATCGGAGCATAGCCAGCCGGCGGCCCAGAAATAACTGCCGCTGGAAGCGTCCGATTCGATGGGAAACGTGCTCCCGCCGAACGGGAATCGCGCTAACATCCCCCGGGTCATGTGGACGTAGGGGGATTCATCCCGGTTCTCCCCGACGACTTCGATCTCCCACCCGCCATGGCGGGCACACAGCAGCAACGCGGACGCAAACTGGGAACTCTCCGCGATGCTGACTTGGCAGCGGTTTGGCAGCGGGCCGGCCGCTGTGATGGTGGCGGGCAGACGGTCGTTGGGCGACTCCACCCCGTAGCCGAGTTGGCGTAGCGCCTGAAAGAGACCGGCTTGCGGGCGCTCGTGCATTCGGGGGACACCATGAAGACGGTAACTGCCCCGGCCCAGGCAGACCAAGGCGGCGAGAAACCGTGCCGCCGTTCCCGCGTTGCCCACAAAGAGCTCCAATGGGGTTTGTGGCGAGCCCCCTTCCCGAATCTGTCCGCCCGTACCTCGGACACGGATGGAGCGGTTGGCCTCCTCGCCCGGGTCAAGCTGCACATCAACTTGCAGACCAAGCTCTTGGAGGCAGGCCACCATCACCTGGGTATCTTCACTCCAGAGCGCGCCTTCAAGCGTGACTTCCCCTGTGGCCAAGGCGGCCAGCACCAACGCCCGGTTGGTGATGCTCTTCGAACCGGGCACCGTGACTTCGAGTCGCGACGCTTCCGGCAAAGGCACAATCTCAATGGTGTCTGGCCACGCCATGCGAGCGATAGGATACCGACCCGGTGCGAGCGTTTGCACGTCAGAAAATGCGCCGGAACGACCCTCTATCCGTGGGGCAACCCAGGACCCGCAGGCGAAGGGCGGCGCTCAGCCCTTGGAGACCGGCCGGGGAGAACGTCGGCAACCGTTCTGGAGCCAGAGGCGCCAGACCATCCAAAAAGCCTCGCTGACAATGCCCGAAGACATCTTGGAGGTGCCTTGGAAACGGTCGGTGAAGATGATGGGAACCTCGACGATCTTCATCCCCTGCCGCCAGATCTGGTGCGTGAGCTCGACTTGGAAGCTGTAACCGTTGGAGCGCACTTTGGCGAGCGGTATGCTCTCCAAAGCCCTCCTTCGGAAACACTTAAATCCGCCAGTGGGATCGGAAATGGGCATGCCCGTAACGATCCGGACGTACTTGGCCGCGCTGACGCTCAGCAGCAGACGCTGGAGTGGCCAGTTAATGACCCGGATGCCCTTGGCATAGCGGGATCCGAGGGCCAGATCGGCGTCCGCTACGGCTTTCAGAAAAGCAGGGATGTCGTCCGGATTGTGGGAGAAGTCGCCGTCCATCTCGAAGATGAACTCATAATGGCGCTCCAGCGCCCAGGCAAAGCCGGTGCAATAGGCCCGCCCGAGGCCATCCTTCTGCGCTCGATGGAGGACGTGGACGGCGGGGTTCGCGGCCGCGAGGTCATCGGCCAGTTGGCCCGTGCCATCCGGGGAGTTATCGTCCACCACCAGCAAATCGACAGGCGTCGGCAGGGCCATGAGCCTTGCCACGAGCGGAGCCAGATTCTCCCGCTCGTTGTAAGTGGGCACAATGACCAAGGTTTCCCGCCGGGCTGTCATGACTGCGACCCAGCCAGCTTAAACGATGCGGACCGGAGACCGCAAGAACGGTGTCGGGTCCAACCCGGGGTGCCGGAACCTTGAGCCCACGCGTGAATTTCGCTTCATCCGTTCGCTGGGATCAGGCAGGATGGGCGGGTCTATGGATGCCAAGCCGATGCTGCTCATCGTGGACGACGAAAAGCCCACCCGCGAGGGCTTGCGCGCGGCTTTGGAAGACCGCTTCGAGGTCTATGTGGCGGAAGACGCCGCGAGCGCGATGTCGTTGCTGGAACGGGAGCACTTTGCCGTGGTGCTGACCGATTTTCGCCTGCCCAAAGAGGACGGCATGAAGCTGATCAGCCGCGCGAAGTCGCTTTCCCGGCCCCCGATCTGCATTCTCATGACGGCTTACGGCTCGGAGGAAATCGCCGTCGAGGCGATGAAACGGGGGGCAGACGATTATATCGCCAAGGGCCGCCTCCAGATCGACGAACTCGAGATCCGCATTGAGCGCGCCTTGCGGCAGCGCTCTTTGGAGGAGGAAAACGTCTCGCTGCACCAGCAGTTGGACGAGAAGTTCGGTTTGGAGCATCTCATCGGGCAGTCGCCTTCCATGGCGGAGGTCTTCGAGGTGATCCGGCAGGTGGCGCCTACCCCGGCGACGGTGCTGCTGCAAGGCGAGACCGGGACCGGCAAAGAGATGGTGGCCAAGGCCATCCACCAACTGAGCCCCCGGGCGCGCCAGCCGATGGTCTCGGTGCACTGCGCGGGGTTTCCGGCGAGCCTGCTGGAAAGCGAATTGTTTGGGCATGAGCGCGGAGCGTTCACCGGAGCCAACGAGCGGCGCATCGGACGGTTCGAGCAGGCCTCGGGCAGCACGATCTTCCTCGATGAGATCGGCGAGATCGACGCCAACACGCAGGTCAAACTGCTGCGGGTCTTGGGCGAACGCACCCTGGAACGGCTCGGGTCAAACAAGACGCTCGCGGTGGACGTGCGGGTCGTGGCCGCCACCAACAAGAACCTCATGCAGGAGGTCAAGGCCGGTCGGTTTCGGGAAGATCTGTATTTCCGTTTGCGCGTGGTCGAACTGTGGCTGCCGCCCCTGCGGGAGCGGCCGGGAGACGTTCCCTTGCTGGCCCATCACTTTCTGAAGACCATTTCCCGCGAGTACGGGAAACCCGTGAACGATTTTACCCTGGATGCGCTCCAAGCCCTTGTGAACTATCCGTGGCCCGCCAACGTCCGCGAGTTGCGCAACGCCATCGAGGGAGCCGTGGCCCTGTGCCGCAGCGACAAGATCTCCCTCCGCGATCTCCCCCCCAACGTGCGGGGGCAGGGTCCCTTGCCCGCGCGCCCCGCGGCTTTGACCAGTGAGCGCGAAACCACTCTCGAGGACGCCGAGCGGCAGTTGATTCTGCGCGTGCTCGAAGAAACCGGCGGCAATCGCTCCCAGGCCGCCCGGAAGCTGGGCATCAGCCGCCGGACGCTCTTGCGCCGGCTCAAAGACTATCGCGTCGATCAGGAGGGGGACACCGCACCCGGCAATACCACGATTCTATGATGAAGCTGCAGGAATGGATTCACAACCTTGAGGTCGGCGAGGGGGCCGGCAAACTCAAGCTCGCGACCGCGTTGCTGGCGGTCATTGCGTTGACGGCGTGGTATGATCTGCATGAGTTCCAAAACTTCCATAACCAGGAGTCGATGGAAGCGGCGCAACTCGCCCGCAATGTCGCCCGCGGCGAGGGCTTTACCACCCAGTGCGTTCGCCCGATGACGCTGCCCATGGTGGTGGCGAAGAAGGGCGTCGAATCGCGTCTGTTGCGCGGACCGCAGCCGGACCTGGTCAATCCACCGCTTTACCCGCTGCTGGTCGCCGGCCTGATGAAAGTGGCGCCGATGCACTACGAGATCGGCACCAATTTCTGGCGGTACGGACCCGAAATGTGGATTGCCCTCCTGAACCAGCTCCTCTTCTTCACCACCGTCTTTCTCGCCTACAAGCTGGCCCGGCGGCTCTTCGACCCCGGGGTGGCGGCGTTTTCAGCCATCCTCCTGCTGGGCTGCGAGTTGCTCTGGCGGTTCAGCGTTTCCGGGCTGTCAACCAACCTCGCGCTGCTGCTCATCGTGTGCCTGGCTTGGTGCTTGGTGCGGTTGGAGGCGGAGGGAAGGAACCCCGTGCCCAACGGCCGCGCCACCCTGGCTTGGGCTCTTTTGACCGGGGTGGTGACGGGTCTGCTGGGACTGACCCGCTACAGTTGCGTGGCGCTGCTCATCCCGGTCGCGTTGTTTTGTCTCTGGGTGGCCCCCGGCCGGCGCGGCCCGGCTGCCGCCCTCGCGGTGGCCGGCTGCCTCGTGGTGTTGGGGCCGTGGCTCGCGCGCAACTACGCCTGGTGCGGTCATCCCTTCGGCGTGGCCGGTTACGCGCTGCACATGGATGGCGAGGAGGTGACGGATGCGGTCTTCCCCGGCAATCGCTTGGAGCGGACCCTGGAACCCAACGTCACCCAGATCGGCGTAGACGACTACTTGCGCAAGCTCCTGGTCAACTCGGCGGAGATCCTGCGGAACGAGGTGCCGTGTCTGGGCGGCAGTTGGCTGACAGCCTTTTTCCTGGCGGGCCTGCTCTTGCGCTTCCAGAACCCTGCGTTGGGCCGTTTGCGCCTGTTCACCCTGCTCTCTCTGGGCGTGCTGGTGGTGGTCCAAGCGTTGGGGAAAACGCACCTCTCGGCGGAATGCCCCGTGACCAATACGGAAAACCTGATGGTGCTCCTGGTGCCGCTGGTCTTCATCTACGGTGCCGCCTTCTTCTTCACGCTGCTGGATCAAATCCAGTTCGGGTTCCTGGAGATGCGCAAGTTCGTCATCGGGTTCGCGGCCCTGGTCGGGTGTGCCTCGCTGGTCTTCGCCCTGCTGCCGCCCCGCAGCATCCCGATCGTCTACCCTCCCTACATGCCTTACTACATCCAGGAATCGGCCAAGTTGCTGCAGAAGTCCGAACTCATGATGAGCGACATGCCCTGGGCGGTCGCGTGGTATGGCGACCGCACCTGCATCTGGACCACCATCGATGCCCGGGGCAGTTTCTACACCGTCAACGACGAGCATCGCGCCGTCTCGGCCCTGTATCTGACGACCCTTTCCATCGACGGCCGTTTTCTGACGCACATCCTGCGCGGCAAGAATGAGGAATGGGGGCGGTTCGCCGTGGAAGCGATCTGGCGCACCAACCTCCCGCCCAAGTTCCCCCTGCGTGATGCCCGTTCAGGCTACGTGCCCGACCAACTCTTGTTGTGTGACCGGCCCCGGTGGAACGAGGTCAGGCACACCCGATAACCCAGCC
>CAYYMW010000032.1:0-27815 GCA_964472515.1 uncultured Verrucomicrobiota bacterium | reverse complement strand
GTACCTGGGGTGGGTTGCCGAGTTGTCGAACTGGCACCTGTTTGTGGCTTTCGAGGCGGGTGGTGTGAGGGTGTGCGGAAACGTGAAGGGCGAGGAGGCCAGCTTGGAAGAGTTGCTGGCGCATCGAATTCTCACGCGAGCGTTGGTCAAGGCCGGCTTTGCGCCGTTCGAGCGGCCCGCGACCGGGTGTGCTTTGATCTCCGTGGCTTGCAGTCGCCACTGGATGCGCCTGTGGTGCTGAAGGACCATGAGGCCATCCTGAGCGGCAACCGGATTCCGAAGCCCAAACCACTGGCAGGTGGATTTGTGGCGCTGTTTGGGGTTCCGGGATGCCAAACGCCGAAGCCCCTGCCCTGACAGGGCGGGCAGGATTCTTGGGGCCGTCTACCCGGGGTGGCGGCGGCGTCAAGCGCCACCTGACCCCGGGCTGATCCGCCCCCACGCCGTTGGCGTGGGGGGGAAGGGATGCAGGGGAGGTATCGGCAATGCGGGCAGTGGGTCGAAGAGCAGCCGATGGATGGCGAGCGATCCGGAATAGCGTTTCCTTGAGTTGACGGGGGTGGCGGGGTACAGTACCTTATGACTTCACCACGGCGAGGTTCCCTGTCCAGCGCCAAAGCAGAAGCGATCTCCGGCGTTCTGAAATGAACGGAACCGTGACCACAGTCCTGCGAATTGCCACCGTTTTGATCGGCTTGGCGATCATGGGCGTGGTCGCCCTTGTGATCCTTATGCAACATCCGTGGACGGATTCTGCGCTTCAGCCGATCACCCAAGCCGAATTCACAAACCGGTTCAGTCGGTTTCCCCTCCCATCGACTGCCACGAACGTTCTCTACGCCAGCGCTTCGGTAGGTTTGGCCGGGCGAGCTCTGCTCTACCGATTCGACGCACCGGCCAGCGATTGCCTCCGCTATGCCCAAAGCCTGATTGAGGTTAACAACCGCGACAACGCACGGCCGGAGTGGCGCGTCGCGCCCAATCTTATCGCGCTCACGAGCCCACCTGCGCCGGCCGAAAGGACTGTCCTTCAGAGTTACGGCTTGGAGAGGATCGAGTGGTGGGACGTTCAGAACGTGCGGGCTGGCTTCAGTGGACACGCCTCACCAAGCGGGCTCGCGACGTTCTGGGTGGATACGGGGCGTGGGAGGTTCTATTACTACTGGACAGATTGAAGAGAACGGGGTCTGCATGTTCTCGATTGGACTAGCAGTAAAGCCGGACTGTTTTCAGACGCTGGGTCCGGAAAGTACGCACGGGGGCGAGTGGCTCTGAGCGGCATGAAGATCGTAGACATACCAACGGCGACGTTCAACGAGATCGTCAAGCAGTTGCGGCGGGAGGGGTGGCGCAAGACCGAGGAGTACGATGGTTTTGACGCGTGGATAGACTACGGACGGGTCGTGCTGGAAAAGGGCAACGCCCGGTTCTGCTGCGAGTGGGACAATTGGACTGAGGGCCGGCTTGACGGGCCTGACGATGTTGTGCTGCAGCTTGCTGACCGATATCAGCTCAGGGGCGAGCGGCAAACCACGGGTGTCGCCCAACCGGCTGAGTCCGCGCGATGCCCACGCCGTCCTCGATGGTTGGCCTTGCCGCTGGTGGCATTAGCCCTCGCCTGGCAGGCCTGCGACTGGACCGTCGTCGATGAAGGGTACCGGTACTTCAAGGAATCCCCGTCCCGCTTGTTGCTGTTACTGGGCATGGTGGCCATCGGGACCCCCATGCTCCTGGGCTACGAGGCCCTTACCGCAAAGCGAAAGCAGCAGGTGGCGCTCTGGCTCATGGGAACGCTTGCAGTCGGCGCCACGGTCTTCGCCGTGCATCTCCTTTGGCTGATGGCGAGGCTGGCGAGTTCTGTCCGCGACGCCGGTGGCGCGGGGTGGGGGTCGTTTGCCGCGCTGTTCCCGTGCGTGATCGCCGTGTACCTGTGGTGGGCGTTTCATCGCATGCGACAATAGGAACCAAGATGAGCGACCACACGTTGGGCGACACAGGCGAGAAGCAGCCGCGGGAAGCGGGGCTCACCGATCTGTCCGGGCGGTCTGCATGGGAGACCGTCGCAAGTTCGCCCGTGATCCAGTGGATGCTCAATGCCATCGGCTGTGCGGTTTCGGCCGGTGCCATGGCGCAACTCATGGCCGGCACCGCCTGCTGGTGTGTGGCTGGCAACGGGCCCCCGCCGGACCTGCTCATCGCCGGGATCGGTTCGGCGGTCCTTGCGGTCACGGTGGTCGTGCTCCTCGCAGACCGCAAGGTGGTGGTGCGCTGGCTCAAACCCTTGCTCTGGGCGTTCGTTGGCGAATATGCCCTTGCTTTCGGTACTTTGGGACTCGGTTTTGTCTCCACGGCCACGTATCAGTTCACGGTCCCGCTGCACTACCCATCGCTCTGGTTGGCTCAACTACTTCCTAATCCTGGGCGCGATACGATTGGGAGGGACATCGCCTTCGCGGTAGTCACACAATGGGTGCTGATAGCCTCGGTCATCTATCTCGTCCGGTGGTATGTTCATCGACGCTATACGCGGAATGATTGCACGTAGTCGAGACGGGCGGGAAAGGCAACCTGATCGAATGAACGCGGACCGGGGGAATCCTTGTCCAACAGGGCATGGTTTCCTGGAACCGATTTAGCGCGCCGAAGGCGCGGCGGTGGGGCTCCCCGGCTTGCCCCGCAGGCAAACCGGCGTAACTTTCCAAGGCTGGCGGTTTCTAAGCAGTGAAGAGCATGGGTTATTCGCGGGCAGAGATCATGGTAGTGACCAACGCGGTCTTGCGGATCGCGGTGGCGGTGGTGATTTGCCTGGCGCCGGTGGTCCTGGTGACGCGCGAGTTGGCGGACCCGGGGCTGAGTTCGCCGGGGATGCCGCACTCCGCCTGGCGGCTCCACCGGGCGCTGACGCCTAAGATCGAGCGCTGGGCGCGGCAACGATTGGAGTCCACCCGCGCGGCGGAATTGCCCACCACCGATATCTCCGGCACCGAGTGGCCGCTGTTCGGCTCGGTCTTCTACCTCTGGGCCACCGAATCGCTCCAGGCTGAGTACGAGACGAATCCGCCGCCGTCGGCGGTGGCCCCGAAGGAGTACGCGCGCGGAGCGGTGGAAGCGGCAACGCGGTTGGTGATCGACCCCTCGCAGGCCGGGTGGGTCAAGAAACACTGGGGCACGAACTACCTGCACACCGAGAACGCCTTCTACCGGATGCTCGTGATCGCGGCGCTGACGAGCCACGCACGGCTGACCGATGACCGTCAATACCTGCCGATGCTCAAGGACCAGACGGACAGCCTGGCCGCGGAGATTGACGGCAGCGCCCACGGGTTGCTGGAGGATTATCCCGGCGAGTGCTACCCCGGTGACGTGCTCACGGCCATCGCGATGATCCGCCGGGCGGATGGGGTGTTGGGCACCAACCGGTCCGCGTTTGTGCGGCGGGCGTTGCGCGGGTTCCAGGACCTGCGGCTCGATAGCCGCGGGTTGGTGCCCTACGCGGCCAACCGGGTCACGGGGACTCCGGTTTCCACTTCACGCGGCTGCGGCAACTCGTACGTGAGCCTCTTTGCCCCGGAGATCTGGCCGGAACAGGCGCGCGAGTGGTACGAGCTCTACACGCGGCACTTCTGGCAGGAGGTGTGGACGGCGGCGGGTTTTCGCGAGTTCCCGAAGGGGCTCAGCGGCTTCGATTGGCACTTCGACGTGGACGCCGGCCCGGTGCTCAAGGGCTACGGTTTCGCGGCGTGCGCCTTCGGCGTGGGGGCGGCCCGGGTCAACGGCCATTTCGAGCACGCCTATCCGCTGGCCACGGAGATGTTCGCCACGTCTTGCCCGCTGCCGAATGGCACCTGGCTCGTGCCGCGACTGCTCTCGAATGCCGCCGATGCGCCGTATCTGGGCGAGGCGGGCATCCTGTTCAACCTCACCCGCCTCCCCGCGCAGGGTGTGGCTGTGAAGACGGGCGGCCCGGTGCCCCGGTTCACGCTCATCGTCCTGACGCTGCAGGCCGTGGTGGGATTGTGGTTGGTGGGCAGCTCGCTGCGGACGATCCGGCGATGGGTGAGGCAGGGGGAAGCACCGGTGGTGCCGCTCCAAACCATGCAGTTCAACCTCTGGGTGGCTCTGAACGTCGTGGGCGCAGCCAGTTGCCTCGTGTTCGGGCAACTGGCCGGGCTGGCGGCGTTGTTGTTGGCGCAGTTGTTGCCGCGGGGCGTGCGACCAGAAAGCAGCCGACGCTAAGGTTGGGTGGGAGCGGTGCGAAGCAGGGTGCTGGCGGACCGATACTATCCGCCTGTCTCCAAAGCTGGTGGGTGCGGTTCAGTCGAGCGCGCGGGCGATGGGGCTGGAGGAAATCCGCCAGGCGCCCCAGAAGGGGTTGTCGAGATCGGCAATGAGGTAGAGGATGAAACTGATGCTGATGGCAAGCGAGGCCGTCATGAGCGCGTGCGCGCAGAACGAACCGACCCCAAAGAGCCACATCGAGCCGAGGAGCAAGGCGCCGTTGGTGAGCAGGAGGCTCCACATCCCGCCCGGGAGGCGCAGGCGGCTGCAATGAAGGCGATGGCTGCGGGCGTCGCAGAGGTCGTTGAAACGATCCAAGGCCTCGGAGTAGAGAACTTCTTCGCGACGGGTCTGTGGCTCGATCACTTGCAGCACCCGCCAGAGGTCCTCGATGGCTTTGGCGGCGGCGGGGGAGGCGTGGCCGCAAGCGTGCGTCGTCCATTCCTCCTCCACGACAGCCCGCTGGTAGGCGACCAGGCAGGCGCGAGGCGCGGCGTGGGTGGTTTCCGGGAAGGATTTGAGGACACGGTTCAGGTCGGCCAGTTCCGTGGCCTCGCTTTGGAGGGCGGCCCGGGTGTCGTTGTGCTGTTGCCAGACCACGAACACGACAAATGCCAGCAGCACGGCGAAGATCGTTCCGAGCGTCTGCAGGTAATTGCCTGCCACTTCATTATTGGCCTGGAGCCAGGCGGGCGAGACCAGCCAGTGAGTGAGGGCCAGCCCGGCCACCGAGATGAAAGTGCCGGCCAGGAGGCTCAAGAGCAACCCCACCGGGACGGTCTGGGGGTGGTGGTTGGCGTCCATGTTCAGGCAGGGTGAGTGAGGTTCGAGGCCAGGGTATTACGTGCCGTGACAAGGCCGGCAGGCCGGTTCACCGGTGATCGACCAGGCTCTGGTAGAAGAGGGTGTTGAACTTGGGGAAGATGCCGTATTGGTCGATCGGGAAGTGCTGGAGGAACAGGAGGACAACGGTGCCTTCGTGGGGATCGATGTTGTAGTAGGTGGTGGCCGCGCCGCTCCAGCCGAATTGCCCCACCGAGCCAAGCGAACCGCCTTTGGCAAGGTCGATGCGTACGGCGCCGCCCAAACCGAAGCCGTCCGCCTCGCTCCAAATGTGCGTCTGCCGGGGCAGGTAGTTGAGGTGGTTGACCATCATCAACTCCACCGTCTTGCGGCCGAGGATGCGGGTCCCGTTCAATTCGCCGCCGTTGAGCAGCATTTGGGCAAAGCGGGCGTAGTCGCCGATGGTGGAGAAGAGCCCGCCACCGCCGCCCGCGAGCTTGGGGCCAGGCTCCGGGGTGACCGCGAGCAGCGGTTGGGCGAGACGCAGCTTGCCGTCGGGGCCCGTCTCGTGGAGGGCGGCCAACCGGTTCCGCTTGCCCGGGGGCACGTCAAAGGCAGTGTCCTTCATGCCCAGGGGTTGGAACAGGCGCTGTGCGAGGAAATCCTCAAACCGCTGGCCCGAGACCACTTCCACGAGGCCGCCGAGGACGTCGATGCCGATGCCGTAGGTCCAAGCCTCGCCCGGTTGGTGGGCCAAGGGGAGTTGGGCGGCCTTGCGGGTGAATTCCTTCAGGCTGGGGGTCTCCCAGAGCTTGGCGCGTTTGTAGATTTGCTCGAGGGGACTATCACCAAAGTCATAGCCGAAGCCGGAGGTATGGGTGAGCAACTCCCGGATGGTGATGGGCCGCGTGGCGTCCACGAGTTCCGGTTGATCCGCCGTGCCGCCCTTGAAGACCTTCATCTGTTTGAACTCGGGCAGGTATTGGCTGACCGGGTCGTCCAGGCGAAAGCGCCCCTCCTCGAACAGCATCATGACCGCCACACTGGCGACGGTCTTGGACATCGAGTAGACCCGCACAATGGTGTCCTTCTCCATGGGGGCGCCGGTGGCGATGTCCCGGACCCCGAACGTTTCCCACGCGGCGATCTTGCCATCGCGCGCCACCAGGTAGGAGGCGCCGGCGTACTTGCCGTCCGCGAGGTACTGTCGGACCCCGGCCTCCAACCGCTTGAGCCGCTCGGGGGCAAAACCCAGCGCCTTGAGGTCGCCCGCGGGCAAGGGTTGAGCCAGGAGGTTCTGCGCCAGGACCACCAACGCCGCTGCCGCCAGCGAGGCCAGGAATCTGCCGTGTGATTTCATAAGATAGTACCGCGGCGAATCTCCCCCGCCGTCGGACGGGGCGCAACTGCAAACTCCGGCGTCCCGGTGGGGCGGCCACATTGGCATCGACGCCTCCGGGGGGGCTGTGGCAAAGATGAAGCCGGCATGGATAGCGGACAACAACGTGCGCGGATGTACCTTGGGCCAGGGCTGACGCCAACCGGCGGCAGACCGGCGGGAGGCGCGGCGTGACGGCCATGGGGCCCGCTCCCAACCAGCCTGACGCAGGCCAGGTGCTCGGCGTCCCGCTCTTGCTTACCGACTACGAGGCCTTTGGCCGGCGGTGTCTGGCGCTGGCCCGCGAACCCGGGCCGCGGGCGGTGGAGTTTGCGAATACACAGGTGGTGGTGCTGCGGCGGCATGACGCGTGGTTCCGGCGGGTGACCGACGCGTTCGATTTCTTCATCCCGGACGGCATGCCGTTGATCTGGTGCCTGAATGCACGCGGTGCGGGCCTCAAAGACCGGGTGTACGGGCCCACGTTCATGCGGCGCTTCATGCTCTCCAGCCCGGCGTCCCACACCCATTATTTCCTGGGCGGCTCGCCGGCCTGCTTGGAGCAGCTTGCGAAGATCTTTACCGAACAGAACCCGCAACTTCGGATTGTCGGCGCCCGCAGCCCGATGGTGCGGTTGGGCGGCGGGGACGGACGCGAGATCCAGTTCGAGCAGGAGCAGGAGATCCTGGACGAGATCAACCGGTTGTCGCCGGACTTCCTGTGGGTGGGGCTGGGCGCGCCGAAGCAGGAGGCGTGGCTGAGCCACTACAAGAGCCGCCTCCAGCGCGGCGTGATCTTCACGGTGGGATTTGCCTTCGATGTGAACGCGGGGCTTAAACCGGATGCGCCGGACTGGATGCAGCGCCGGGGTTTGACCTGGCTGTACCGCATGGCCTCGGAACCCCGCCGCCTGGCGGGGCGCTATCTGAACTACAACAGCCTGTTCCTCGCCTATTTGTTGTGGGATGGCCTGCGGGGCCGGGCCTGCACGGTACCGCGCGCGTCGTCAAAGCCGACCCAGTAGCCGCCGAGGCAACTCACTTGCCGGTGGTCCACTTCAGGACCAAAGCGTGCTGGCAGGGCGGCTTCTGGCGGATGTTCTCGGGGAGGTTCACCGTGACCTTGCCGTTGGCCTCGGTCCAGGCCAGGGGCTTCTTGGAGCCAAGCAGTCGCACCTTTGCGCCGGGCGCGGGCCTCAACTCAGAGAGTTCCACCGTGGCCGGCCAGGTTTCGTCGTTCAGCAGGCGAAGCGCATAGACGGTGTTGCCCTTCTGCGTGAATACCACCGAGCCTTCCTTGTAGGGGGCGATGGGGCGGGTGCCGTAGATGGCCTCGCCGTTGAGCTTCAACCACACGCCGATCTCGCCCATGCGTTCGAGGGCGGTGGCAGGCAGTTCGCCGTCCGGTTGCGGCCCGACGTTGAGGAGGAAGTTGCCGCCCTTGCCCACGATGTCGACCAGCAGGTGGATCAACTGCCGGGTGGACTTGTACTTGTCGTTCGGTTTGAAGGACCACTGGTCGCCCATGGTCATGCACGTTTCCCAGACGAAGGGGAGCGGCTTTTCTGGAACCTCCTGCTCGGGGGTGCGGTAATTCTCGAAGCGGCCGCCCACCGTGCGGTCCACCATGATGAGGCCGGGTTGGTGACTGCGGGCCATGGCGGCGAGGCGGTCCATCTGCAGATCCTGCTCGGGCGGACGCACCTGGCCGGCATCGAGCCAGAGAATATCGATGTGCCCGTAGCCGGTCATGAGTTCCTTGATCTGGCCGTAGGTGAAGTCGACGAACTTGGACCAGCGCGCGGGGTCCTGGCGGGTATCGTAGTTCGGATTGCGGGTGCGTGCCGGGGCTTCGGGCCGCCAGTAGTCCGGGCTGTGCCAGTCGGCTTTGGAGAAATAGGCGCCGATGCCAAAACCCTCCTTGCGGAACGCGCCGAATACTTCGCGGACGACATTCGAGCGCGCATTCGCGTGGAAAGGCACGTCGGGAGCGGTGATGCGGAAGTCGGTCAACCGGGTGTCAAACATGCTGAAACCGTCGTGATGCTTGGTGGTGAAGACGACGTACTTCATCCCGGCGCCCTTGGCGGCCTGCGCCCAGCGGCGGGGGTCGAAACGCACGGGGTTGAAGGTCTTGGGCAGCAGCCAGTAATCGTGCTTGAAGTGCTCGATGTCCTTGCCGCGTTCCGTCCAAGCGGGGAGATCATCGGGGCGCGCCCATTTGTCTTCCTCCACGAGCGGCCAGGACTCGATGCAGCCCCACTGGCTGTAAGGCGCCCAGTGCATCATGAAGCCGAACTTCTGATCCTGGAACCACTCCAGCCGTTCCTTGAGCCACGGCTCGGAAGGGTCATTGCCCGCCGCCTCCGCTGCCCCTGCGGAGACCTCGATACCCCAGCCAAGCACCATGGTTACTGCCGCCAGCCACGCCGTTCGCATCGGATTCATGGCTTCAGTCTCCCGCACCCGCACCCGGCGGCAAGGCGAAAAGGCGAGGCGCCGGTTCTTGCCACGGTGGGAGGAGGACCGCATGCGCAGTCTGCCCATGACACCGCGGCGCCCTCGCTTCGTGAGGCAGTCGAAACGGCAGTTGGAAGCAACTTGCAAATAACCACCTTATGTGTCTTATTAGTCGAAGTCGAAAGCTTGCGCCCCTCCCTGCCGTTCGGCAGGCTCAAGCGCTCGACGCGGCACGATATGGCAAGTTGGCATCAGCAGCCTGCGCCCCGTGACGGCGGTTTCCGCAAGGAGAGAAGTGTCCTCCTCTGTCTGTGCCTGCTCGGGCTCTGCGCTGGGCAGGTCTCGCCTGTGGCGCGAGCCTTTCCCGCCTACGCCGGTGACTTGGACGACGATGGCTTCATCACCGCGGCCGACTTGGTGCGGCTGGTGAACCACGTTAATGGCGAGGTTGCCCTGCCCACGGAATGGCTGGGAGTGGCGGACATGAATCGCGATGGGAAGGTGGATGGATCGGACACCCCGTTGCTCGTGGACACCATTTTAGGCAGGCGGGCGCCAGTCCTGCTGCCCGATTCCGATGGCGATGGCCTGCCGGATCTCTACGAGAAAGCGGTCGGATTAGACCCCGCCAAGCGCGATACCGATGGCAATGGCATTGCCGATGGGGACGAGGACTTCGACAATGACGGCCTGAGCAACCGCCGCGAAATGCTGGCAGGCAGTGACTTGCGAAAATGGGACAGCGACGGAGATGGTTGGTCGGATGAGGCGGAAGCGGCTTGTGGCAGCGACCCACGCGATCCCGACAGCACCCCGCGACTCATGATTTGCGCTCACCCTCCGGTGCAAGCCATTCTGACTGCGTTTGGGCCAGGACATTCCGAGGTTGGCGGCATTGTGCTGGCCACCCCGCCAGTGAGTGTGGTTCTGCCCGCCGGGGGAGGGTCGACGGACCTTGCCGGGATTACCGTCGCGTCCCCGCCGATCTCGGCGGTCCTCGCCAGCAGTCAAGGACTCGACGCCTTTGCGTTGGGCCTGGTGGCCGCCCGTCCCGAGGTGCGGGTGGTACTGCCCGCCTTGGACTCTGTCGTTGGACTGCTGGACGGCACTTTCCTGGCCCTGCCGCCCATCCAAGCCAACCGGCCCGGCCACCTCGGCGCCTCCGCGTTAGGCGACGGCTTCTATCTTGGAATGCCCCCGGTGAGCGCCCGCTTGGACGCCCCCTGACGCCGCCGCCAAATGACCTCTTTGAACCGATCTCCCTTTCCTCTGACCTCCAAAGCGCCACGCCTATGAAACGAATCGCGATGTCTCTCTCAGCCGTGTTGCTCGGCGGGTTCCTCGTACCGTCGGCTGCCCAGTCTTTCTCTTCGGGCAGCGACGGTTCCATGGGGGCGCTGACGCTCACCGGCAATACCACCCTGGACATCCCTCCGGATGGCATCTTCCATTTCACGACCGTGACCGTGCCGGAAAACCTGTCGCTGACGTTCAAGAAGAACCCCTTGAACACGCCCGTTTACATCCTGGCGACCGGCGATGTGACCATCAATGGCATCATCAACGTCTCCGGCAGCGGCAGCAACCCGAACATCCCTGACGGCGGGGCGGGCGGTCCCGGCGGGTTCGATGGCGGCAAGCCCGGCTTTGGCGCGGTGCCACCCGGCAACGGCCAGGGACCCGGAGGAGGCAAAGGCGGAGTGCCCACCGTCAGCGACGCCGCCAGCGCGGGCGGCGGCGGGTTCGGCAGCCGCGCGGTCGACTGGGTCAACACCTATGACGGGGAGACCTACGGCAACCCGCTGCTGATTCCGCTCATCGGCGGCTCAGGCGGTGGCGGCACCACCGGTCAACCGGGTCGGGGCGGTGGCGGGGGAGGAGGGGCCATCCTGATCGCCTCCTCGACCAAGATCGAACTCAGCAGCAAGGGCAAGATCTACGCTCAGGGCGGCAACAACTCGAGCCTGAACGAAGGCAGTGGCGGCGCGATCCGGTTGGTGGCTCCGGTCGTTTCCGGCACCGGTGAACTCAACGTCGAATGCCCGTATGGGCACTATGCCGGTGACGGCCGCATAAGGGTCGATAGCATTAATCGCTCGGGGTTGGCCGTGGCCTTCAGGCCCTTGAGCGCCACTACGGTGGGTTCCACCATGCTCGTCTTCCCCGAGCCCCTGCCACGCCTGGACATCACGGAAGCATGTGGACGCGCCATCTCGGTGGGCGAGCCCGCGCCGGTGATAGTGAACCTGCCTTTCAACTCGCCCACCGGCCAGGTGGTCAGGCTCAGGGCCAAGGACTTCAATTCCGTGGTTCCTGTCCGGGTGGTGCTCACGCCCGACAACGGTCAACGGGTCGTCTATGACGCGGAGATCGACAACAAGGCCGCCAATCCGGCCACCGTCGATGTGCCGGTGGTGATGCCGGTCAACGTCCAGGTCACCATCAACGCCTGGACCCGCTAGGTCCCGGGGGGCGTTAGCCTGCACTAAGAATCCGTCCTTATGAAGCCGACCACTGCACGCGCGAGCATGCCGATGCTGCTCCTGGCCGCAGGGTTGGTGGCAGGGTCGGTGATCGGTCAAGGAGCCGCGGGCGAGCCGGCCCGGGAGGCCGCCGCCCCGGCCGCTCCGCCTGCCCAACTGGAGGTGCTCGGTTCCGTCTCGGCGCCGGCCGCGACCGCCTTGGTCCCGGTGCGCCTGACCGCTGAGGTCGCGATCACGGCGCTTCAGTTCGATCTGCTCTTCGCCGCCGCCGGCCTCACGCCCCGCGATGTGCTGGCCGGCAGCGCCCTGCAGGGCCATCTGGTGGAGAGCCACCAGCCGTCCCCGGGCGTTTGGCGCGTGCTCATCTATTCGGCCCAGTCTGCGAGCGTGCTCAACGGTCCGGTTGCCTTCCTGCGCTTGGCGGTGAACCCGGATCTTGCCGCCGGGGCTCAGTCGCTGCGCTTGGCCAACGTCGTGCTCGCCACTCCGCAAGGAAACCGGCTGCGGGAGGTCGGCACGGTCAACGGGACGCTCGTGATTCGCGCCGGCCAGCTCTACCACGGCCAGGAGGATCTCGCCTGGCTGCTGGGCGCCGCCGAAGCGCGGGCCGCCGAGGCCGAGATTGTCGCGCGGCACAACGGGCTGAACCGGACTCTCTACCAGGGCCCGGTGCGGGTTGGGTCGGTGCCGTGGAACACCCTTGAAACGTCTGACGGACGCTACACCCTCGTCGTTACCTACAAAGACGCCACCGGCGCGGTCCTCAAACGGATCGAGCAGCCGGCCGCCGTCAACAATGCGCCCCGGTGGCACAGCGGGCAGGTCAGCGCCAACGAGGTTTGGGCGGCGGATCGCGTGCATGTCATCGAAGGTGTCCTGACGCTCGCTGCGGGAGTGACGGTTCAAGTGGCCCCCGGCGCGGTCGTGAAGTTCGTCCGTGGCGCGCGGATCGAAATCCTCAACGAAGCCACGCTCTCCGCCTTGGGCCAGTCCGCGCAGCGCATTGTGTTCACCTCTCTGGCCGACGACACCGTTGGGGGTGACACCAATCTGGACGGGAACGAGTCCGGCCCCCTGCCGGGCGACTGGGGTGGCTTCGTCACGAGCCCGCAGGGAGTGGTGAACCTCAACGAGCACGCCGAGCTCCGCTTCACCCTCATCCGGCATCAGGGGACCCTTGCCGCCAGCGAAACCTGGAGCGCCCGGTTCCTCCACTGGATCACCGGCGACTTGGTGGTGCCGGCGGGCATCACGCTGACCCTCGAGCCCGGGGCGATCGTCAAACTGGATGCCGCGCGCCGCATCACCGTGCTCGACGGGGGCCGCCTCAAGGCCCTGGGCACGGTTCCCCAGCCCATCCACATCACTTCGGTGCGGGACGATCGAGTGGGCGGCGATACCAACCGCGACGGTGACCAAACCCAGCCTGCCGCCGGCGACTGGGGGTGGCTCTTCTTCAATGGCGGCAGCGGGCAGTTTGACCACTGTGTGGTTCGTTACGGCGCCGGCCCGGCGGCGGGCGGATGGGGTCCGGCCGCCGACCCCCTCAACACCAAGGGCATGTTCAAGACCCACGGAGCCGCCTCGCTGAGCATTTCGAACAGCGTCCTCACCCAGGCCTTCTACGATGGGCTGCTCGCTTGGGGTGGGGAAGCGAGCCTCGTGAACTGTGTCCTGTCGGGGATCGACCGCGCGGTGACCGCTCACCCGGGCTCGCCGGTGCGGGTGGTGAACTGCACGCTGTATGACAACCGGCTGGGCTTGGTGGTGCATGGCGGTCGGCTCGACGTGTTCAACACCATTGTCGCCAACAGCTTCGAATCAGGCGTGCAAATGGACTTCGGCACCATGGGACAGATCCTGAACTGCAACGTCTGGTCGCCTCCCTCCTCCTCCGGCCGTAATTACCGGAACCTCCAGGACCAGACCGGGCAGAACGGCAACCTCTCCGCCAACCCTCGCTTCAACGACCCGGCGAATCTGGACTTCCGCCTCACCCTCGGCTCTCCCTGCCTCGACGCCGCCGAAGGGACGCTCGCCCCGCCCACCGATGCGCTGGGTATCGCCCGCGTGGACGATCCCCGCGTGGCCAACACCGGCGTGGCCACCCCTTCCGGTGCGTTTGCCGACCTGGGCGCCTACGAGTTCGCCGAGGCCGCCAATGTCAGTATCGATCTGGTCGCCGAAGGCTGTCGCGGCCCCGCCAACGTGGTGGGCGGCGATGACGTCGAGGTTTCCTGGACGGTTCACAACGCCGGGCAGGACCCCGTCGCCGGTCCCTGGCATGACGCCGTCTACCTGCGCAACTCAGTCACCGGCGAGCGTTTGCTGGTGGGTGAGGTCCTCACGGGCCCCGGCCTGCTGCTCCTGCCGGGCGAACGGCACTTCACCACCGCCACGTTGCGCGTCCCCGGTTCGGCGGTCGGCACCTACCAGTGGGAAATCGTCGCGAATAACCGGCACGACATCTTTGAAGGGGCGAACCAGGCCAATAACGACACCATCGCGACCGGAGACGTCGAGTTCGACCTCCCGGAACTCATCCTCGGCGGGCACCCTCAGACCGGCTTCCTCACCAGCGACGAGCCCGAGCAATGGTTCAAGTTCACCTCGCCAGCCGGGTTGGACATCCTTCTGGCGCTGACTCTCGATGACCCCGAGGCCGTGGCCGAGCTCTATGTGAGCCATACCACCATGCCGACGTCCCAGACGCACCTCTTCAAGCACCGGGAATGGGGCTCGGCCAGCGTAACCACCCTGGTTTCCGAAGGGGTTGAGCAGGTCTATTACATCCTCGCCCGCGCCCGGTCGCTGCCGAAGGGCAGGGCGGGTTTCAACCTCGCCGGCGAGGCGGTCGGCTTCCAGTTGGACCGGGTCATCCCGGGCAGGGTCGGGAACCTCGGTGAAGTGACCCTCGAGTTGCTCGGGGCGCGCCTGGGCCCCGAGGTCACCTACCGGCTCAAGGCCGCCGATGGCACCACCCGTCCCGCGGAGCGCGTCAGGCTCGTGAACAGCGGGCAGGCTTACGTCACGTTCAATCTGAAAGACTTCCCGCCCGGGCTCGCGCAAGCCGTGGCGGATTGGAATGGCACCCTCGCCAACCTGCCGGAGGCCGTCGAAATCGTGGACGGCGCCAAGCCCGACTTCTACGCCTACCTCACCGGTCCCGACACGATCCGCGCCGGCCGTGTGGCTACCTGGTACATTGTGTACGGAAACCGCGGCTTCGTGGACGTGCCGCTGCCCCTCCTCACCTTCACCATCGCGGGGGCTCAGGAGATGTGGCTGCTCGACAGCACGCTCAACTGGACCGACACCATCGTCTTGCTGGGAATGAACGACAAGGTGCTGCTCCCCACGCTCGGTCCCGGCCAGGAGGTGAAAGTCCCGGTGCGCGTGAAACCCGGCCCCAACCCCTCCGTCGAGGCGGTCCTCCGAGTGCTCACGGCCGAGGACCTGCTGGCGGGCGCCGATCCCATCGGCTGGGAACGATTGGTCCCTCCCCAGGGCGCGGACACCGCCGCCTGGAACCAGTTGATCGCCCAGATGCGCGATTGGCTCGGAACGACCCTCCAGGATTATTACCGGCAGTTGCTGCGGGATTTGGCCGGGTACGCTGCAGGCGAACTGGCCTACGAGTATCTGCTCAATGCCAACGGCCAATGGCTGGCCGGGCCGGAAATCGGGGCGCCCGCCCTCGCCCGTGAGGTCCGCAACATCCAATACAAGATCGACCGCGAGCCCGCCCTCGCCGCCCAGGCGCCGGGCCTGCTCTCGCTGCCTGCCCTGGCCGCCCCCAAGAAGAAGGACGGCATCCGCAAGACCTACTGGGTCGTGATCGGCGACGAGGATTACCGGCTCGACACCCCGGACGGCAAATCCGACCTCCCGGGAGTTCGCCAGGACCTCTACGACCTGGTGGACTTCCTGCATAAGGATACCCGCACCCCGACCAATCAAATCAAGTGGCTTTACGACTTCAACAACTCCACCAACGATACCCTCACCCGGGCCGACATCCTCGCCACCATCCGCAGCCTGAAGGACGTGGCCGACGGCGATGACAATGTGGTGATCTACTACTCCGGGCATGGCGGCGTGGACAACGCCGGCAAGGGTTACATGGACATCAACGGCAGCTTCGTCACCCCCGGGCAGTTGCGCGGAGCCATCGATGACGTGGGCGCCGGGACCACCTACTTCTTGAACGATTCCTGCCACTCGGAGGCCTTCAACTCGAACGTCGGCGCCACCAACACCTCCTTCGTCGGCATGGCCGCCACCAGCAGCAACACCGTCTCCTGGTGCAATCGCCGGAGCGGCAGCGATTTCACCCGCGAGATGAAGAAAAACCTGCGCGAGTGCCACGGGCTGGACGAGTCCTTCAAGAATACCCACAACACCATCACCAACACCTACAGCAGCCGGACCAACGCCACGGATCGCCAGAATCCCAAACTCACCAACGACAAGGGCGTCGACCTCTCGGGCAAGAATTGGAAAGACCCCAGCGGCTCCATCCAGGAATTCGCCCGCAAGCTCAGGGAGCGCGGTGAGTACACGCCTGCCTGGCACCGCATCATCAGCCGCTTGGTGGGAAGCTTCGATCCCAACGACAAGACCGCCCCTCTGGGCTACGGCCCGGCGCGCTATGTCTCGGCCAATCAGCTCCTCCCCTACACCGTCTTCTTCGAGAACAAGGGCACGGCCGAGGCCCCCGCCCAGGAGGTGCTGGTCTTGGATCGGCTCGATGCCGACCTCGACTGGTCCACGCTCGAATTGCAGAACGTCGGCTTCAACGGTGTCACCCTCACGCTCCCGCCGGGCCTGCAGCATTACAGCGGCGTGACGAACGTCGCCTCCGATCCCTACCCGGTCCATATCCAGGCCTCGTTCGATCCGGCCAGCGGCGAACTTGCCTGGCGTCTCGAGTCCCGCGATCCCGCCACCGGCCAGTTGCCGGAGGATCCCTTCGCCGGCTTCCTGCCGCCCAATGATGCCACCCGCCGCGGCGAGGGCTTCGTCAGCTACACCGTCAAGCCGCGCGCCAGCTTGTCCGCGGGCACGGTAGTCACCAACGCCGCCACCATCATCTTCGATCCGACCTACGGCGCCAACGCGCCGATCGAGACCCCCACCGTGCTCAACACGCTCGACTTCGTGCCGCCCGAGAGTGCCGTCAAGCCGCTGCCCGCCCGTTCCGCGGTGCCCTTCCTGGTTGAGTGGAGCGGCACTGACGAGCCCAACGGAGCCGGCGTGGTCGCCTACGATATCCTCGTCTCCGCCGCGGGCGCCGCCTACGAGCCTTGGCTGGTGGCGACTACCGACACCCAGGCCTATTTCACCGGCCTCCCCGAAGTGGCCTATCGGTTCTATAGCGTGGCTATCGACGGCGTCGGCCACCGCGAAGCCGCGCCGACCCAGCCCGACGCCTTCACTGTGGCGTTCGGCGGCGCCATCAGGATCACCCGCGCCGAGTTCTCCGCCGGCAACTTGGCCCTCGATCTTGAGAACCTCGCGCCCGGCGCCGACTACGTGATCGAAAGCTCCGCCACCCTGACGGCTGGCTCCTGGCAGACCCATCGCACCTTCCGCGCCGACGCCGCCACCACGCGCCAAGTCCTCTCCGTGGGCGCCGCCGACAAGCTCTTCTTCCGGATCAGGTCCCAGTAGCCGGATCGACAGGCTCGCCGCATTGCCCCGCGAACCGTGCTTGGCTGCGGGGTAGATCAGCAGGTTTGCTAGAGGTGTTTTCAACCGTCCCGCACCCCCCCTGGCTCCGGCGTCTCTCCTGCCTCGATGGCAGATTCGATTCGCATCCCGTTCCGCCGAACTGCATGCTGCGCGGATGAATGTGTACGCGCTGCGGGTTTGCCGATGGGTCTGCGCCGGGCTGGCAACCGTGGCTGGGATCGGAACGGCGCGCGCCCAGCATCCGGCGGTGAAGCTCTGGCCACAGCTCACCCCGGGCATCTACAATCACGCCAATGTCCTCGCCCTGCGCTGCGAGGTGGCGGAGGACGGCCTGACGGTGACGGACGCGGCCTGGGACGCCTACCAGGTTTCCGGCTGCGCCAAACGCTGGACCGTCAACATGGGGCTGCCCATGCCCGGGCCGCTCAAGAGACACCGGTTCGACCCGCGGTTCGCCGGCCTGCCCGTTAACGTGACGGTCGAGTTCTACAACCCGGACAGGCCGTGGGAGGTCAAGGAGGATTACCAGGAGATCCTGGTGCTTGGCGGCAAGGCGGACATCGGCCTGCCGGACTGGTTTCACTTTCCCACGAACCGCCTCGCCTACGACTTCGACGAAGGCAACTGGTTTCCCTCGGGCTGGAAGCTGCCGCGCGGCAAGTATGCCTTGTGGCAGGGGGCGGCCAAGGCCCGCCAGGAGGATCGGCGCGGCGAGTGCCCGGCGTTCGATTTCGGGTTTACCCATGTCTCCCCTGTCGCCCTGACGCCGGGAGGGGCCTCCGCTCCGCGCGAGCGCCGCGCCCACCTGTTTGGCGACAACGAGTGGATTCCATATGACGGTGGCAAGGACCATTTCACCGCCGATCCCTCCGACCCGAAGAACTGGCAGATCGAGCCCATTTACCACCATGCCGACGAGTGTGCGATCGTCATCCCGGATTTCGAGGCCCCCCTCTACCACACCTGGCGGGACCACCAATATGAGGCTTTCTCGGCCCTGATTGGCCAGGTGCGGGCGCGGCGGCCGGATGTCTTGATCGGCTGCTGGGGCGTCGGCGTGCTTAAGTCCTCTTTCCGCATCTTCGACAGCACCTGGGAAGGAAAGCCGACGGGCGTCGTCGATTTGAAGGGCGCGCAGCAATGGCGCGACCGCTACCACCACCCCGAAGCGGACCTGCATTCGGTCTTCACCCGCTGCCAGCTCAACTTCGGGAATCCCTCGGTCTATTGGATCAACAACTCGAAGCCCTCCCAGCTCTACGCCTTTATGCAGGAATGGGAGCAAGGCAAGCTGGCCCGGCCCCAGGTGCCGAACGTCCTTTCGACCTGGATCCAAGTCGAGTTCGTGGATCGCTATCCCCTCTCCCAGTACCGTTTCACCGATGCCAGCGGGAAGATCCGCCTCGAGGACTTGAAGCACCAGGTGCCCGCATCGGCCACCTACGCGCTGTCGCTCTTTGGTCACTGTGTGATGGACGGCCTCCAATGCTGGGAGGTGGGCGCCCGTTACTGCGAAGAACTGGCGGACTACGCCGATTGGCGGGTGCGCGAACCCGCCGTCAAACGGAGCATTCACGGTGTCGAGACCCCTGTTTACTACTACCTCAAGTACTTTGGTTTCTACAACTTCCATGTCCTGGGCATGTGGCAGGCAAGCCGGAACAAGGATATCATCGAAGCGGCGACTGCCTGGGAGATGCCGGAGTTGCACAGCTCACGGAATGGGGTCTGGCGCACGGGTGATGAGCGCTATCCCAGTTACGTGAATCTCCATAAGGAGCCCTTGGTGCGCGTCAAACCCTCCGGGGACGGGCGGACTCTGTTGGTGGTAGCGTGCAATCCCTACAACACCGGGGTCGAGCAGGTCCGGGTGCGGCGGCCTGGGTCAACCGAGGAGTACGGATTCGAGTTGGTTGGCGATTTCCCCATCATCAAGCGGTTCCCTGTCACGCCATCTGCGGGCGTGCGCTGACCCTGCTTGGCGGTTGGGGATGTGGCTACCCAGACCCGCTGTCACTGTTACTACCGCAAATTCATAGGGACGTCTTCCGACAGCGCGATGGACCAACAAACCGAGAAGAGGACGGGTAGGAATAGCTCCCTGCGAGTATGCGTGCAAAGCAACTCCACCAGCAACTCAGCGAGGTGGATGCTCTGGCAATTCGTAGGCGCATTTGCATGTGCAAGGCTCTATAGGCCAGCGACAAGGGGCGAAGCGCCGGGCGGTCAGGTGCCGGAAAGACGCCCCGCACTCCCGCTGAAGCTGAACTCAACCCTCCCATCGTCGCTCACAAGAAAAGAGCAAACGCCATCCAGCTTGCCTCTGGAGTCCACAGCCTTGGGGAAGGTCGCACGCAATGTAACCAACGCATCGACCGATACCCCTGCGAACGCTGTGTCTGCGGCGGTGCTACTCCAGTCTGTTGCCAGAGCGGCAGCTTCGACACTTGAACTAAGGACGGCCCTGGCGTGCTGGGAGATGTGTGCCAGCGCCCCAGGGTTGGGCAGACCTTGGCTTGTGTAGGGGGTAAGCACCGCTACCGCAGACCTGCCCGGACTAAATGCTTCCCACAGCCCATCGCAATAGCCGGTAGACGAACCGTGGTGGCTCACCTTGATCAATTGGGAACGGAGCCCCATTTCCTTGCCGACCGTATTCAGGGTCTCTTTCCAGCCCTCGCGATCGATGTCTCCACCCAGAATTATCCGAGCTTGTCCGTAGTCGATCAACAGCCCGCCCGAGATGATATTATGCTGTTCGCGTGGAACGCGCTCCCTCAAACCACCGCCGTCCGGGCGGAAACAGTCAGACAGCGAATCCTCGTATACCAAGGCACGTCCACCTGAGGCCCCAACCGCCGACACGCACAAGGGTGGATCGGAGTCCAACTTTAGCAACGACATCCCAAGTTGGAGGCGTTTGACCTCCAGCGGTATCCGGCGCTGTCGGTTGCGGCATTCATTTCTGATCCAGTCGAGGATTTCCACCAGTTCGTCAGCGGCTTCGTCTTCCTCACTCTGGAAATGGCTCGATTCGGCCTGGACCTTTGAGAGCGCTGCCACCTTGGCGTACAGGTCACGGTGAGTTGTCGCGCCGAAAATCCAAATCCGGTTTGGAGAGAACGCCCTCAGAAGATGGTGCATCCCACGGTAATGGTCTACGTGCGGGTGGGTGAGACAAAGGAAGGACAGCCGTTCAACGTTCCGCGACTTCAGAAGTTGCAGCGTTCGGTTGCTTTCGGGTTCTCTGAGAACCGGAGTGTAGTTGTCCACTACGCCCCAGCAATCGCCAGGAAACCGGACGACGATGCTCTCCCCCTTCCTACCCCCGATAACATGGATTTCAAGTCGCTCACTCATCGAATGCCGAGGGCTCAGAAGTCCCAGCGATCCTCGAAGGCATTCCGGATTTCATCGATGCGCGCTCGCGAAAGGACTCGCGGAGGAAGCTTGACCAATCGAGTGGAGGTCGTCGCACCATCCCGCACGACCTCGCACCGAAATTCCTCCCCGGCTGCTATACCGGCCGCCCTCAGCACTTCCGAGTCGCAGCGTGATTCTAAGCGCTCCTCACTCTCCTCGTTGACCAGCAGAACAGTCGCCCAAGTCTCTCCGCACGCCTCGACTCGACCGAGGAAGGAGGCAATCGTCCGACGCTTCTGGCCTGCTGAGAGCCTTGGAAGTGCTTGATCGTTTCCAACACAACTCAGTTCCATCCGCATCTCGTCGCGGACCACTGTGATTCGGTCAAACCCCACAGACTTGTCCGTCGATCGAGCTTGGGTTAGCACTCCTGAACGATAGGGGTCGGGAATCAGGGCAGGCACCGGTGTCCTTCGGCCGGTTAACCGCTGCAACGATCCGGAAACCTGTGCCTGGATGGCCCGGCCTGTGCCGATTGGTCCAAGGCGGTCGTCCACACTGCATTCAGGCCAGCCAATCCGGTTGGCTTGGTGATCATCCAACAGAACGTTCATCAAGGTTAGCGTGGCTGGATTTCCTGGTCTGCTGGGCTTGGCTGCTCAGTCCTGCTTAAACACAATCTGATCAAAGGCAGCAACGGTGGCGAATTGCCGCGCCAAGACCCCAAACAAGCCTTCGCTTACCTCCTCGGCACATGTCGCGCTCGCCGCGATAAAAAGGGCGTCGGGGTAGCCAAGGGACTTCTCGGAGGCATACCGAAACTCGCCACCCGCACTCGGCATGGAACTGACCAAGACCAGACCGCCAGAGACCACGCTCCCTCCGAGCATCGCATACCGCTTCATGTGCTCAGCGTAGTCACCGGTGTTAACGAACGCCGCGTGCGTGGTAAAGGATAGCAGGCTCTGCTTGACCTTCTCCCGCGTAGCGGCCTGTAGCCCCGCCAACGTCAATTGGATCATGAGTCGGAGATGCTCCAAGGTGCGCCCTTGCTTGAACGCCACAGTGACTCCTTGGGCATTGCATGTAATGTTTGCGGCACCGTTGAACATCGGTACCGACAAAGAATACGCGAAGAAGTCGTTCTGTTTGGTGAAAGCGATATCGGAAGGATTCAGGTAACCACCACAGAGCGAGTCAGCTAGGGCTTGAACAACGACGTCGGGCTGCGCTTGGCGCAAGATAACAGGTCGGCAATAATCTACCGCCGAGCTTAACGAAAACTCTTTGACCTCAACCATTCGCATTGAATCCAATTTACGATGGAAGGTAGAACTAATCAAGACTGCGCTTGACCCCATCAGTGAGGAGCGTCGGGCACGGGAGCACGGCGATGGACTCAGTACGGTGGCAGGAGACGTCGAAAACCGTGTGTGAGCACCGCCGCCATGAAGAGCGCGTTGCGCGGGAGCAACCCGGGCCAGAAGCAGGGCACCGGGCCATCGCTTCGTCCGGTTTCGACCCGATCCGCCAGACGCCCGGCCACCCGGAGCAGGTACGCGCGGGAACGAGGCCAATCCCAGAGCTGGTCCCGCCAATCGACGGGTATGCCGTCCACTCCCACCCCGGCTCCCATGACCCCGCCGAGGATGGCCCCGACCGTGTCAGTGTCGCCGCCGCAGTTCAGGGCCGCCTCCAGTGCCACCCGGTAGTTCCCGGAATGCCGCAGCCATGCGTAGAGTGCGACTGGCACGGAATGGTAGGAATAGCCAGTAACCCCGCGCTCCAGTCCGAGCCTGGCGGCAAACTCCGGTACTTCCAGCCGGACTTCGAGGGCGTCGGCCATGCCGTCCAAGATCCGCTTCCACTGGTGGTCGGTTGGCAGCTGCCGCCGGGCTTGCAGCCATGCTTCCCCCTCTTGGCCTTGCAGCGCCGACGCAGCCGCAGCCGCCACCGCTTGAGCGGCGGTCTCGGCATGGGGATGGGTATGGGTGAGACGTGTGGAGGCGCGGACGAACTCCCGACGACGGCCTGGATGGGCGGCAAGAACGGCTCCCAGCACCGCGCTGCGCATCCCCGGGCCATTTCCGGCTGAGTTTACCCCGCTCTTGTGCGGCGGAACCCCGGCCCAGAGGCGGAGGATGGCCCGCAGGGTGGCCAAGCCGATGCCCGCAGGGGCGCCGACCAGCCACCAGCGGAGCCGCCAGGCCAGCGCGCACTGGAAGGCGTCAGGGTCCGCCGGGCACGCCAGCCATGCTTGGGCTACGAAGACGGCGTGCTCAGTATCGTCGCTGAGCATGCCATGGCCACAGACGAAACGCTGACGCCATGTTCCGCGCCACAGACGATGAATGCGTTGACGGGAGATGCCCTCCGCAGGCAGGCCAAGGGAATCGCCGACGGCCGTGCCGAGCAGCATGCCAGCCAGCCGGGAACGCAAACCTTCGCCGGTAAGGTTCATTT
This sequence comes from uncultured Verrucomicrobiota bacterium, assembly GCA_964472515.1. GTDB lineage: Bacteria > Verrucomicrobiota > Verrucomicrobiia > Limisphaerales > J093 > CAYYMW01. The sequence goes on along the minus strand of CAYYMW010000032.1, from coordinate 4,913 downwards.
TCAGTGACAGACCGCCATCGCCGATTCCCGTCACGCGACCGGCGACCGGCGGGGAATCCCACCCTGCCCGCTGCGGAGCCGGAGCGCTGAAGGCGGTGCGGTGATCGCGGCGCGTCAATGTTTGGCGGCGAATTGCTCGTCCACGTGGCGGAGGCGGCGGGAGAGGTCGCGGGCGAGATTCAGGATGAGGATGCCGTATTGGTCTGGCATGGTCTTGTAGAGTTCGTAGAAGGCGGACGAAGCCAGGCTGAGCAACTCGCCCGGTTCGGCGCCCACGACGGAGGCGGCCCGAGGGAGGGTTTCGAGCATGCACATTTCGCCGAAAAAGTCCCGGGCCTGCAGGGTGGCGAGGTGGAATTCCTCCGGCTGCCCGAGGCCTTTGACGATGCGCACCGAGCCGCGGGCCAGGATGTAGAGCCGGTTGCCGGGCTCGCCTTCCCGCAGGATGGCCTCTCTGGCGGCAAACACTTGCGGCCTGGCTTTGGCCGAGAGCAGATTCAAGGCGGGCTCGCCCAGCCCGGCAAAGAGCGGCACCTGCACAAAGACGGAGGTCATTTCCTCGAATGTACCACGAATCCCGCCGGGGCGAAAGCGGCCGAAGGGAGGCGGAGCGCGGTGGTCGGGTCGGTGCTGCCGGAAACCCCAAGGGCGGTGGTTTTGGGGATTTCAAGGGAATTTGATTCCGGAGGCGGGGTGGCTGGTCTATACTGGTGGCAGAACGCCTATGACACTGCCGAATCGCCGACACTTTCTGGCAGCCTCGGGGCTGGCGGCCTTGGGGGTCTGGTGGCATCCCCTGCCGGCGGCCGCCATCCCGGCCTTCGAGCGCAAGGGCCCTGCGCGGCTTTGGCTGAGCCTCGCGGCCTATTCGTTCCGCGACACCTTCAACCACGCCGATCCCGCCAAGCGGATCACGCTGTTCGATTTCCTGGATTTCTGCGCGGACCATGGCTGCGTGGGGGCGGAGGTGACCAGCTATTACTTTCCGAAGGAGGTGACCGTCGAGTTCCTCCTGCGCCTCAAGCGGCACGCCTTCCTGCGAGGCCTGGCGCTCAGCGGGACGGCGGTGGGCAATGACTTCACCCGTCCGCCCGGCCCCGAGCGCGACGCCGAACTGGCGAAAGTGAAGCAGTGGATCGACTACGCCGCCATCATGGGGGCGCCGCACATCCGGGTGTTTGCGGGCCCGGGCAAGGGCTTGTCGAAAGAGGAGGCCAAGCGGCTGACCATCGCCGCGCTGGAGGAGTGTGGCGAGTATGCTGCCGGGAAAGGGGTCTGGCTGGGTTTGGAGAATCATGGCGGCATTGTGGCCCAGGTGGAGGATCTCCTGGACATTGTCCGAGCGGTGAAGAGTCCCTGGTGCGGGGTGAACTTGGACTCCGGCAATTTCTACTCCAAGCGGGACCCATACGAGGAGATGGCCCGGCTGGCGCCCTACGCGGTGAACGTGCAACTCAAGGTCGAGGTGCCGACGCCCGAAGGCGGACGCGCCCAGACCGATCCGCGGAAGCTCGTGGCCGTGCTCCGGCAGGCCGGGTACCAGGGGTACGTGGCGTTGGAGTATGAGTCCAAGGACCCCTGGACCCAGGTGCCCATCTGGCTCAAGCGGATGCAGGAGGCGTTCCCCGGTTAAGCCAACTTGAGTACCGCATGAAGCCCCAAGCGCACCCTCTAACCACCTGTGGACGTCTCCCGACGTGGATCGGGGTATGGGTCTGGTGCCTATTCTGGGTCCTGGGTGTGGGTGCGGGGACTTCCGCGCACGGCTTCAGCCAGAAATACGCCACCCTCTATCCGCCCGAGGCGCGCGAGATCCCCCCGGAGTTGTTGAACGAGGTCAAAGTCTCGCCCTGGCAGGGGCCCGAGCCCGGGCCGGTGCCGGGGTTGCGGTTGTATGCCCGGGAGCGGTCGGGTGCGGTGTGGCTTGGGTCGGAGCAGGGGGCGGCCCGGTTTGACGCTCAAGCCCGCCATCCCTGGCACCGCTGGCAGTATTTCGCCGGGAAGCGCTGGCTGCCGGACGACGAGGTGCTGAATATCCATGTGGATGAGGCCGGCATGGGCCGCCGGGTGTGGGTCCGCACCAAGACGGGAGCCGCGCAGATCGAGTGGCGGAGCCTGAACCTGGGGCAGAAGGCCACCTCCTTCGAGCAACGCATCGAGGCGCGGCACGTGCGCCATGGCTTGGTGGCCGATTGCGCCTTGCGGACGCCGGGTGAGCTCAGCTCGGCCTTTCCCGTGAGCAACGACAACGACGGCCTGTGGACCGCGATGTACCTGGGCGCCCAGGCGTATCGCTACGCTGCCACGCGGGACCCGGACGCGCGGGCCAAGGCCCAGCGGGCGTATCGGGCGCTGCTTCGGTTGGAGCAGATCACCGGCCTCCCGGGCTTCTACGCCCGGTCGTTCATCGCGAAATCCGAGCCACGGCCGGGAGACGGGGAATGGCACGCCACCGCAGACGGCGAATGGCTCTGGAAAGGCGACACCAGCTCGGACGAAAGCGTGGGCCATTACTATGGCTACAGCCTGTACTTCGACCTGGTGGCCGACGCCTCGGAGAAGGAGGAGATCCGGGCGGTGATCACCCGCATGACGGACTACCTCATCGCCAACCAGTATGAGTTGCTGGACGTGGACGGCAAACCCACCCGCTGGGGGCGCTGGTCCGAGGCCTACTTTCAGACGGACGAGGGGAAGTACGAAGCCGCCCTGCGCTCGCTGCAGGTGCTTTCCTTCCTCAAGACGGCCCAGCATATCACCGGCGACGCGAAGTATGACGCCGCCTACCGCGACCGCCTCGGCAAGGGCTACGCCGAGAATGCCAGGCGCTACCGCCGCTGGGCGGGCGGAGGGGAGATCAACTTCTCGGATGACGAGCTGGCTTATCTCTCCTTCCAGCCGCTGTTGCGCTACGAGAAGGATCCCGGACTGCGCCAACCCTATCTTGAGACCCTGCGGTACGTCTGGACGCAGGTGGCTTCCGACCGGAACCCGCTGTGGGCTTACATCTCGGTGGAAGGAGGCGCGGGAGCGATGACCCCCGCGCTCCGGGACGAATGCCGGCGCACGCTCGAACGCATCCCGGTGGACCTGGTGGCTTGGGACATGCGCAATTCCCACCGGCAGGACGTGAAGTTCCGCCCGGACAAGGACCGGTTCAACCGCCCTCAGACGGTGGAACTGCTGCCGCCCGACGAGCGGGCGATCGCCAAGTGGAACAGCAACCCGTACGCGCCGGATGGCGGCGCGGGGGGGCGCAGCGAAGACGACGGGGCCTTCTTCCTGCTGCCTTACTGGATGGGCCGCTACTACGGCTGGGTGGAGTAGCCGTTGCGCGGGGAGGACAGAGCCTGCCCCGGAGACACAGCTTGCGGACGCGAGGCTAAGGCAGGTTCGCCGTGTGGGGGACGACGATGGCGAAGCGGTCGGCCAGGGCGGCCAGGTGGGCGGCATGAACGAGGGCGGCGGGCAGGATGCCGCCGGCGGGGTCCGGCAGAGCGCGCGTCGCACAGGCGGCGGCCACGACGGTGCAGCGGTAGCCGGCTTCCGCCGCCGCCCGGACGGTGGAACTGACGCACATGTGGGTCATGAAGCCGGCCACCACGAGGTCCTTGCGCCCGAGGCGATCCAAGGCGTCCGCCAACCCGGTGTGGGTGAAGGCGCTGGGTTGACGTTTTTCGAGGACAACCTCGCCCGGTTGGGGCGCCGCCTCCGGCGCAATTGCGAACCCCGCCGACCCGGGAGCGAAGGCCCGCCCGCCGGCACTACCCCGGTGAACGATGTGGAGGACCGGGCAGGCTTCCGCCCGCGCCCGGGCCAACAGACGGGCCAGTTCGCTCAAGGCATCGCCGACGCCCGCCAGGGGCAGGGCGCCGGAAACATATTCCTGCTGCGCGTCGATGACCAAGACGACACTCTCGCGGAGCGGCGTGGGGAGGGCGGCCAGACCGGCGAGTTGGCGCAGCGTGGGAGGCGGTTGGGAGAGCATGGAGGGAGCGCGCGCTGGCGCGATCAGGCGGTTCCCAGAGTATCGAGCCCCAGCACGTACTTCGAGCAGCGGCTCAGGCGAAACGGAAGGGCGTTGGTGATGGCAGGGGCGTGTTCCTCCAAGTGAGGAGCATACTTGAGTTCGAGGACAACGCCTGAGGCCACGTCGCCGGCCGGCGCCTCCCACTTGAGGCCGTCGATGGGGCGGGCGAACTGGAGTTGACTATCCAGGGTGACACGAAAGCGCCCGCAGGCGCTGACGTAATAGTGGCGTTGGTAGCGGTTGGCCAGGGTCGGGTGAAGGTGGCGCAACGCCAGGCAGAGCAACTCGGGCAACTCGGCCTGGAGCAGGGCGGCCTCGAGGACACGGTGGAGGGGCAGGCCATCCAGGGCAAACGCCGGCAGGCCATGGCCGGTCTTGCCACTGACTGCGCCGCGTTTGAGTTTCCTTTCGAGGGTTGGCCGGTTGGCTTCCGTCCCCCAGGGACCGTACCAGCGCACGCGGGTCTTGGAGCGGTTGGGTGTGCCCGCAACGTGGTCGTGGTAGTCCCGCAGTTCGGGGGAGTCCAGATACACGTTGTTGACGGTGCGGGGGGGGTAGGCTTCGCGGAAGGCCGCCGGATGCCGCCGCACCAAGGCCTTCATTTCGGGCAGGGAGCAGCCGGCCGCAACGAATTTGCGCTCGTAGCGAAGGTTGGGGAGGGAGGCGGTCATGGCTGGCTACGCACCCAGACCCCGGTCTTCGAGGCAGGTCACCTTGACGCGTTCGTGCAGTTCGCGCATGCGCTGGGTGAATTTTTCGAGCGCGTCCATCTCCTTGAAATCGACGGCGAACGAGGCTTCCAGGGTGTCGGCGGTTTCATCGAAGCGTTTGAGCGTGGCGGTGGCGCCGGTGGCGGCGAGGGCTTCGAGGATCTGGCTGGCGG
>CAYYMW010000031.1:1979-27833 GCA_964472515.1 uncultured Verrucomicrobiota bacterium | reverse complement strand
GTATTGGCCCGGGGTGGTGCCGACCTTGAGGCGAAAGAGGGTGGCGAAATACTCGGGGTGTTTGAAGCCGCAACGCTCGGCTACCACCGTCAAACCGAGATCGGTGTCGGTCAGGAGCTGCTTGGCCCGGGCCAGGCGGACGCGGAGGACTTCCGCCTTGGGGGAGTGGCCCACCAGGTGGGTGAAGCGGCGCTCGAAGACGGACCGCGAGAGCGCGGCCACCCGCACCAGATCGGAAACCTGAATGCCCTCGCAGGCGTGTTCCCGAATGAACCGGAGCACGGCGGCAATGGCGCGGTCGGGGATGGCCAGGACGTCGGTGGAACGGCGGTTCACAATGCCCAGGGGGGGGATCAGGCGCGGCCCGGGAAGGGCCTTGGAACCCGCCATCAACTTATCCAGGAGCGTGGCGGCTTCGTAGCCAATCCGCCGCGTATGCGGGGCCACGCTGGTCAGCGGTGGGTCGGAGAGTTCGCAGACCACCTCATCGTTGTCCACCCCCACGACCGCGACTTCATCGGGCACCAGCAGGCCGAGGCGGCCGCAGGCATTGATGACCTGCTGGCCGCGGATGTCGTTGCAGGCCATGATGCCCACGGGCTTGGTCAGCGCGGCGAGCCAGCGCATCACGTCGTGTTCGAGCAGCAATCCGTGGCGCTCCAAGGCGATGGTGCCACAGTGAGGGGGAGGTTGCGGCGGGGCATAGACATGGCAGGCCACCCCGGCGCGGCCCAGCGACTCCCGGAACCACTCGCAGCGGGTGTCCGAGTAGTTGGCCCCGACGAAGCCGCAGAAGGCCGCCTGGCGGAAGCCGCGTTCGAGCAGGTGCTCGGCAGCCAAGGCCGAAACCGCGCGGTCATCGGTGTCGATGAGGGGGGCGGAAAAGCCCGGCACCGAGCCCCGGACATCAATGCAGGGGATGCCGAGGCGTTCGATCACCTTGGCCAAGGCGGCCGTTTCGACCCGGGCGATGAGGCCGTCACCGTTCCAGTCCGCCAGCCACGTGGGGGGGGCATCGGTCCACTTCCACTCCTCCCAGAGGACCGACCAATGCTGATGCTCCCGGACGTATTGGGACACGCCCTGCAACACGCCGCGTCCGTAGGCCCGGGAAGACTCGACGAGGAGCGCCACACGGCGCCGTGCGGGGCGTTTCATAAAAGCGGGCCAGCGAGGGCGGCGGGGAGCCCGCCGTGGCGGGTGCCAAGGGCCGGGCAAAACCTCAATCCGACGGCATCCCGCCGTGGCCCGGCAGCGGCCGGACGCGGCCCAGCCTGAGCCCGTTGCGCTATTGGCAACAGGCTGGGGCAGAGTGAACGCAGCCGCATGCAGTAGGTTCTGGCAGGAGTGGGACAAAACCTCAACAAATAAACGCGAAATCTCAATGACGCCCGGCATTGGGCATGCTACCACCATGCCATGTCGTCCAAATCCAGAGTCTCGGACTGCACCTCGGGCAGTTGCGGATGCACGTCGGTCACGCGGCGCGATTTCATTCGGTGGACCGGAGTCGGCTTGGCGGGAGCCGCGTTGGCACCCCAGATGAGCATCGCCGGGCCGTTCAACCCCGAGGAATTCGAGAAGCTGGTGCCGGCGGACAAGAAGCTCGATCCGGGCTGGGTGAAGTCGCTCTACGAGCGCGGCGAACCGACGGTGTACCGGGGGGCCGAGTTGGAGAAGATCGGCATGCCGGTGGGCGGGATTTGCACCGGCCAACTTTACCTGGGCGGGGATGGGCGGCTGTGGCATTGGGATCTCTTCAATGTGCCGCAGAAGTCGAATTTCACGGATTCGGGCGGCCCCAACTATGCCCGGCCGCCGAAGCCCTCGGCTCCCATCGAGCAGGGCTTCGCGATGAAAGTGGTCTCCAAGACCCAGCGGTGGACACGCACGCTCGACAGCCGGGGCTTCGACCCCAGTCACATCCGATTCCGGGGTCAATATCCCATGGCTTGGGTGAATTACGCGGAGCCCGGCCTGCCGGTGAGCGTGGAGCTGGAAGCGTTTTCGCCTTTCACTCCGTTGAACGTGGCGGACTCCTCGCTCCCGGCCACGGTGATGCGCTTTGCGGTCAAGAACACGGGGCAGGAGGCGGTGGAGGTGGAATTGGCCGGGTGGATCGAGAACGCGGTTTGCCTGGGCAGCGGCCGCAGCGGGCAGGGCCAGCGGCGCAACCGCCTCGTTCGGGAACCGGGCATGACCTTCCTCAACTGCAGCGCCGAGCGTTTGCCCGAGGGCAACCAACCTGCGACCCGGCCGGAAATTGTCTTCGAGACCTTTGAGAGTGGTTACGGGCAATGGAAAGCGGAGGGCGAGGCCTTCGGCAAGGCGCCCGCCCCGGGGACCCTGCCGGGCCAGCAGGAGGTGAGCGGTTTTCAAGGCAAGGGCCTGGTGAACACGTTTCTTGAGGGTGACCGCACCCAGGGACGACTGACGTCGCCGGCGTTCAAGCTCGAACGGCGGTTCATCGCGTTTCTGATTGGCGGGGGCAGCCACGCCAACCGCACCTGCATCAACCTGCTGCTGGATGGCAAGGCAGTTCGCACCGCCACGGGGCGGGATGTGGAACGCCTCGAATGGTCGGAGTGGGATGTGGCGGAGTTCGAAGGGCGGACGGCGCAGATTGTGATAGTGGACGAATCCACCGAAGGCTGGGGGCACGTCAACGTGGACCAGATCGTGTTCACGGATCGCCCGGCTTCGGCAAACGTCCCGCTGGAAAAGCGGGAGGACTATGGCTCGATGGGGCTGGCGGTACTCGGGAAGCCCGCAGGCGCATTCGGACGGACCCAACTGGCCACCGACCCGGCGGAAGCGGTCTTTGCATCTCCCGCGGAGAAGAAGGAACCGGACGCGCTCGTGGCGTTCGGCCGCAAGCTGGTCGGCGCGGTTGGCCGCAAGCTCAAGCTCGCTCCCGGCGCGCAGGGAGAGGTCACGTTCGTGGTCGTCTGGTACTTCCCGGGGCTGCTGCGGAGCAGCCTGGGACCGTTGGTGGACGTGGAGAAGCTGCGACGCTCGTATGCGAACCGGTTCAAGAGCGCGACCGAGGTCGCGCGGCACCTGGCCAAGGACTTCGACCGCCTGGCGGGCCAGACGCGGCTGTGGAACCGGACTTGGTACGACTCGACGCTGCCGCACTGGCTGTTGGACCGTATTTTCGCGCCCATCTGCACCCTGGCCACGAGCACCTGCTACCAGTTCGACAGTGGCCGGTTCTACGCGTTTGAGGGCGTCTACTGCTGCCAGGGCACTTGCCAGCACGTCTGGAACTACGCCCAGTCGGTGGCCCGTATCTTCCCGGAACTCGAGCGCGATCTGCGCCAGCGGACCGATTTTGGCACCGCGTGGCACGATAACGGCGCCATCGACTATCGCGGGGAATGTCACCAGCAAGTGGCGCACGACGGCCAGTGCGGGGTCATCCTACGCACTTGGCGCGAGCACCAGATGGCGCCGGACGACCGGTTCTTGAAGACGGTTTGGCCGCATGTGCGGGGGTCGATCGAGTACCTGATCGGCGAGGACCGCGACGAGAACGGCCTGCTGGAGGGCGAGCAATACAACACGCTCGACGCGTCGTGGTTTGGGCCGATGGCGTGGATCAGTTCGTTCTATATCGCGGCGTTACGGGCGGGCGAAGCCATGGCCCGCGAGATGGGGGACGCGGGCTTCGCCGAACGGTGCAAGAAGATCGCCGAACGCGGCAGCGCGGAGTTGGTCAAGCAGCTCTACAACGGGGAATACTTCATCCACAAGCCCGACCCAGCGCATCCCAACTCCACCAACACCAACGAGGGCTGCCACATCGATCAACTCATGGGGCAGGCGTGGGCGATCCAGGCAGGCCTGCCGCGAATCACCCCGTTGAAGGAGACGAAGTCGGCGCTGGAGTCGATTTGGAAGTACAACTTCTCGCCGGACGTGGGCCCTTACCGGGAGCGTTCCAAGATCAAGGGCGGGCGCTGGTATGCGATGGCGGGCGAGGGGGGAGTCATCATGACCACCTTCCCGCGCGGGAGCGCCGAGCAAGCGACTGGCCAGGGCGGGTTCGGCTTCTATTTCAACGAGGTCTGGACGGGCCAGGAGCATCAACTGGCCGCGCACATGGTGGCGGAGGGTTTTGTGGAATATGGCCTGGTCATCACGCGCGTGCTGCACGACCGGCACCACGCCCTTCGGCGGAACCCCTACAACGAGGTGGAGTGCTCCGATCACTACACGCGGGCGATGTCCAGCCACGGCACGTTGGTGGCGCTGAGCGGCTACGAGCACCACGGTCCCAAGGGCCACCTGGGCTTTGCGCCACGGCTGACGCCGGAGCGCTTCAAGGCGCCCTTCACGGCGGCGGAAGGCTGGGGGACGTTCGGGCAGACGCGCGAAGCATCCACGCAGACCGAGACCATCGAGGTCAAATACGGCCGGCTCCGGCTGAGCACCCTGGCCTTCGAGACGCCTGCGAACCAGCGGCCCGGGAAGGTCGAGGTGCGCTTGAGTGCGAAGCCGGTTCCGGCTACGCTCCAAGTGAGCGGCGCCAGGGTTATGGTCACCCTGACCGAACCGATGGTGGTGACCGCGGGGCAGACGCTGGAAGTGAAGCTGGTTTGAAGAGATGACCGCAGCCGCCGAGAGCCATCCGGTGCTGGTCCGGATGAACGGGATCACCAAGCGCTTTGGGAGCGTGACGGTGCTACGCGACGTCAGCCTCGATATCCGCGGCGGGGAGGTGCTGATCCTGGCCGGGGAGAACGGCGCGGGAAAGAGCACGCTCATCAAGATCCTGGGGGGCGTGCATACCGAGTTTGAGGGAACCCTCGAGATCGACGGCCGGGCGGTGCAACCGCGCTCACCACTGGAGGCCGCCCAACTGGGGGTCTCTGTCATTTTCCAGGAACTCTCGTTGGTGCCGTCCATGACCGTGGCGGATAACATCTTCCTTGGGCGGTCCCTGACGCGGTTCGGGCTGGTGCAGGACGGTGCCCAGCAGGAGCAGGCGCAACGGTTGCTCGACCAACTCGGCATCGAGATCGACGTGACGCGGCGGGTGGAAGACCTGCCGATCTCGCAGCAGCAGTTGGTGGAGATCGCCAAGGCGCTGGCGCAGGAGGCACGGGTCATCGTGATGGACGAACCCACCAGCGCGCTCAACGCGCCGGAGGTCGAGAAGCTCTTCGGCTTGGTGGCCAGCCTCAAGGCCCGCGGGTGCGGCATTGTGTACATCACGCACAAGATGGAGGAGATCGAACGGGTGGCGGACCGCATCACCGTGTTGCGGGACGGCCAGTTCATCGGCACCGCGCCGGCGGCGGAGCTGCCTCCGGCCAGACTCATCGAGTGGATGGTGGGACGGGAAATGGGCGAACAGTTCCCCCGACACGCGGCGAGCCCGGGCAAGGAGCGGCTGCGGCTCGAGGGATTCTCGGTGCCCGCCCCCCGCGGAGGCTGGGCGGTGGAGAACGTCTCCCTGACCGTGCGGGCGGGTGAAATCGTGGGGGTGGCGGGGCTGCAAGGCTCGGGCAACAGCGATGTGTTCCTCGGTTTGTTTGGCGCCCATGGGCGCAGGTTCCAAGGTCAGGCCTGGCTGGACGGCCGGCCCTTGGGCATCGGCTCCCCACGCGGCGCCATCGACCAGCGCGTGGCGCTGCTTACCAACGACCGCAAGGCGACCGGCCTGGTGCTGACGCTTTCGATCATCGCCAACGCCACGCTGGCCGACCTGCCGCGCCTGTCCCCCGCCGGCTGGCGAAGGCCGGACCGGGAACGGGCGGCGGCCCAGAAGCTGGGCGAAGCGCTTTCGCTGCGGGCGGCCTCGCTGGACGTCGAGGTGGGGACGCTCTCGGGCGGCAACCAGCAGAAGGTGGCGTTGGGCAAGTGGCTGCAAACGGAGCCCCAGTTGCTGCTGCTCGACGAGCCGACCCGGGGCATCGACATCGGGGCCAAGCGTGAGATCTACCAACTGCTGAACCAACTCACCGCGCGCGGCATTGCGATTCTGCTGATTACTTCGGAATTGCCCGAGCTTCTCGCCTTGAGCGACCGCGTGGTGGTGATGCATCGAGGCCGGATCACGGCCGAGTTCACCCGGGCCGAGGCCTCCGCGGAACGGGTCCTCGCGGCGGCCATGGGCCAGATTCACTCCCCTTCAGCCTCCGTTACCTCATGACCTCCGATTCCTCCACGTCGGTCTGGAAACGCCTTTGGGCGGTGCCCGCGAGCCGCGCCTTGCTGGCGTTGATGCTGGTCCTGGTGCTGGGCTGCGCGTTCAACGCGGATGGCGCGTTCTTCAAATTGGGGACCCATCGGGACGCGCTTCGCCAAGCTTCCGTGTTCGGGATCCTGGCATGCGGCATGACCCTGGTGATCATCAGCGGCGGCATCGACCTGGCGGTCGGCAGCGTGCTGGCGTTGGTTTCGGTGAGTTTTTCGCTGATGAGCATTCATTGGGGCTGGTCGCCGCTGCTGTCGGTGCCGCTGTGCCTGGTTCTCGGCGCGGCGTGCGGAGGGGTGGCCGGGGGAGTCACTGCCTGGTTTCGGTTGCAGCCGTTTATCGCCACCCTGGCGATGATGGTCTTCGCTCGAGGCTTGGCCAAGACGGTGTCGGGCGGCATGAAAGTGTCGACAGCGGTGAAGAACGCCGACGGCACGTTTCGATACGTCGACGTACCCGGGATTTTCCGCTTCATCGACAATCGCATCCTGGGTGGCAACCTGACGATGGTCACCGTGATCTTCCTGGCATGCGCGCTGGTGACCTGGATCGCGCTGGCGCGGCACCGGTGGGGGCGGCAGGTTTACGCCATCGGCGGGAACGAAGAGGCGGCGCGGCTGTCCGGGGTGCCGGTCAGCCTGACCAAGATGCTCGCCTACATGGCCAGCGGGTTGCTGGCGGCAGTGGCGGGAATGTGCCAGGCCGCGCAGGAGCAACAGGGAGACCCCGAAGCGGGCGCCGGCTACGAGCTGACGGCCATTGCCATCGTGGTGATCGGGGGTACCTCGCTCATGGGTGGGCGGGGCGGTATCGGCCTCACGCTGCTGGGCAGCCTCACCATCGGTTACCTCGAGAAAATCCTCAGCATCAACGCCGTCCCGGAGGCAAGCCGCCTGATGCTTACCGGCGTCATTATTGTTCTGGCGGTGCTGGCCCAGCGGGGCCGGCGCACTTAAACACAGGTTGTCCCTGACCCCATATGAGAACCCTTCATTTCAGCGGCTCGACGCTTGTGTCGGCCGCCTGCCTGGCGGCCATGGCGGCCAGTGTGTGCCTGCAGGCCGGTCTGCTGGACGAGATTGCCAGACCACAGGAAGGCCGGTCCCGGCGCGCCACCTCCACCATGCGCGTGGGGGAGGTTCGCCGTGGCAACGCCGAGCGCAAGCTCAATCCCAAGGCCGATCCGCGAGGGGATTTGGACGAAGCGAGCAACTCCGACAATTTTCGTGTGCCACCGGGCGAAACGCACGTGCTGCTGGACGAGAAGGGGCCAGGTGTCATCACGCATATCTGGCTGACGTTCCTCGGTCCCGAACCGCAGGACTGGGCGCCCCAAGGCTCGGCGAACCACCAAGAGATGCTGCTGCGCATCTACTGGGACGGCAATCCCCGGCCCGCGGTAGAGGCTCCGGTGGGTGATTTCTTCGCGAACTGCTTCGGGGCGCGGCGCGAGGTCACCAGCCTGCCGGTGGTCGTCGAGGACGCGGACTCCTACAATTGTTTTTGGCAGATGCCGTTCCGGAAGTCGGCGCGGATCGAGATCGAGAACCAGAGCGACAAGCCGATTGCCCTGCTCTACTACAACATCGATTGGATCCAGAAGGACAAGCTGCCCAAGGATACCCCGTACTTCTACGCCCAGTATCGGCAGGAATACCCGGCACAACACGGCAAAGACTACGTGCTGCTGGAGACCCAGGGCAAGGGGCACTACGTGGGCACGGTGCTGGCCGTGCGGACCCGGAGTCCATCCTGGTTTGGCGAGGGGGACGAGAAGATCTACATCGACGGCGAGGCCAAGGCGTCGATCTGGGGCACCGGCACGGAGGACTACTTCATGTCCGCCTGGGGTCTGAAGACCACCAGCACGCCGTTCTTCGGGGTACCGTACTTTGACCAGTGGGGGATCGTGGGGGGACACACCAGCGCCTATCGCTGGCACCTGAGCGATCCCATCGTGTTCAAGACCGGCATCAAGGTGACCATGGAGCACTTTGGCTGGATTGCCCCGGACGAGAACCCCAACTACAAGGCCACCAGTTGGAACGAGCGGGAGGACGACTACGCCAGCGTGGCCTTCTGGTATCAGACGGGCACGCCGACGTTTGCGGCCCGCGCGCCGCACGCCCGGGAGCGTCGCCTGGCCAGCCTGGAACGGGTAACGGTTTACGCGCGCGATTTCGCGGATGCCCAGCACCATGGGCCGGGTTCGGTTTCGACCCAGCAGCTCGAGTTCTATCCGGGCAAGCAACTACTCTATCAGCCGGACCGGGCCGAGGGGGCCTGGCTGGAACTGCCCTTCGAAGTGAAGCAGAAGGAGCCCTTGCGGCTGTTGTTGAATGCCACCAAGTCCTACGACTTCGGCCAGTACCAAGCTTTCCTCGACGGCACGAAGCTCGGCGGAGTCATCGACCTGTACAGCGCGAAACTGGTGAACGAGGAGGTCCACCTGTTGGACTTCTGGCCCGAAGCGGGTCCGCACAAGCTGCGGTTGGAGTGCGTCGGCAAGAACCCGGCCGCACAAGGGTACTTCTGCGGACTGGAGTCGCTCCAACTGCGGGAGCGGCGTCCCCGCGTGAAAGAGATGGCGCATGAGCGGGACAAGGATTGGCGCAAGGACCCCAAGTTGTACCAGTGACATGAGCGTGATTATGCATGACCACCGGTCGTTTTTGTGGGTAACCGCGCTAGTGCTGCTGCTAGCCAGGACCGATGGGCGTACCGCCGAAAGCGTCCTGCCGTCGCGGACGGATCTGGGCACGAATTTCGCCAAATGGAATCTACCGCTGCGCAAGCAGGGCCCCCGCAACACTTGTTCGGTGTTCACGGCGGTGCAGACCATCGAGTACGCGCTGGCGCGCCAGCGGGACCGGGGAGAACCGCTGAGCGTCGAGTTCGCCAACTGGGCGGCCAACCACGCGATCAAGGAAAGCCAGGACGGGCAGTTCTTCTCCTCGGTCATCAAGGGCTACGAGCAATACGGAATCTGTCCCCAGTCCGAGATGGCGTACCAGGCCAAGTTCGACCCGGCACTGGAGCCTTCCGCCTCGGCCTTGGCCAAGGCCCGTTCCGTCGCACATCAACCGATCCGGTTTCACTGGATTCGCGAGTGGGATGGCAAACCCGGTTTGGAGGACCGCCACATCCGGGAGACCAAGGCGGTGCTGGCGAAGGGTTGGCCGGTGGCGGCCGGTTCCTACCACAGCATTCTGTTCGTCGGCTACGAAGATGACCCGGCTTTGCCTGGCGGAGGCCGGTTCCTGGTGCGCGATTCGGGCGGGCGCAATGAGGAGACGCTGAGCTACGCCGCGGCCAAAGAACGCATGATCGACCTCTTCTGGGCCGAACCGGAGCCCTCGGATACTCCCGCCAAATGAGTCCGTCCCCACAACCGACCCTCGCCCCCCCTCAACGCACTTTGCCGACTCACTGACCACAACCCAAACCCTATGATTAACCGAATGACCTTGAACCTCCGGCCGCTGTTCCTTGCAGGACTGACGGCGGCCAGCCTCGCGCTCGGTTCCGGCTGGGCCGCCACGATCACCACGGAGTCACTCCTGCGGGACATGACGGATCTCGCCACCATGGCGGAGTACCCGAACCCGCCTTACACGACGAAACAGTTCTCCTCCTACGACCAGAAGTCCAAGAGCCCGGCGGACCAGAGCACCGAGGGGTGGTTTGCCAACGGGGATGCCGGCCAGTACCTGCGAACCGAAGAGAACGCGGGCCGGAAGGAGTATGTGATGATGGACACCGCCGGACCGGGCGCCATCGTGCGTATCTGGTCGGCGAATCCGGAGGGGGTGCTGCGCATCTACCTTGACGGCAATCCCCAACCGGTCATCGAGAGCCCGATGAATCGACTGCTCGGGGGCAACTTCCCGGGCCTGCCCAGGCCGCTGGCAGGCGAATACAGCAAAGGCTGGAATCTGTACCTGCCCATTCCCTACGCCAAGCACTGCAAAGTGACCAGCGACAAGGGCGGCTTCTACTACCATGTGAACTACCGCACCTATCCGGCGGGCACTGCGACCGAGACGTTCCAGAGCGACACGGTGGAGAAGTTGAAGGACAAGTTGATGAAAGTGGCGGCGCGCCTGGCTCAACCGCGCGGCACCGATGCCGACTACGGCGGGTTGGCGCAGCCTTTCGAACTCAAGCTGCCGGCGGGCGGCGCGGTTACCCAGCAGTTCTCCGGCCCGATGGCGTTCACCCGGGCGGCGGTCAAGGTCAGCGCGGACAATCTGGAAGCGGCGTTGCGGGGGATCATTGTGAAGATCAGCTTCGATGGCGAGCCATGTGTGGAGGCTCCCCTGGGAGACGTGTTCGGGAGCGGCCCGGGCATCAATCCGTTCACGACCCTGCCACTGGGGATGACCAAGAACGGCGAGATGTACTGCAACTGGCTGATGCCCTTCCGGGACTCGGCGGTCATCGAGTTGACCAACCTGACCGCGGAAGAGGCGGAAATCTCCGGCGAAATCGCGCTCAAGGACTACCGTTGGAGCGATGCCTCCATGCATTTCCATTCCAAGTGGCGGGTGCAGTGGGAGGTGCCCACCCGGCCGATGATCGACTGGAATTACCTGACCGCGAAAGGCCAGGGGGTCTTCGCCGGCGTGTCGTTCACCATCGACAATCCCGTCCGCGACTGGTGGGGCGAGGGCGACGAGAAGATTTACGTGGACGGCGAGACCTTCCCGAGCCATTTCGGCACGGGCACAGAGGACTACTACGGCTACGCGTGGTGCTGGCCCGAGGTGTTCACCCAGGCTTATCACTCGCAACCCCGCTGCGACGGCCCGGGCAACTACGGCCGCACCAGTGTGAACCGGTTCCATATTCTCGACCGGATTCCGTTCGCCAAGGACTTCAAGTTCGACATGGAACTGTGGCACTGGCACGCCAACTCGAAGGTCAACATGGGTATCACCGCCTATTGGTACGCCCGCCCGGGCGCCACCGATGCCTTCAAGAGCATCGCCGCCGCAGACGCGGTGGTGCGGCCGATGGTGGCCTACGCGCCGCCGCACGTGGCGGGGGCGATTGAGGGGGAAAGCCTCAAGATCGTGAAAGTCAGTGGCACGGCCGACGTGCAGGAATGGGGCGGACTCAGCGGCGAGAAGCAGCTCTGGTGGCATGCGGGAATCAAGCCGGGCAGTGTCCTCGCGCTGCAGTTCACCGCCCCCAAGGCCGGCAAGTACCGGGTTTTTGGCCGTTTCCTCAAAGCCAAGGACTATGGCATCCACCAACTCGCCATCAATGGGCAGAAGGCCGGCCAGCCGATCGACTTCTACAACGCGGACGTCGTGCCGACGGAGGAAGTCAATCTGGGCGAGTTCACGCTGAAGGAGGGGCTCAATGAGCTGACGGTGACCGCGACCGGGGCGAATACGAGGGCCACCGCGGATTACATGTTCGGCTTGGACTACCTCCTGCTGAAACCGTAGACCGAGTGCCCTCCCACGCCCGATTGGGCGTCGGACCACTCCCGCTTCACGGGCCATCCCATCGCCGGGATGGCCCGGCTTGTTTCCCAAGGGCATCATTGTGCTGGACGACGGCGCGTGGGTGTGCGATGCACTGGCCACCAGCGTCCGACCGCTTTCAGTCCACCGAGACTCCCCGGCCCACGCCGAGGAGCAGACCACCCGAGATGGCTCGGCAACCAGGCGGCGCTGGCGGTCAGATTATGGCGAACGAACCAGTGGCAACCGCAGCCGGGGCGCCCACAGGGCACCCGTCCTCCGAACCGACCATTGCCTGGGACGGCGGTCTCGCGCTGAAATCCATCCTGGGAGAACACCAACCGGGAGACTCGTTGCTTGCCGTAGTGGCCGAACGCATTGGGGTCGCCGCCCGCCATTTGCGGTTGTCCAACGACGACCTGGCGCAGGTGTTCAGCCGCCACAGCATCTTCGAGGGTGAGGCGTGGGTGGAACAAGCGGGGCGGCGGCGCGGATTCATCATCGTGGAATCCCACCACCTGATCGAGGGCATGGTGGGCAAGGGCGCGTTGAAGATCGTCTTTCCAACCGACCTGCTCGGCGAGGACGACCGGTTTGCGCTGGCCGCCCCGGGGGTGGTGGAGGTGCGCCCGAAGGTAGCCGGGGGAGGTTGGAGCAACGAACAGGAGGCGGAGGAGGTCGTCAAGGCGGCCATGCGGGAGAAGATGACCGGGGAAAGCCTGAGCATGAGTCTGAAGTGCCAGGCGACAGGCGCGCCGTTTGCCGGCAGCGAGGGCCTGATGCTGTGCGCGGCGAGGCAGTTCGACGCCGGCACGGGCCGCTACTTTCTCAAGCCGGTGGTCTACGGCGACGACGCGCATGCCGCCGAGGACCGGGAGTTGATCAACGGCATGATGAACGCGACGGCCGAGGCGCTGAGCCGCGCCCATCGGATCGGGTACGACCGCATCGTCCACGCGGCCGAAACCAATTCCACCCTCACGGCACGGCTGGGGCTGCAACTGCCCACCAACGTGGTGGAGGGCCATTTGCGGGAGCTGCTGAGCTCCGATCCGACCTTGATCATTGGCGATGACGACATGACCGCCCGGTTGCGCGAACTGCTGGCGCAGCCCGATTACGCGCCCACCCGCTGCGCGCTGGCCTGCGGGGCCGCACAGATGCAGATGGAGCACGCCATCCTTCTCCCCGCCTCACGCGAACGACTGCGCTCGATTCTGGCCAATCTGCCCCACCGCGGCGCCCCCTCGCCGGCGCAGTATCAAGAGTTGGTCAATCTCTTCTTTGGCACGGGGGAGACCCAGCAGAATGAGGACACGCTCTTTCACCATCGCGAACCGCTGCTGCGGGCGCTCTCCGTAGCCCTGTCCGTCCAGTGCCTGGATCAATGCGGCAATGCCGAGGTGCTGACGCTTTATCTGAAGACCCTCCTCGACAACCAGCGCATCATGCTGGAAACGATCCTGCTGCGAAAGCTGCCCCCCGGCGAGTCGCTGCCCGTGGACTGGTTCGAACGCGGCGCCCCGCTCACCCGCGACCAGGAGGCGCGCCTGGGAGCCCTGTTGCCGGCGGAGGACCTCACCCGGGATCAGGTGGCTGACCGGTTCGTCGCCGCGGCCAACGTCCTGTTTGAAGCGCTCGCCCGGGTGGCTGATGACGCCCAGGACCCTTATGCGCAAGGCCGGCGGGAATTGCTGGACCTGGCGATCGGCGCCGTCACCGCGACCGGCGGTGTCGTTCCTTCGGTGGAACGGCTGGTTTTCTTCACGTTGCCCCTGACTTACGAGTGTGCCACGCCCAGGCTGGGGGTGGTCACCCGCAAGCCGGCGGAAGTGTGCGGCTCCGAACTCCGGCCGGAAGCCATGGCCGTGGGGGCGGTCATGGCCATCGAGATTTTGCTGCAACGCCTGACTCAGAGCCCCCGCCCCTTGGCGGGGCTCACCGTGGCGGTCGAAGGGCTGGGCAACGCCGGCAAGAATGTCGTCCGGATCATGGCCGAGAAGGGCGCCACGATTGTCGGGGTCAGCGACAGCCGGGGAGCGGCGATCAAACCCGCGGGCTTCTCGCGGGAGGAGCTTGCCGCGATCACGGCGCACAAGACGGCGGGCCGGCATCTGGATTCCTTCCAGCCGGCGCTGAATGAAGGGCGCTCGGCGGAAAACGCGCTGCTCTTCTATCCAAACCCGGAGATGCTCAAACGCATGGAGGCGGACCTGCTGGTCCTGACCGCCATTCCCGCTTCGATCACCGAGCAGAACGCCCGGACCCTGCGCGTGAAGGTGGTCTGCGAACTCACCGGCGCGGCGGTCACTGTGGGGGCGAAGAAGCAGCTCAAACAGCGCCAGATCCAAGTGGTCCCGGACAACCTGGCCAGCTCGGGCGGCCTGCTGGTTTCGCTTTCCGAGATGCTGCAGAACAGCGCCGCCCAGGTCTGGGCCCGCCAGTTGGAGGAAACCAACCTGCACGACCAACTTTCCCGCAGCTACGATGTCATTCTCAAGTTGGCCCGGGAATTCGACGTCGATATCGCCACTGCCTCCGACATCCTGGCGCTGCGGCGCATGCAGGCCCTGGCAGTTTACCGCACGCAGCTCGAAGCCATGGCCAAGGCCTTGGCCGCTCGCATCCAGGCCATCAGCCCCGGCGAGGGGGTGCTGGTCGTGTGCGACGACGACGAGGACGGAGTGGCCTCAGCCGCGATGCTGCGCACGCTAATCCGCAAGCTCAATCCCGCCGCCGCCGGGCACATCTCCTTCGTGAACGAGTCCTTCCGCTCCAACGCCGTCCCGGAGCTGATGGAAGCCCGCGCCGCCACGGCGGAACCGGTGCGCCATGTCTTCGTGCTCGACCGGGCGTACCCCACCGGCCGCCAAGGCCAGCAGGTGGTGGCGGCCGTGGCTCAGCAAAGCGCCTTGTGCTTCATCAACCACCATCCGCTTCCGGCGGAATGGTATGGAGGGGAACCTGCCTCCGCCGCCAAATCCGAGGCGCGGCCACCGGAAGACTTCGGCGCGCTGCTCATCTCGCCACAATCCCTCCGGGCGACCACCCCGGCCCGGCAGTTCCCCACCGCCATGATCCTCAAGGAACTGGCCCACCAACTGGTTTTCGACGAACCGACCTTGGCGCAACTGGACTGGCAGGCGGCGGTGGGCAGCACCCTCGAAGCCCCGGTCGAGACCGCCGGGCAATGGCTGCTCTTCTACTCGAAGTTCAACCCTGACCGAACCGTTGAGGCCGCGCGCGCCATCCAGACGGTGACTCGGGCCGGCGGATTCCTCGACGCCATCCACGCGCTTTCCGGGGTGGCCCGGCCCGACCAACTGGAAACCAACGCGGCCTGGCGCCGGTTCATGGCGGAGTACAAGCTCCTCGATGAACGCGTCCGGGTGCTGGTGGAGAAGATCAAACTCGAGAACCGCCGCAAGCCCTTTACCGCGCATTTCTTCACCCCGGAAGAGGTGGCCGTCGCGAGCTCCGCCACCCCTGGCACCGTGCGCGAATTGGACCTCTATCACTGGATTTCCGAGCGGCTCACCAAACACGACGATCTGGCGGAGAAGCCGATCATTGCCGGTCAAGCCGTGCGCGACGCCCGCGGCATTGCCTGCCTGGGGGTGCGGATCCGCAGCCCGCGCGGCGTCGATCTGATGATGGCGGGCCTGCCAGCCGGCTTCGAAACCGGAGGCCTGCCAAACACCGCCGTGGCACGGCTGCCGCTCGACGGGCCCGCCGCGGCACGCCAAGTGTTCGACGAATTGGTGGACCGCATCTGGATCAACACCACCGGCCCCCTGTACCTTGGCACGGCGGGCGTCCTGACCGCCAAGCGCAGCACGCTGAACCTGCCCTCGGCCGGCGCGGCGCCGGGCTAAGCCCAGACTGGGCGGGAGCCGACTCGCTATGCGGTCAACCGCAGGCCGGCATCGCGGCGGCCGCCTCCGGTTGCGTGCGGGCCACGTTGTTCAGATAGTTGGCGAAGACATTCAAAGCAACGTGCGCCACGATTTCGGTGATCTCCGCGTCGGAAAAGCCCTCCCCGCGCAGGCGGCCGAAATCGGTGTCGCTCACCTCGCCGCGTTGCAGGGCCACCGCCCGGGCGAAGTGCAGCATGGCAAGATTTCGCGGCTCCGCAGCCGAGGCCCGCCGCGCCAACTCCACGTCTTGCTCGGTCAGACCGGCCATCCGCCCGGCCGCGCCGTGAACCGCCAGGCCATATTGCGAGTTGTTAATCTCGGCCACGGCAAGCGCGATCATTTCGCGCTGGGAGGAGGTGAGGGCTCCTTGGGCCAGAGCCGATTCCGCAGTCAGATAAGCCTCCCGCACGGCCGGCGAACGGGCGAGAAGACGGAGGAACACGTTTTCAGTGACCTGCTGCCCGCGTTGAGGTAGGAGGCAGGCAAACCGGTTCGTTTGGGGCGCGATTCGTTGCATAGGCGGGTTCGGATCACATGGCGCACTACCGAGGCACACTGGGTCTTGGATCGATAGATCATTTCGTGTGCCGCCGCCTGCCAAGAATCACAACATGTTGGTCATCAGTAATATAACCCAAGAACACCCAACCTCCATTATTTCGCATATGCGAAATATCGTGACGACGCGTCGTTAGAGACCAACAGAACTGCAAAGCCTCGACACATCCGTTGCTGCGACGACCAAAAGCGAGCGTATCGGTCAGGCGGGCCGCTTGAGACCGAGCTTCTTGATGCGGGAAATCAAGGTGGTGGGCTTGACGCCCAGCAACTCCGCTGCTCCACCTTCGCCGTGGACCTTCCAATTCGCCTTGTTGAGGGCCGCCACCAAGTTCTGCTTCTCGCGTTGGAGCAGCTCGGCCTCGGTCAGAATTTCCACCGATCCCGTCTCCGGTTGCGCGGCTTGAGGCGCCTGGGAGGTTTCCGCCAATTCGGCGTCGGGCAGGTCAAAATGCAGGACGCCCTTTTGCGCCAGGATCAGCGCGCGTTCGGTGGCGTTCTGGAGCTCGCGCACGTTGCCGGGCCAAGCGTAGCTCTGCAACCGCCGAGCCATGGCTTCGGTAAACCGGGGCATGGGCAGGTGCAGGCGCTGGGCGGCCTGTTCGAGGAAATGCATGGCCAGCAAAGGAATGTCGTCGCTGCGCTCGCGCAGGGGAGGCACTTCGACAGGAAACACGTTCAGGCGGTAATAGAGATCTTGCCGAAAGCGGCCTTCCTCGACCTCTCGTTTCAGGTCCCGATTGGTGGCGGCGATGATGCGGACATCCACGGAACGGGTGGTTTCCTCCCCTACCCTTTCGTACTGCTTTTCCTGGAGGACCCGGAGGAACTTGCTCTGCAACTCGAGCGGGATTTCCCCGACTTCATCGAGCAGGAGAGTGCCGCCGTTGGCGGCCTCGAACCGCCCGGCGCGGTCCTTGATCGCCCCGGTGAAGGCCCCCTTGGCATGGCCGAAGAACTCGCTTTCGTAAAGCTCGCGAGGGACGGAGGCGCAGTTAACCCGAATCAGTGGATGGTTGTTGCGGCGGCTGCGCCGGTGAATCTCCCGGGCCACCAGTTCCTTGCCCGTGCCCGACTCACCCAAGATCAGAACCGAGGCGTCCGTGGGAGCCACCATCTCGATCTGGCGAAGCAGGCGTTGCATGGCGCCATTCTGGCCGATGATGTCACCAAAGGCCCGGGCTTCGCGCACCTCCTCCTGGAGATAGACGTTCTCGATCTCCAGTTGCGCGCGAAGGCGTTCAATCTCCTCGAAAGCCCGGGCGTTCATGAGCGCCACGGCAATCTGGTCCGCCAGGATGCGCAGCCATTCAGGTCCTCGCTCGGGCGTGGGGATGCTGGTGAAGATGGCCAGGACGCCGAGGATGCGGTCCTTAAAGACGATGGGCTGGGCGTTGAAGCCGCGAATGCCCTGTTGCCGGACCCAGCCGCGGAGACCACTCCAGACCGGATCCTCCTGAAGGTCCGCCACGACCATGGGCTCGCCCGTGCTCCCTACCAAGCCGATCTCGCCGATACCCAAGGGCAGGCGCTGGGCACCCTCATCCGAACGGGACCACACCGGGGCGTCGCTGTTGTGGTCCTGCCCGGAGCTGGCGGCCATTTGCAGACACATGGACTGATCGGAACACTGTCCGCTGCCCTGACAGGTGGCGCACAGATGGCCTCCCTCCTTCAGCCAGATGCGAGCCCACACTACATGGGGCCGGTCAGTCAGCAGAGTGACCACCCGTTGCAAAAGCTCGTCCACGGATCGGATGTGGGCCAACTCGAGCAAGTGGTGGGCGAGCGATTCGAACTCCGGTTTGTAGTCGGCACTCAGCGCCATTGCGGGGGCATTGATAGCACGAACAGCCGGAGGCATGCAATCAGCACCGTCCAGATGGACTCAGCCGGTGCGACATAAAGCATATTAAATTCAGGACGAACGACTTATAGGCAATCGCGACTAGCAAGCCACAGGGATAGAGGATTGACGAACATTCGTTAACCGAGCGGATAGCCGACTGGCTTGCCGGATAGCGCCATTTCATAATAACTTCATTATTAAGTGGATACTCACATAATACGGAGGCTCGATCAGTTGGGTTGGAGGAAGCGAAAGCTGGATGGCCCGATGAGGGGTGCCGCCGGTAATCGAAAGATCGTCATTTGCGAACTTTCGTGTGCCAGCAAGGTTCAGATTCGGTGTTAACCTGTTCATGGAGAGTCGCAAACGCGATCAACTGCATGGTGGCACGGGACTTGCGTCAGGTGGGGCGACACATGGCGAAATGCGAAATTTTCGTTGTTATGGTGTATTGGCCAAAGGCACGGCACAGAACGAGCGGTGAGGCAAACCAAATCCTCCGGAAGCGGGGGCATGCCCGTGCCACTCAACCGCTGGGAGGCTTGTGAATCTGGTACCAGCCATGATCTTGGGGCCCTTGGCCGTCGGCTTGGGGCTTTTTTGCTTCCGCCATGAATCGCTGCGGAAATTCCTAGTGGTAGCCGTAACGTTGGCGGTTTCCCTCGGCGCGGTCGGACTGGCGGTGCTTTCGATGCCCAATGACCTGCACGGGCTGACGTGGGGGCATCATCTGATCGGCGGGGCCATGGTGCTGACGGAGATCGGCATGGCAGTCTACGTGGTGGTGCTGAGCCTGCGCTACCGGAAGTACCTGACCGCCCTGCTCATGGTGGCCCAAGTCAGTGTGCTGCTGGGTTTCGAGGCCACGGCGGGCAAGCAAGTCGTGGCCTTTCACAATCTGTTTGTCGACAAACTCTCGGTCATCATGGCGGTGATCAACGGCTTGATGGGGGGCGGCATCTGTCTCTATGCGTTGAGCTACATGCGGGAGTACCACGCGTCGCACGCGGAGGTGAAGGACCGTCGTCCGCTGTTCTTCGCGGTGCTGTTCGTTTTCATGAGCGCGATGTTTGGCATCGTGTTCGCGAACAACCTGTTGTGGCTGTATTTCTTCTGGGAGGTGACCACCCTCTGCTCGTTCCTGTTGATCGGCTATACGCAGACCGACGTGGCCCGGAACAACGCCTTCAAAGCGTTGACCATGAACTTGATGGGCGGCTTGGCCTTCGTCATTGCCGTCGTTTTCCTCCATCGCAACACGGGCACGGTGGAACTGCAGAGTCTGCTTGTCTCCCTGCCGCAGTACGCGCTATTGCCGGCGGCCTTGCTTTGCTTTGCGGGCATTACCAAATCAGCCCAGTTACCGTTCTCGGGATGGTTGCTGGGAGCCATGGTGGCCCCGACGCCCGTGTCGGCCTTGCTGCATTCCAGCACGATGGTCAAGGCGGGAGTGTACTTGGTCCTGCGGATGGCGCCGGTAGTGGCAGGCACCGCCATCGGTATGACGGTGGCGTTGGTAGGGGCGGCGACCTTCCTGATCGGCTCGCTGGCGGCGATCACCACGAGCGACGCGAAGAAGGTCCTGGCCTACTCGACGGTGGCCAACCTGGGGCTGATCGTGCTATGCGGGGGGATTGGCACGTATGAAGCGGTGTGGGCGGGAGTGTTGCTCATCATCTTCCATGCGGTGGCGAAGTGCCTGTTGTTCCTCTGCGTGGGGGTGGTGGAGCACAAACTCCACAGCCGTGACATCGAGGCCATGTCGGGGTTGATCCTGACGATGCCCAAGACGGCGGTCATGATGTTGATCGGCATGGCGGGCATGTTTCTGGCGCCGTTCGGGATGCTGATCAGCAAGTGGGCGGTGCTCAAGGCGGTGCTGGATGCGTCGCCGGCGTTGAGCATCTTCATCGCGTTCGGCAGCGCCGCCACGCTGTTCTTCTGGGTCAAATGGATGGGCAAGTTGATCGAGACCGTGAAACCCCGCGAGGTGGTGCCGCACGAGTGCTCGGCGGGGGAATATGTGGCGCTGGCAGGCCTCTCCGTGGCGACGTTTCTGACCTGCCTTTTCTTCCCCTTCCTGTCGTCGCGGTTCATCGAACCGTATGTGCTGAGCATCTACGGCCAGACCGCGACCATGAGCCCGGGCAACATCCTTTTGATGACGATCATGATGGCCATGGTGACGCTCTTTCCACTGACCTTCATCCTGCACGGCGACCGCCAGAAGGTGATGGATGCCTATCTGGGCGGCGCGAACGTGCAGGGCAGCATCAGCTACCGGACCATGCAGGGCGGGGTTCAGGACGTGGCCATGAAGAACTACTATCTCGGCGACTTCTTCGAGGAAGCCCGCTTGGTGCGCTGGGGGACGGCCTCCTGCGCCGCCCTGCTCTGCCTGATGCTGGCCTTGGCGGTGATCTGACCCACCCACGCAACCGAACGTTTGCTTCCCGCAGCCATGACCTTGAACCTGATTCTGTACCTGTTCGGCGCACCACTTCTGGGAGGGTTGCTCGCAGGCTTGGACCGCAAGCTCTCGGCCCGGATGCAGTCGCGCGTGGGCCCGCCGTTGCTGCAGCCGTTCTATGACGTCATCAAGCTCCTGCGAAAGGAGAACATGGTGACCCGGCGGTCGCAGAACATCTACGTCTTCTTCTTCCTCCTGCTGATCGTCTTCACCGGGGCGCTGTTCTTTGCGGGGCTGGACCTGTTGCTGGTGATTTTCGCGCTGACGCTGGGGGCCATCTTCCTGGTGCTGGGGGCCTACAAGGCCAGCTCGCCCTACAGCTTTCTGGGAGCGGAGAGGGAACTGATCCAGATGATGGCGTATGAGCCCATGGTGCTGCTGACGGCGGTGGGCATGTACATGGTGACCAAGAGCTTTCATGTGGACGATATTGCCAGGCACCCCACCCTGCTGGTCATGGCCCTGCCGGGGGTGTTCCTGGGGTTCCTGTACACGCTGGAGATCAAGTTCCGGAAGTCGCCGTTCGATCTCTCGAGTTCGCACCACGCCCACCAGGAGCTGGTCCGCGGGCTCACCACGGAATTCTCCGGCCGGGGACTCGCCATGGTGGAGATTGCCCATTGGTACGAGAATGTGTTCCTGCTCGGGTGGATCTACCTCTTCTTCGCGGCTTCGCCGGTATTGGGGGTGGCGGTCGCGCTGCTGTCGTTCCTGTTCGTCATCCTGGTGGACAACGTGTTTGCCCGGCTGAAGTGGCAAGCGGCCCTCCGCAGCGCATGGGGCGTGGCGGTGGTGCTGGGCTTCGGCAATATCATTGTGCTTTCCGTCCTGCAGTAAAGAGCCGTCCTATGATTGGTTTCAAAGAATCCCCCTGGATCATCCACTACGACGCTTCGAGCTGCAATGGCTGCGACATCGAGACGCTCGCCTGCCTGACCCCGCTGTACGACGTGGAACGCCTGGGGGTGGTCAATACGGGCAATCCCAAGCACGCCGACATCTTCCTCGTGACGGGAGCCGTCAACGAACAAAGCAAGGACGTGATCCGAAACATCTACCACCAACTGCCGGAGCCGAAGGTGGTGGTGGCGGTGGGGATTTGCGCCGCCACGGGGGGCATCTTCCGCGAGTGCTACAACATCTCCGGCGGCGTGGACAGCGTGATCCCGGTGGACGTCTACGTGCCCGGGTGCGCGGCGCGGCCGGAAGCCATCATCGACGGGGTGGTCAAGGCCCTGGCGGTTCTGGAGGAAAAGCACCGCGCCATGAAGGCCATCGCGGACAGCATCGACCGCACCCTGATCATGAAGGCCGACCAGGGCGACGTGGCGGAGATTCTCGCGCTCCAGAAAGTGGCCTACCAAAGCGAGGCGGAGTTGTACGGGGACGAAAGCCTGCCCGCGTTGCAGCAGACCCTGGAGGAGATGCAGGCTGACTTCAACCGCATGATCTTTCTGAAGGCGGTGGTCAACGGCAAGATCATCGGGGCGGTGCGCGGCTACGCAGAAGCGAGTTCGGCGCACATCAGCCGGGTCATTGTGCATCCGTATTTCCGGGGCCGGGGCATTGCGGCGCGGATGGTGACGGATATCGAAAACCACTTCCCCGCGGTGGGACGCTTCGAGGCGTTCACCGGACACAAGAGCAAGCGAAACATCCGCGCATTCGGCAAGCTGGGCTACCGGATGTACAAGACCGAACCGTTCACCCCGGCCATCACGTGGGTATACTTGGAGAAACACCGCGCATGAGCGACGCCGCCACTTTCGAATCGATCTCCCCCGAGACCCTGCTGGCGCGCGTGCGCGAGCTGCAGACTCAGGGCTACCGTTTGGTGCAGATTGGCGCCACGGCCCTGCCTGACCACCTGGAACTCACGTACAGTTTCGACCGTGAGATCCGCTTGGTGAATCTGCGCCTGCACGTGCCCACGCCCGCCCCCCAGGTGCCGAGCATCAGCGGGATCTACCTGTGCGCGTTTATCTACGAGAACGAGCTGCACGATTTGTTCAACCTGCGCGTGGACGGTATGGCGATCGACTTCCAGGGCCGCTTCTACAAAACCAGCGTCAAGTACCCCTTCGGCTCGCCAAAGGCTCCCTCGGCCGGCCCTGCGCCCGCACCAGTTCCCGCCCCCAAAGTGGAGGTCGTCCGCCGCGAGGCGACGAGCGACACCAACACCTCTCTTACCGCCTAGCACTCATGGCTGCCACGGTCATTCCCTTTGGTCCCCAGCATCCGGTCCTGCCCGAGCCGATCCACCTGAACCTGTTGGTGGAAGACGAGAAGGTCATCGAGGCCCAGCCGTCCATCGGCTTCATTCACCGCGGGCTCGAAAAACTGGTGGAGTTGAAAGACTTCCAGGAATTCGTGTTCGTGGCGGAGCGCGTTTGCGGCATCTGCAGTTTCATCCACGGGCAGACGTATTGTCAGGCGATCGAGGCGCTGATGAAGATCCCTGTCCCGCCCCGCGCGCTGTATCTGCGCACCATCTGGGGAGAGTTGTCCCGCATGCACAGCCACTTGCTGTGGCTTGGCTTGATGGCGGACGCGGTCGGCTTCGAAAGCCTCTTCATGCATTCCTGGCGGGTACGGGAAGCGGTGCTGAACATCATTGAGGCCACCACCGGCGGCCGGGTCATCTTCGGCACCTGCAAAGTCGGCGGCGTGCGGCGGGACATCGAGGACGAGGCGGCCCAAGGCATCCTGACGGAACTCGGCCGAATCGAGCGCGATTGCCGGGAGATCACCGAGGTATTCCTCAACGACAGTTCGGTGAAGGACCGTTTGTGTGGTGTGGGAGTGCTTTCGCGGGCGGATGCCTACCAACTCGGGTGCGTCGGTCCCATGGCCCGGGCCAGCGGCGTGGCGCAGGATCTGCGGGCATTGGGCTACGCGGCCTATCCGGAGCTGGCGCTCAAGCCTGTCACCCGTACTGAAGGGGACTCGTTCGCGCGGTGCGCGGTGCGCTGTGAGGAACTGTATCAATCCCTCGATCTGCTTCGGCAGGCCCTGACCAAGCTGCCCACCGGCGAGATTGCCGTCAAAGTCACCGGCAACCCGAACGGGGAGTATGCGGCCCGCACCGAACAACCACGCGGCGAGGTGGTTTACTACGTGAAGGCGAACGGCACCAAGAACCTGCAACGGTTCCGCGTGCGCACCCCCACCTTTGCCAACCTGCCGGCGATGTTGACGCTCCTCAAGGGCTGCGACCTGGCGGACGTCCCGGTAATCGTCCTCACCATTGACCCGTGCATCAGCTGCACCGAACGTTGATATGGCCTATTTCACGATGTCCAAACTGGCGCTGAAGTGGGCGCTGACCAAGCCGCCCACCAGCCGGTATCCGTTCGAGCCGCGACGCGTCATTCCCAAATCGCGCGGACAACTGGTCTTCACCAAAGACACTTGCGTCTACTGCACCGTCTGCGCGAAGAAGTGCCCCACGGGCGCGCTGCTCGTTCAGCGCAATCAGAAGAAGTGGGCCATCGACCGGCTGCGCTGCATCAACTGCGGCTACTGCGTCGAGGCGTGCCCGAAGAAATCCCTGGCCCTATCCACCGACCACGGTACTCCCGCATTGACGAAGGACCGCGAGACGTACTGATTCTGTGGGGTGGGCAGCGGGCTCGGTGAGGTGTTCGCGGCCAGCGAACCTCATGACCGGGGCCGTTTCCATGTCATTGCAGGCAAAGGTCCTTGGTTGGTAGCGGTCATAGGCTCAGATGTGATTGGGAGGAGCGTTCCAGCCAGCCGTAATTCCAGCTCCTGTTACGCATGGGCCATTCCGTGCCGCCCAAGAAACGCCTGCGATTCGTCCTTGAAGGTCATCCTCGGGTGGTATTCCGCTTGTCGCTGAAGATGACGGTTGGCGCCCTCGACACCGGCAACTCCCGCACGGCAGACACACCGAGGCCCCACGGAGGCAGAAGAAACTGGAGCGGGCCGGACATGCCCTCTCGTCCACCTGCGGGAGATCAACGGACTGCTTCAATGAGACCCACTTCCAAATGGAAGCCATGTCCTGCCCCGAGGGGCAGAAGGACAACCGCGTTGACGGGTATCAGCCAAGCCTTGCCAATGCTTGGCTGATGGCCTACGGTGGAATGCGTAGAGAGCGCTGTTGTTATGGCTGTTTCCACCATGAACGTGAGCCTGACCAAGCGTCAGGCCGAGATGATCGGGGCCGAAGTCGAGGCCGGACGGTACACGTCCGCCAGCGAGTTCGTCCGGGAACTGGTTCGGACCTGGGAGCAACAACAGGTTGAGAAAGACCTGGCTGGCCTGGAGAAGGCGCACGCCGGAGCCTGGGAGCGTGACACCACGCCCGAGGAAGAGGCCGCCATCCTCCGCGCCAAGCGCAAGGTCCGGGCGGACAGCCAGCCCGCCCCGGCCAAAGCCAAGCCCGCTGCCAGGAAGGCCCGCGCATGATCGCGGTGGTCTTGGATGCCAGCGTAGTAGCCGCCGCCTGCGGTTGGTCCGCCGAGCCGTACCGTTGCGCCGTGCTGGTGGCCCGGCGGCGCATGCGTTCCTTCGTTACGCAAGCCATCGTGCAGGAGTGGCGCGGCACCATCGCCCACATGCAGGCCGATAAGGTCAAGTTCCGCCGGGACCCGTGGCCTTGCCTGGAGGGTTTGATTGAACTCTCGCACCTAGTTGCTCCCGCACCCTTGGGTAAGCAGCGGAGCCGGGACGCCAGCGACGACCCTTACTTGGCTTGCGCCCTGGCCGCCAAGGCGTCCTTCATCATCTCATGGGATCCCGACCTGTTGGTCATGGGCAAGCCCTTCGGTGTAGAGATACTCACCCCCCGCGCTTTCCTCAGCCGGCTTGCGGCGGGAATCTGATCTATGAGCAAGACTCCTCTCCCGCGCTTGTCGGCCGCCCGTCCGGCGGCTCCCGCGCCGGCCCAATCCAGGTTCCTGAACCGCAAACGGACTGCTCAAACAAATATGAAAAGCCGAATACAGATCCTGTCCAAGGCCCTGCTCATGGCGGCGGTCCTTGCATTTCCGTATCCAGTCATTTTCGCGAGAAGCGGCCCCGACATCGTGTGGACAGGCACGCTGCACACAAATTGGGTGTATGCCCTCGCGTTCTCCCAAGACTCGTCGCTGCTAGCGTCCGGCAGCGAGGATGGCACCATTCGCCTTTGGGGCGCAACCAACGGCACTCTGACCGGGTCGTTGACTAACGTCGATGGCCCTGTGCTTGGCCTCTGGTTTCGTTCCGACGGCGCGCTGTTGTCGTGGCATCATCTGACAGGTGTATTGACAGAATGGCGGCCGCTTAACCAGACGCCGGTCAGGCGTTGGGCCTTGGCCCCGGGCACGGGGGAGTACTCGGAGCGGGGAGGGCTGTTTGCAGGGGTCGATTAT
>CAYYMW010000031.1:0-1969 GCA_964472515.1 uncultured Verrucomicrobiota bacterium | reverse complement strand
ATTATGCTTCAGGCGAGGGGACGCTGGCGGTTTGGCGCTTGAACGACGCGATGCGTGTCTTCACCAAGGTCGTCGGTGGCGGAAGCCCGTCGTTCTCCCCTGACGCGAGCGAGTTGGCGATTGCCTACGCTGTCAGAGATCGCTATGAGGTTGACCTTTATCGGACCAGCGACTGGAGTCTGCGACTCACCTTGCACAATCACGAAGAAGGGGTTGCGGAGGGAGGCAGTGCGGTCTATTCGCCCGATGGGTCCCTACTGGTAGTACCTGCCTATCCTGACTCTCCGAGCGAGATGTGGAGGATGCCCGTCGGTGAGTACTACGGGATGATTGGGGATGCCCGGAGCCGCGACTATCCCAAGCTCATGCTCTTCTCGCCAGACGGGCGGGTGATCGTTACGGTCAACCACGACGAGATGCGCCTTTGGCGTGTCCAGCCTGGCAACAATGATTTCGCGGCGTTTGTCTATGACCAGGGCTTCGGTGGGGCCGTGTCCATGGCCATCTCGCCGAACGGCAAGCAGGTCGCGCTGGGCCTTGCCGATGGGAAGGTGATGGTCCTGCCTATACCCATCCTGATGCAGAGCCCTCGGCGCGAGGGCAACGGGCTTCGGCTGGAATGGCTTGGCGCCAGTGGACCATATCAGCTACAGCGCCGCGAGACCCTCGAGGCCGGGGATTGGCAGAACCTCGGTTCCCCGATGATCGATCCCTCGGCGACGGTGGACCTATCAGGCTCCCAAGCCTTCTTCCGCGTTATCAGTCTGCCGTAGCCTGGACGCATACGTCTGACCGTCGTCGAGTTGTTCCCGCCGTCAGTGCTTTGGCTCGTTCTGAGGGTTTGGGCGGTTTTCGGGTTGACGGGTGGTGGTCGAGGGGGAAAACGGGCTCCTTTTGGCTCGTCCGACGGGGGGGAAAGCCCGGTTTTCGCCGCCATGACCCTCCAAAGGTAGCTCCGGAGCGGCATTTCGTGGCGGTTCGCAGTTGAACTAACGAAAACTCGCAGGCTGGCGAGAGTTCGCTTTGGTTTGTGGAGAAACTTTTCGCGATATCCCCCTGCAAACACGCGGTTTCGACGTAAGTGGCGGATTGGCATACCAATTGCGAATAGAGAAAACATGACGCAATGCGCGACACGGAACGCAACCGGGGCTTCGACCCGGGTGAACAAACGCGCGGCGGCTGACCTTTTCGACAAAACCATGAAAAACAAACTCAACTTCACCGTGGCGGGAGACGCCCGCGAGGAGCGGACCCAATCGATTCTCGACCTGTGCGACTATCTGACCGCCAATGTCCTGGAACCGATGTTCGCGAAGGACGGGGTGCATTGGGATCGTCGTTTCATGAATTTCTTCACGTTCGACAACGCGTGCGACCCGTTCGAGCCGACGGGCGTCATCCTGTTCAAGGTGCCGCGCATGTTTGTAGGCCGGTTGAGCGAGTTGGAGACCGCCATCACGACCGAGTTGAGCCAGGTGGGCATCAAGACCGACGAGTTCACCTGCATGGAGAACAGCGCGGACCCGATGGACAAGACCTTCCGGATCGCGGTGACGGATAATCCCACGGTGCTGATTGCCCCGCCGGACGTCAATGTGGCTTACACGCGCGGATGCGTGATCATGCGGGACTTGCTGGGTTACGCCGCCGTCGACGGGCGCTACGAGTTCGCCGCCGACGATCTCCTCAAGCGGGTGAACTCCGTGACCGAAGAACATATTGCGGCCTGCACGGCGAGCCCGGTCAAAGCGGTGGACGGTGTGCGCCGCATGCCGAGCACGATCAGCATGAAATCGATCCGACGCTGCCTGGACGAGATCAAGAACTTCGCCCTTTGGGCCGCCAAGCACAACTATCGCACCCTGGCCGCTGCCTAATTGCATGAATTTGGCGGGCGGGGAGGGTTTCTCTCCGCCCGCGCCACTCCACCCGATGTCTTGGTTCCCACAGATGCCTGCGGGCGTGT
>CAYYMW010000030.1:0-27992 GCA_964472515.1 uncultured Verrucomicrobiota bacterium | reverse complement strand
GGCAGCGTCGTCTCGGGAGGGGGGGCAGGGCGACAATCCGTTTGCTGAGCGGGCCATCTTGGCTTAGGTTGTTAAAGGGGGGCGTGCGTGCGGCCGCGCGCCCGTTCATTTTCGCAGTCATGAAGTGCCCAGCTTGTTTTAACGAATTGACTCCGCTCCGGGCGGGGCATGTGACGGTCGATGCCTGCCACGGCGGCTGTGGCGGCATCTGGTTTGACGCCTTCGAACTCCAGCGGGTCAGCGTGCAGCCGGAGACGGCCAACACCATCCTGCTCAGCATCCAACGCGACCCCTCGATCCAACTGGATGCCTCGCGCAAGCGCCCCTGTCCACGGTGCAGCGGAGTGAAGCTGAAGCGCCGGCAGTTCAGCCCCCGCTGCCGGGTGGAGGTGGACGAATGTCCGGGCTGTGCGGGCTTCTGGCTTGATGCGGGAGAACTCGACCAGATTCGCGACGGCAAACGCGTGCAGGAGGCCGAGGCGGAGATGCAGTCTCCCGATACCGCCGCCGAAGTGTTCCGGTTTCTGATCCAGGGCCGCGGCGATGCCCCCGCGGAGTAATCGAAACGTGCCGGGACGCCCGAGGAGAGTGTCCGCCCGAGCTTACTGACCGGCGGCAGCCTGCGGGCCGGTCATGGGCACAAACCGTACAGGGAGAACGGCGCGGCGTTCCACCTTCCCCTCCCGCTTTTCCAAGAGGTGCAGGGCTTGGTCGTGGGCCGGCCCGACCGGGATGATCATCCTTCCACCGTCTTTGAGTTGGTCCACCAGCGGTTTCGGAATGTGCTCCGGGGCGCAGGTCACGATGACAGCATCGAAAGGCGCCGCTTCAGCCCAACCTTGATAGCCGTCCCCCTTGCGCACGTGGATGTTGTCGTATCCCAGGCGCTTGAGGTCAGCTTCCGCCCGGTCGGCCAACGGTTCCACGATCTCGATGGTGTAGACCTCCTTGACAAGCCGGGCCAACACCGCTGCCTGGTAGCCTGAGCCCGTGCCGATTTCGAGCACCCGGTCGGTGGGCTGCGGCTTCAATTGCTCGGTCATGAACGCGACGATAAACGGTTGGGAGATCGTCTGCTCGTGGCCGATGGGGAGGGGGGAGTCCGCGTAGGCGGCGTGGCGGTGGGTTTCCGGTACGAACTCATGACGGGGTACTTCGAGCATGGCCTTGAGCACCCGCTCGTCCCGGATATCCCGTCCCGGCGCCCGGAGTTGCCGCTCCACCATGGCCTTCCGGGCTGCGGGCCAATCTGTGTCGCTTTTCATCGCGTCGCTTCGTGGGGCTTGGCGGCTGCAGGCCGAAAGCCCAAGTGCGAGCCAGAGCAGGATGCCCGCGTGTTTCACACCGGCACGGTACACCGACTTTGGCCCGCAGGCCACCGGCAGTTGCTACTTCAAGGTTTCGGTCAGCCAACGTGCGGCAGCCGCGGCGTCGCCGGACGGGGCCGTGCTCAGCTTGTCCTGCGCGCCGGCGAGGGCGTAGAGACGCTGGGGAGCGGACCCGGCACCGGTCTCGCCGGCCAGCCAGAGGCGTCCTGGCGCTCCCAGGGCAAGCATCCCGGGCAGGTCTCCGTACTTGGCACCACCCGGCAGGAACCCGGCATCGCGCATGTCAGCCACGTCGGCAAAGCGGAAGCCCTTGGTATCGATGGCGGCGGCGGCGACCCAGTCGCGAGCCAGCGCCCTGGCTGCCGCCGCCCAGGCTCCGGCCCCCTGCAAACCCACCAATCCCACCGCCTTCACGCCCATCGCCTGATCTTGTTTAAGGGCGGCGGCCAAGTTCAACACGTCATGGACACGCTGGGCGAACAGGGAGTGGTTGTACCCAAACGTGTAGGCAGGCGCCTCGCGAGGATTGGCGACCAACCGGTTCTGGTTCACCAGCATGCCATCCTTGGGGAAAGTCCCTTGCCAGAGGAGGTCGACACCGATTACCGACACCCCCGCATCGAGCAGTTGCCGTACGGCAGGGATGGGGGTGTCCGGCAGGGTGGTATACAGTCCCGCGATGCCCACCGTCGAAAGCCAGATCACAACGCGGCCATCGGCCTTGGCCGGCTTCAGCCAATGGACGGGCGCGAGTTCGTGGCGTGATGGGTTGACCAGCGTCCCGACGGTCCTGGTGCCCCAAGGGAGCTTGGTTTCGGTGAGCCCGGACCATTCGACCTTGCCCACTTCCTCGCGGCTGCGCCCGAGGACGGCCTCGACGGCGGGCCGATGCAACGATTGATAGGCCGCCCAGGAAGCGCTGGCTTGTTCCAGCTTGGCGGCGGCGTCCCGCGACCACCACTGCAAGAGCTTGCGCTCGAAATCGGGTCCGCCCTCGGGCTTGGGATGGGGCTCATTCCAGACGGTCATCTCCTCCGTGGTCAACCGTTGGTAATCGCGCTCCAGCACCGGTTCTGGCAAACCGAGCTGGAAATGCCGGTTCATCCAAGCATACATCGCGGTGCGGCTCACGTGGTTGTAGTTGTGGCCGAAATGCTCTCCGCGGTGAAGCGCGACCTTGTCCAGTGCGCCCAACAGGGCAAAGAGCTGTTTGAGTTCCGGGAACCCCTTGGTGGACATCTCCTTCGTCCAATCGTTGGCGGAGGTCATGCCCAACGGTTTGGGGGCAAACAGTGCGGCGAATTCGACGTTGCCCGTTTCGACGCGCAGTCCGCTCGCGTTTTCGCAGGTGCAGCCGCCTTGCATCGCCGTGCCGACCATAACCGCCGGGAAGGCGACGGTGGGGCGGGGGTCCAGCGCACAGAGGATGAAGGTCTGGGTGCCGCCGCCACTTGCTCCGGTGACGCCGATCTTGCCGGCATCGACATCAGGCAGTTCGAGCAGGAAGTCCAACGCGCGGATGGAATTCCACGTTTGGAGGCCCATCACGCTTTGGTTGTGGGCTTCCGCCTGGGGACTGAACAGCCCCCAGGCCTCCCGCGAATTCATCTCCGGCCGCTGTTTGGCGAAGCGGTGCGCCAGATCGAAGGAAATCTGAACGCTGTCCGCGTAACCGATCATGTCGTAGTGGAACACCACGCAACCCATGCGCGCCAGTTGAACACAGCGGGCCTGCAACACGCTGCGAGCGCCCTCTTCGAACCGTTCCGCTCCCTGCGCGATCTCCCGCCGCACCTCTTCGACCGGAGTGTCCAGGAAGCGGCCGTTGTTCCAATGTCCATGCGGGCATAGCACTCCGGGGCGCTTTCCCTCGGCATGGCGGGGTCGGTACAGGCTCCCGGTGACATAGAATCCGGGCATGCTCTCGAAGAAGACCCGTTCCACCGTGTAATCCTCCCGGTCCACCTTGCCGTGAACCACCGGGTTCAGAGGAGTCCGGGTCGGCTCTGGCCATAGCCCTAGGCTCACGCGCATCTGCATCCGGACGCGCTCGGCCCGTTGGCTCCATTCCTGGGGTGTTGCGGGCACATGAAAGGGGAAGTACCCGTCCAAGTCCTTGGGCGCAGCCGTGCGCACGTCCGCCTTGGCCCATTCCGCCGGCTCCGGGGCCGCCGTTGGCGGAGTCGGGCCGTCGGCGCCTGCCACCGTCATGATCAGGGCCAGGATGCTTAGGAGAGTCGGCCAGGGGTGGGTACGTGTTCGCATAAAGGCTAGGAGTCACTTTCCACTGCAAAGCATAAACACGCTCCATGGGGAGCCTGCCGCATCGACACTTGGAAACCCTGACGCGCTACCAGAGACCGTCCGTGTCCGCCGAGGCGGTCCTACGAAAACCACTCGCGGCGGCGCTCCTCGTAGCGAGCCAGGACCTCTTCCGCGATCTTCACGTCTTCGGCCACTTGGAAATCGAACATGCCCACGCAGGCAAAATCCGCCCCGTTGGCAAAGGCGTAGTCGAACCCGATCTGAGGGCGGATGGCCCCGGCGGCGAGCACCTTGTAGGCAATCCACGGCTTCTTGACCTTCTGCATGAAGGCGATGGTCTTGTCCGGCTCCATGTCCCAGTAATTGTCCACGCTGTAATTCTCGATCACCTGCTTCGTCTGATCCGGCTGTCGCTTTGACCAGTAATTCGTATTGTGCAGGGTCTTCATGTAGAAGTCGTTCTTGATGCCGGCGGCTTCCACCGCCTGCACCATGTCGAGTGAGTGGCCGGCCACACCCGAGATGACGCCTTCCTTGTTGACCAGGTCGACGAAGCGTCCGATCAAGTCCACCCGCTTCTCGAAAGTCCATTGATCCGCGCGGTTGCCCAGGAGATAGACCCCAGTGGCGCCGTCGTCGATGACCTGCTTGATGAGGGTGGGCATGTTGTCCGAATCGGCGGGGGTCTGGGCCAGCCACTTCATCTTCCCGCCCCGCTCCTTGCGATACCGCTTGAACAGGGCCACCGCCTGCGGGCTCGGGTCGATATTCATGCAGTTGATCCCGTTGGTCTCGCAGATCTGCCAGGTGTCGAGGATCTTCTCGTCGGTAAAGTACTGCTTGAGCAGGCCCGAGACGTAGATGAGGTCGCGAGAGTGCGCGTACCCTCCGATGAGGTTGCCGCCACAGATGAGACGGCTGATCTCCACGTCCTTGATCTTGCCCGTCGACATCTTCTTGCCGGGCTGCACTTGCGGCGCGGGTTGGGCGGCCTGCAACGCCTGCTCCTCGAAGCTGAGCGCCGCGGTGCCGGCCGCGCCGGCAGCCAGGGCACGCGCAAGGAAATTGCGGCGATTCAGCTCGATGGGCGTCGGGCAAGTCTTCAGGTCTTTCATGGCGTCAAGCTAGCCCATGCGTGCCTCGCCGACAATGCCAGACTTCAGACCCGGGACGGCGCGTCGCCCATCGCGTTGCCAAGCGCCAACCGACCCCGTTCGGGGCACTCGGGGTTCTTCGGGTGAGCTCTATTTCGGTGCGCCAGCCAAAGGCGCGGATGCGATCTTCTCCAGATCGAACGAGATTCCGTCGTAGATATTGAAGAGGAAATAGCGGAGGTACTTCTTGAACGGGAGCAGGTTCCGCAGTTTGTGCATGATGTTGGTGTTGTCCCCGTAGAGGCGCGCCTCATGCAGCTTGAAACGGATGTCCGAATAGAAATTGTAGGGGTGGCCCTCGATAAAGTAGTTGAGGCTGGCCTCGGTGAAGAAGTGCTTGTGGGTGGGGTCCTGCATGGCCCAATCAGTCTTGCCGTAGGGTACCAGTATCCGCAGCCGTCCGCCGGGCTTGAGCAGTCGGTGCAACTCCGCCATCACCTTCGGGATGTCATCCAAGTGCTCCAGGACGTTGTCCATCCAGATTTCCTCGGCGCATTCCGCCGGGAGAGGGTAGGGGAGCACGTTGAGGTCAAAGTACTTGTCCGCTTTGACGCTCGTGGCAACGTCGCAGTTGACGTACCCCTCGAGGTATTTCCGCCCGCAGCCGAGGTTCAGTTTCATGATCCTGTTGACGGCGCCAGCATACCCTGCAACGCGGGCTCCTCGCAAGTGCGGTTGGCGGCGAGCCGAGCGACCATACGGTCTCAGGCGCCTCCGCCGCGGCCGCGCTCCGCGCTTGCCTTGGCAAGGCGGCTCGTTGTTTCATCCTTGGCAGCGATATGCAAGATACGAACGCACTCATGGAGCAACGCCGGGCCAAGTTGGCGGCCCTGCAGGCGAAGGGCATCAACCCCTTTGCCAACAAGTTCCAGCCCTCCGAGGCCTGCGCGGCCGCACGTCAGAACTATGCCGAAGGCCGTGCCGTTGCGCTCGCCGGCCGCATCACCGCCCACCGCGACATGGGCAAGAGTCAGTTCCTCGATCTCAAGGACCAGAGCGGCCGCATCCAGATTTACGCTCAGAAGCAGGCGCTTGGGGATGAGCAGTTCGACATCTTCAAGCACTTGGATATCGGCGACTTCATTGGAGTGCGCGGTACGATGTTCACCACCCGCGCCGGGGAGGTCTCGGTGAAGATCGAGTCTTTCACGATTCTGGGCAAGGCGCTGCGTCCGCCGCCGGAGAAGTGGCATGGCCTGGCCGACACGGAAATCCGCTACCGCCAGCGTTATCTCGACCTCATGGGCAACGACGAGGTCAAGCGTGTCTTCCTGCTGCGCAGCGAAGTCATCCGGGAAATCCGCGCGTATCTCCATGGCCAAGGCTACGTCGAGGTGGAAACGCCGATGATGCAGGCCATTCCTGGCGGCGCGGCCGCCCAACCCTTCGTGACCAAACACAACGCCTTGGGGTGCAATTTCTACCTCCGCATCGCCTTGGAGCTTTACCTCAAGCGCCTGTTGGTCGGGGGTATGGACCGCGTGTTCGAGATCGGCCGCAATTTCCGCAACGAAGGCCTCTCCCGCCGCCACAACCCCGAGTTCACCATGCTCGAGGCCTACCAGGCCTACGGGGACTACGAGACGATGATGCAGTTGGTGCAAGGCATGGTCTGCCACGTCGCCGAAAAGGTGCTCGGCACGCTGGTCATTGAGCACAAGGACGCCGAGGGCAAGGTCACCCGCACCATCGACCTGCGTCAGTGGCGTCGCGCCCGTTACAAGGACCTCATCCGCGAGAAGGCCGGCGCCGACTGGTTTGAGGCCACTCCAGCGGAACGGAAGGCGAGAGCGGTGGCCTTGGGGGCGGAGATCGGCGATGCCTACGAGGACTTTGAAGTCACCGGCGCAGTGTTCGAGAAACTGATCGAGCCCACCCTCATCCAGCCCACCTTCGTCACCCATTTGCCGAAGGAGTTGGTGCCGCTGGCCAAGCTGTCTCCGGACGACCCCACCACGGTGGAGGTGTTCGAATGCTGCATCAACGGGCAGGAGATTTCGCCGGCCTACACCGAGCAGAACGACCCCGTCGAGCAGCGCGAACGGCTCGAACACCAAGCCGGCGGCGAGCAGCAGAAGCTGGACGAGGACTTCCTGGTGGCCTTGGAGCACGGCATGCCTCCCGCCGGCGGCATGGGCATGGGCATCGACCGCCTGTGCATGATGCTGCTGGGGCAGGAGAGCATCCGGGACGTCATCCTCTTCCCGCAGCTCAAGCCCAAATAGCGGCGAGTCGGGCTTGTCGGCTGCGTCGACGAAACCGCAAGGCGCCCCGGCTACTTCGCTTCCGCGAACATGCCCTGGCTCAGATTCGTGAAGCTCCCGGAAGGGCCCGTTTCTTTCGAGAGCGCGCGGACCATGTAGCGCGAGCCCGCCACCCCGGGTTTGGAGTCAGCGAACCTGGTCTGCTGAAGCACGTCCATGGAGAGGCGGGCAAACGGGCCTCCAGCGCCGCTAGTGGAGCGATAGACCCAGTACCCTGCCGGGGCCGGGCCGGCGGGTGGCTCCCAAGTCAGTTCCACGGCCCCACTGCGCTTGCGCGCTTCGAGGCGGCGCACCGGCGGGGTCACCCAGCAACGGAGGGTCGGATCGCCCAGGATGGCCAGCACACGAATGGTATTGTAGCTGAGCGGTTCGCCGCGGAGATGCCGGCCCTGCCCGCGGGAGGTGAGCACCATGCATTCGCCGATGCAGCCGCCAAGTCCCAAGGGATCGAACCGCCAGTTGACCCCGAAACCCGGGAGGGCGAGCAGGCCCGATTGGCTTCCGCCCAGCGAGGCGCGCATGAAATCGTCCTCCAGGTTCCAGTGCATGAAGTAGGAGCCGGCGAACACGTTCCACAGCGAGGCTGGCTCCGTATCGGTGTCCGCGAAATCGGCACTCACCCGCCGGGCGCCATTGGCCGACTTGACGTGTTGCATGGCGTTGTTGATGGCGTCGGCTCCTCCAAAGCCCCCCTGCAGGCCGAAGAAAGCGGGCGTCTGGCGCGAGAAGATGTCGGCCCAGACGAGGTCTTCCGTTCCCACGCCTGACACCGCCGACGCCAGCCGCAGACTGTTATTCAGGATCGAGAGGCCAAACGGATTGCTCGAGTCTCCAAAGTAGGTCGCCACGGCCACGCGGCGGGGCAGCGTCAACTGGCCCATCCGGTACCGATGCAGCTTGTCGAGGTAGGCGCGGGTGAGGTCGGTCTCGCTCCGGCGGGCGAAGCTGCGCAACCGGAAGAAGTCGATGCGGCCCACGGCCAGCTCCAGGCCGGTGCCGCCCGCCGGGTTGGAGGGGAAGGTGACCTGGTCGAATTTGCCATCACCGGCCACGTTCCGGCGCATCTCGTTGGATTCGACGTGCAACCCCTTTTCGTCGGTGTACCGGCCATCCACATCGCCGTACCAGGCGTCGGCCGGCCACGCGCCGTTATTGTCCGGGTGGCCGTCTTCGGCGCCCGCTCCGCTGTAGGGAATCGTCACGTGCCCGACGAGGAAGACCGCCTTCACGGTGTTCGAGCGGGCCAGATACTGCTCCTGAATCCACGCCTTGAGCTGCCGGAGGGGCTCCACGTTGTTCGCCCACTTCCAGTCGTCATGCACCGGCGCGGTGCGCGACGTGACGGTCCACCCGTCCCCGGCCAGGTCCTCCCGCAGCGTTCGCAACGACCGGTCCAGCCCCTTGGCCAGGTTCTCGGCCACCAGCACCAGCACTTCGCCGCGGGCCTCGACGGGCGCGGCCGCCACCGCGGCGCGCAGGAACCGCACGTTGTCGAGGTTGGTTTCGCCAACGCGGTACTCGTAGAGGCGGCCGCTTTCCACCTGCGTGTCGCGGAAGGAAAGCGTGTTTGTCAGCGTGGCCAGGGTGGTCCAGTCTCCCCGGCCGGTCCAATCGGTGGGATCGACCGTCCGGCGGCGGAGCACGTTGGCAGTGTCGGCGTTGATTCGCAACTCGTGGAAGTCAGGATACCAAGCCAGGTCCAGGCCGGCGGGCGCTTCGGCAGCCTTGGCGGTCAACACCGTGCGGCCGCGCAGTTCTTCAAATTGGAACGGCGCCAGCGGCGCGGACCAGGTTTCGAGGTCATCGATGCCCCCGGCGAGGGGGAACGTGCCATCCGGCGCTGCGCCGAGGACCAGCGCGGTCGATCCGGGCACGAAGGCGGGCAGGGGAGGCCCAAAGAAGCTGCCTGACGGAAGGTCCTTCAGGAGGAGGCCGTGGGCATAGAGGGTCGAGTTGCTGGGGGAGTAGCCAACCACGATTTCCAGCCAGCGTGCGCCGCTGTCGTGGGCGTTGGCCGGGGTCAGCCAAGTGACCTCCGCCAGGCGGTTGGTGACCGCCGCTCCACCGGCCGGGTGTGCCAGCAACGCCAGGCGGTTGCCGGCCGGGTGAACGTCGAGCGAGGCCGCGCCCCAATCGAGGAGCCGCATCCAGGTGTTGGGCTTGCTTGCCGCCGTCCACCCCGGTTTGAACCACAAGCGGACGGCGCCGTTCTCGGAACGCAGCAGGGGCTTGCCGCCCGGGTCGCTCAGGGGATAGCTCGCGAGCGCGGCAGCGCCGCCTTGCCCGAAAACCAGGGCCGTCCCGTTGAAGCTGGGGGCAAACGCCACGTTGGCTAAGCGCCCCGTCGCGACGCCCTGCTCCGTTGCGGCGCTGGCGTCGTCAAAGCGCCAGCGGCTCAACAGGGAGGCTGGCTGGCCCACCGCATTGCCAGCGAACTGGACCGCCAACGACAGCAGCAAAGCGGCGCCGAACTTGCGAAAGCACATGCGCTAATCTGCCCCCAAGTCCGCGGCTTCCGCAAGCCCCGCCGAGCGGACCGGGCGGCCAGCGCGGCCCATCGGCTCAGAACTGGCGCAGGAAGCGCAAATCGTTCTCGTAGAACAGGCGGATGTCCGTGATGGCGTAACGGATCATGGCGATGCGCTCAATGCCGAACCCGAAGGCCCAGCCGGTCCACACTTCGGGATCGTAGCCGACATTCTCGAAGACTTGCGGATGCACCATGCCGCAACCCGCAATCTCGAGCCATTCCTTGCCCATCTTGCGGGTGAGCGCGCTGGAGAAGTCGATCTCGAAACTCGGCTCGGTGTAGCTGAAGTAGTGGGGACGGAAGCGGATGCGCGTCTCCTCGCCCAAGAGTTCACGGAAGACAAACTCGACTGTCCCCTTGAGGTCTCCCACCGTCACATTGCGGTCTACGTACAAGCCTTCGATCTGGTGGAAGGTGGGGTTGTGGGTGGCATCGGCATTGTCCCGGCGATAGACGCGGCCGGGCACGATGATGCGCACCGGCGGCGGTTGCTTCTCCATGACCCGGATCTGAACGGACGAGGTGTGGGTGCGCAGCAGGGAGCGCCCCGGCGTCTGCAAGTAGAACGTGTCCTGGGTGTCCCGGGCGGGATGGTCAGCCGGCGTGTTCAGGGCGTCGAAGCAATGATAGTCGTCCTCGATTTCCGGGCCGTCCGCGACGACAAAGCCGATCTTACGGAAGCTGCGGACGATATCCTCGGTGACTTGCGTCAGGGGGTGCAAACGGCCCAGTGAGCGCCGGCGACCCGGCAGGGTGAAATCGGTCGGGTCCTTGGGCAGGGCGGCCTTCAGTTCGAGTTCGCCCTTGCGCTCGTTCAGGATGGCTTCCAACTCCACCTTGGCGGCGTTGAGCAACTTGCCGGCGGCGGGCTTTTCCTCCTTTGGCAGGGTTCCCAACTGCTTGAGCAGCGCGGTGAAGCGGCCGTTGGCCCCCAGGAGGGCGGCGCGGGCCTGGTCCAAGCCGGTCAAATCGGTGGCGGCGCGCAGTTCGGCGGCGGCCGCTTCCTTCAGCGGTGCAATCTGGTCCAGAAAGGCCATACAGGTGGGTGAACTTAGCGATTGGCCGCCGCGGACAAAAGAAAAAACGGGCGGCTGGAAGGCCGCCCGTCAAAAGGGAAGGAAGTCTGCGCTCAGGCTTTCGCGGCCTTGGCCTTCAGGGCGTTTTGCGCCAGCTTGACCAATTCCACAAACGCGGCGTTGTCCGTCGCGGCCAGGTCCGCCACGATCTTGCGATCCAGCGCGATCTGGGCGGCCTTGAGGCCCTCGATCAGACGGCTGTAGGTGATGCCGGCCGCGCGGGCGGCGGCGTTGATCCGGGCCTGCCAGAGGCCGCGGTAATTGCGCTTCTTGGTCTTGCGGTCGCGATAGGCGTACTGCAGGCCGTGGTCGACGGCGTCCGAAGCGTAACGGTAAAGCTTGCTGCGCCGCCCCCGGAAGCCTTTGGCGGCCTGGAGCATGCGGGTGCGACGCTTACGAGAAGCGGGGGCGTTAGTAACGCGCATGGTGCATCAATAAAAGGTTGAGGTTACGGGGAAAATGGGTCAGTGGCTGAACGGCAGGTTCTGCGTGATCCGGTATTGGTCGGTCGCATCCACCACCGCATCGTGGCGCAGATGGCGCCGACGCTTCGGACTCTTGCTGCCCAACAGGTGCCGCCGCCCGGCATGGGCGCGGACGGCCTTGCCGCTGCTGCTGAGCTTGAACCGCTTGGCCACGGATTTACGGGTCTTAATGCCTTTCGGGCGTCGCATAACTTTTCAATCTCTTTTCAAAAGAGCGAGCAATCTACGCATAGCCCCCCCTCGTGGCAAGAGGTTTTTGAGGTCGAAAAGGCCCCCCAGGCCCCCCAACGCCTTCCGGTCGCGCGCGAGGATTGGTGCCGGGCTTGACAAGGGGGTCCGGAGGAGGAAGATCGAACGTGTTCGCCATGAATCCCATGTCTGTCTGCCGCACGGGATTGAACCGCCGGGTATCCGGAAGGGCTGCCCCTTTGCCCGGGCAGGCGGGTGGGTGGTCGCACCAGCCAGCCAGCCGGTTGACTTGGCGCGGGTTGCCCGGGGCGGCTTCGAGGCCGGCTGTTCGCGCGGCGAGCGTGCCTTACCGCCACCCGGCCGCTTTTCGTAAGCCGGCAATCCAGACTCAAGCTCCTGGTCCGGTCAGCCAGCCATCTGGCACGGTCCAGCTCCGCTTGCCCTGGTGCTGGGGCGTCGGTCACAAAGCACCAACGCAGTTTGCCTTTGAAGGAGCGACTCTTGTTCCCATGCACTGCAAACCCGCTTCGCCTCTCCCAGCGGTTCGTTTGAGGTCCAGTGGTCTTGGATCCAGACTCGACAGGGACGGGACCGGAAACCGAGTTTGTTTCCAGCACACGCCTCCAGGACAATACAAACTGTTAACTCTCGCGACTCGCCCATGAACAAACCAGCGTTTCAGCTGTCTCGTGTTTCAGGGCAGCCTGTCAGTA
The DNA here is from genome assembly GCA_964472515.1 of uncultured Verrucomicrobiota bacterium. Taxonomy (GTDB): domain Bacteria; phylum Verrucomicrobiota; class Verrucomicrobiia; order Limisphaerales; family J093; genus CAYYMW01. The sequence goes on along the minus strand of CAYYMW010000030.1, from coordinate 15,988 downwards.
GTGCCGAGTTGCTTGCTGACCTTCGTCGTGTCGCACAGTTGCTTGGCGCAGCCGGTGTACCTCAGCCCCAGTATAGGCAGCACGGACTTTATGACGATACCACCGTTGGTCGTCGGTTCGGTTCGTGGAACAAGGCGCTCCTTGAGGCGGGACTGTCGCTCTGTAACGAGGTTGAAATCCCCGATGGTCGACTTTTCGAGAACCTCCTCGTGCTTTGGCAACACTACGGCCGACAGCCTCGGCGTAGCGAGCTTGCGCGTCCCCCCTCGTCTGTCTCGAGTTCACCATACAATCGCCGTTTTGGTGGGTGGTCGGCTGCGCTCAAGGCGTTCGTGGACTACGCGAACTCGGCAGAGATGGAATCTCCAACAGCTTCACCCGGCACTGCCCATCGCACCACCGGCCGCGAGCCGTCCTTGCGGTTGCGTTGGACGGTGCTCCACCGTGACCGTTTCACATGCTGCGGTTGTGGCAGGAGTCCGGCCACAACGATAGGCGTCGACTTGCACGTCGACCATATTCGTCCGTGGAGCAAGGGCGGTGAGACCGTCTTGGAGAATTTGAGGACGCTTTGTTCCGACTGCAATCTTGGCAAATCGAATGAACACTGGGGCTAACAAGCGCGCTGCACTGAACGCAGGCGGGCGACGTCAGTTGCCAATGCGGAGGCGCTGGGCCGCCCGCGTCGGTTAGCTCTGCCCTTAGTAAAACAAATAGAACTATGGGAATACCAATATTCAGCGAAATCGAAAAGCTAATCACAGAACACGGCAGTGCCGTAGTTCTTCGTGAGCGACTTGCGCTCCTTAAAGACCAGTTCGACGCACTTGAGAAAGAGGCGAAGCAACTGCGCGAAGACAACAAAACCCTCAAAGCTACCTTAGCTGCGACCGTTAGGCAAAAAGAGCCGGCGAAAACTGATCTACTCTTAGCTAAGAAGTATTTTGCTCATTTCCATCCAAGCGGACCGGTTCTACGATTCCTTCGAGAGCAAGACATAGCTGCACCGTTCAGGCAGACAAGTGCCGATCCACTTTTTGAGTACACTGATTCATGGAAAGGGCCGAACTTCGAATTTCTAGATGAAGACATCGAGGCGGCGCGACGGGACTTTGATATCCTCATCCGGAAATTCACATGTGAACTGGCACTCAAGACTACGCCGGATTCTCATGGAAATGTTTCTATGGGATTTAAAGAAAGCGAGGATCGCCCTTACATGTGGGAATCCCAGAAGACCCTGAATGAAATGGCTTCTACGGCAGCAAAGGCGTTCGATGTGTTCTATAAGGTCTCCAGAAGCCGATTCCCGAATGAGGAACTGGCTTAGCGAGGCGCTGGAGCCAATGACCATGCCGCCTGACCATCCGCCGAAGCGAACGCGTGCGGACGACGCCCGTTGCCAGTGCGAACATCCCCAGTCACCCACTTTGCCGGTGGTCGCGCTCGGCCGTGACCGCTTGTACTCACCCCCGTAAGGACATTCCCCACCATGGACATCCCACGCATATTCAACATCACGGAAAGTGCTCACCGCATCCACAACCCCATCACACCCGACAAGCTCGCCACTCTCGGCGCGGCGCTGCGTCTGGAAGCGGGAACCCGCATCCTCGACCTCGGCAGCGGTTCGGGGGAGATGCTCTGCACGTGGGCCCGCGATCACGGCATCGTCGGCACCGGCATCGACCTGAGCCGGTTGTTCACCGAACAAGCGAGACGGCGGGCGGAAGATCTCGGCGTGGCCGACCGAGTCAACTTCATCCACGGCGATGCTGCGGGCTATGTCGCTGACGAGAAAGTCGGCGTGGCGGCTTGCGTCGGCGCCACCTGGATTGGCGGGGGTGTCGCCGGCACCATCGAGTTGCTGGCGCGGAGCCTGCGCCCCGGCGGGATCATTCTCATCGGAGAGCCCTACTGGCGTCAGTTGCCGCCGACGGAGGCTGTGGCCAAGGCGTGTCTTGCCCACTCGATCTCGGACTTCCTCCTGCTTCCGGCACTGCTCGCGTCGTTCAGCCGCCTGGGCTACGACGTGGTCGAAATGGTTCTGGCTGACCAGGACGGCTGGGACCGATATGAAGCGGCCAAATGGCTCACCATGCGCCGCTGGCTGGCCGCCAATCCCGAGGACGAGCTCGCGAAAGAAGTCCGGGCCACCCTGACCTCGGAACCCGAGCGCTATGCCGCTTACACGCGCGAATACCTGGGGTGGGGGGTGTTCGCACTGATGCCGCGGTGAGGCGGTGGCGGATGAAGAGACGCGATGAAGAAGCCATACACCGGATGCGATGAACTCCGCGCTCGCCCCGCGGCTTCAAAGCGAGCGTCCTCGACTGTCGGCTCCCGTCGCCGGCTTTTTCGTTAGACCACACGAGTATGGATGACCCCCGACAAACCTCGTTCGCGCGCCAAGCCGCCACTCTCAGTTGGATCTGTCCTGTTGTGACCAGCCTCACGCTCGTCCTTTTGATTTTCAGCGGCGGGATTGTGCCGCGACGGTCCATCGCGATCATCGCGTCGGGGGCGCTTTGCCTTATTCCCCTCGGCTTGGGATTTGGCGCTGTCGCTTTGCTGCGCAGTTCCAAGCAAGGTACGAGGGGGATTCGCGCTCCGGCGATCATCGGCATCATCATCAACGGATTGCTCCTTCTCGTTGTTGCCGCCATCTACCTTTCTGCGAAGTTCAGAACCGCGCAGCAACATGGCAGCATCGGGATTCCGTCACCTGTCACCATGTGGTCCAGCCCGAGCGCCCCTGCGAACCTCCGCCCGATAGGGCGGTCGGACGGTCCGGGTGGTTTGTCGGCGATTGTCGCTCCAGAACAGGCCTCTCGGGCGGTTGGCGGACGCCGTTTGCGAGTTCGTGAGCCGTGGGAAGCCGCCAGCGCTCACTTTTCACGTTGGGTGCATTGCGTATGTGGTGGATCGTACTCTTAATCGGCGTTCCGTTTGTTGCGGGAGCTCTCTACGGCGCCTACGGGTCGTGGCGACGTCTGGATGGTGTTCAACGGTTGGTCGGTACGCTCGGTGGGATACTGCTTGCCACGGGTGGTGGCGCGTTCTTCAGCATTGCCCTCGCCTCGCTTGGCGCCATACCGGCTAACTTCGAGTGGCCGGTCGGCCACGCCGACCAGATTCTTGAGCTGCCGGACGGACGTCATGTGGCGGTTCACACGCCATCAGGCCGGATGCAAGTTTATGAACACGACTGGCACTTTGTTCGTGCATGGGCTGTGGATGCTGGCGGCGGAACTTTTAAGGCGAGGCTGACGGCAACAGGACTTCTGGAGGTCTGGACAGCACGTGGACAGAAACGGTTCATATTTGAGCCCGAGGGTCGCCTCGTCGAGACTGGGAGCTATGCGCCCACGGGCTATTCCGATTTCCCAACAGATGCGGGAGGCGGATCCGTGCCGACAGCCCTGCCTCTGTGGATCTTCGCTCATCCGTTTGTGGCTTGGGGGATAGGAGCAGTTGGAATGGCGATGCTTGTGCTGAGTGATCCGAAGAGATTGAAACGGACACGGGGCACCTTACCAAACGGTCCAGCGAACGGGAGCCTTCCTGTTGCTCATTAGGTACCAAAGTACGTGGAAGGGAAAGACGTGTTGATTTTCGGGCAATGTGGACCTAATCGAAGAGGAATGAAACCGTCCGCCACTTGCTTGCTTTGTCTCTTGTTTTGCGTCTCGCTGCTTGGGTGCAGTCGAACGGTCACGGGAGGCTACGAGGATTCCCCAGATGGCAAATATCGCCTATGGGTCCGAACGTTCGGAGCATATGGTCATGCTTTTGTGGATCGGACCGCCAAGACAATCAGGATACGCTTGGTCGAAGTGATAGGAGACAAAAATAGCTGGGAAGAAAAGCTGCTGCTTGAGAAGAAGTACCGCTTCAAATGTGGCGACGTTAGTATAAAGACATCGTGGGACAAACAGAACAATCTGACCCTAGTGGTTTACGACTGGGGTGACGGAACGCTGGAGAGCGATGCTCAGAAGCAGGGCATCGCATCAAACCACATCGCCACGCTGGTGTTTGCGTACGACAAAACTGCGGGGAAGTTCGCCGAGCGAAAATAGAACCAACGGACTGAGGACCGATTAGGCGTTTTCAGTTTGCCTTTGTTCTGGAAACTACACGCTGAATGTGAGTGGTATACCATCTTTCCCCGCTACGAGTTGTCACCCCTTCCCCATTTAACTGATCTGCGATTGCGACGTAAGATTTTCCCTGCTGACGAACCGAGAGGATGGAGTCCACGACCTTCGCTTCCTCCGGCGTGTGTCCGTAGGGTTACTTGCCTTCGCAATGTTGCCCAGCCCGACGCATGCGGACACGTGAAGCACGGCAGCTTGGACCAGAGCACATTCTTTCGATTCTGCGATGGCCCCGAGGATTTTGCGAATGAGTTTTGCGGAGAGGTCGTCATTGCCAACCGTGAGATCATGCCTCCGTGATGGTGCATGTGGGTTTGGGGGGGCGCAGGCGTATCCGCCTGGGCATTGACTGTAGGGCGCCAGCGCGGCGGGCTATGGGGAGTCCCGACAGGGACGGCCGAGAATAGCCCGGTCTTTCAAGACTGGGTGGGCACGGCGGATTCCGGTCTGAGTCCCGCGACGGGGCGCAGGCCACGCCCTCTGCCCGTTCAAGGCTTGCCGCCCAGGTGCTGCCGGATGAGGCCGAAGAAGGTGTAGGGATCGACGAAGGCGACTTGGTCCGTGCCCGCTTCGGCGTGGACGCGGCGGACGACTTCGGCATGCCAGCTCGGGCTCTTGAGAATCGTGCGAGCCCAGAAGAAGGCGGGCTGGTCCTTGGACCGGGCGGTGGCCCGTTGCAGGAGGACCTTGGCGGCCTCGGCGGGGGCGTCGGGCAGGTCGGTTTCGCGGCAGGCGGGCACGCCGGCGTGGAGCGTGGGGGCTTCGTCGTAATGGGTGCCGAAGCCGTCCGGGGCGAAGTCACGGTAGGCCCGGTATTCGAGCTCCGTGGACGCACCAGCCGCGCCGTCGAGGATGAAGCCGGCGATGGTCATGTCCCACTGTCGGCAATAGCGGAGGTTGTGCTGCCGCCAGGCTTCGAGGCCGGAAGGGAGCTTGGAATCGGGCCGCACGGTGAGCGCGCGGGCGTTCAGGTAACCGGCGCCGGAGTCGCCAGTGATGAAGAAGTCGTTCGTGGTGGCGTGGCGGTAGGCATAGGCGAGGGCGGGGGCGGCGCGATCAGCCAGGTTGGGATTGAACGCCCAGCCCAGTGGCACCTGCCCGCGCGCGGGGTCCTTGGCGAAGGCCGCGACGGCTTTGTAGAGCCAGGACGGCGCGTCGTAGTCCCCCACATAAAAGCCGACATAGAGGCGGGGCGAGACCGGGCCCTGGCCGGTGAGGAAGCCCCTGGCCTGCCATTGCGCGGGGGTCGGTTTGGGGTTCGGCTGGGCGTAGCGGGCCTTGAGCGGGTAATGCTGGAAGAAGGACGCGTTGGCCATGGCGCTCAGCCCGGCGGCGTCGGCTTCCATGTAGCCATTGTACTGCGAGATAAGCCGGGCATGCTCCCACTCGGTGGGAACGCCGCCATGCTTGCCGCCCACGCCGCCGTGGTCGGTGTACTTGTACGGCCACGGGGTGAAACCGCCGATCTTGACGATGCCGCCTCCGGCGTGGTCGTAGAGCCGGCGCAGCACGGTCAGGAACGTCTCACGATCCAGCCCGAGGCGCTGGGTGGGGTCGTCGTTCGGCGTTTCATCCGCCCACGGCGAAAGATCGAAGAAGAAGGACTTGCGGGCGATGAAGTAGTCGTGGTTGGAGAGGGTGTGCAGGTCCAGCCCGGCTTGGCGGGGCAGCTTGAGCCAGAAGGCGTCCAGGTAGTAAGCGCCGTAACCGGGCTGGCAGGCGCCGGGTTTGACGAACCGCTCCAACGCCCAGAGGTAGGCGTCGTTCTTGGCGCTGCCGGTCGAGGGGCGGTTGAGGTCGGGGATGGTCCCCTTGCCGGTGAAGCGGGAGGTGCCGTCGGGATTCACCAGCCAGAGCTTCACCTCCAGGCCGGAGGTCTGCCGCAGGCGCTGGTAAAGGGAGCCGGGCGAGGGATCGTAGCGGACAGGGAGCAGGCCATCGACGCCCGCGGCCGTAGAGGCGAGGTTGGCGGTGGCAGGGACCAGGGGATCGTACACGGCGAGGCCCTGGAGCTGGTCGCGAAACGTGGTGAGGACGGCCTCGAGGCTGTCGAGTTCGCGCACCTCGGTGTCCTTGAGCCAGCCGTCCTGCTCGCGCAGCCATTGCCACCAGAAGCGGTCGGTCTCGACGCCGAAATCGGCACAGAAGAAGAGATACAGGCGCGCGGCCTCCCGGTTGGCCAGGCCTTGGAGGGCGGAGAGCGCGTGCATGGAGTCCCACACCCGCTCGGCCTCGCCGGGCTTCGTGAGGTCGGCCTGCTGGTAACGCTTGGCGTCAAACGTATAGACGCGGCGGGGGGCCGCTGGAGGGGAATCGGCGGCGCGCAGGGTTACAGCCGTGAGCATGCCGGCCGTGAGACAGGCCAGCCCGTACCGCAGCAGGGTACGCATGGGACTAGGCGCCTTGCGGTTTCGAGATGAAGACGACCACCGCCAACGGCGGCAGGGTCACCATGGCGGAAAAGCCCTGCCCATGCGACGGCACGGCCTCGACCTCGAACCCGCCCTGGTTGCCCAGGTTGCTGCCGGCGTAGATGCCGGCGTCGGAGTTGATGGCTTCGCGCCAGAAGCCGCCGCGCGGGAAACCGATCCGGTAGCCCTGGCGGGGCACGGGAGTCAGGTTGAGGATCACCACCACCTCGCCGCCTTCGCGCAAGGGTCGCCGGAGGAACGAAAGCACCGAGTTCTCATGATCGGCGCAATCGATCCACTGGAAGCCGCTGCCTTCGTGGTCGCCTTCCCAGAGGGCGGGTTCGGCCACATAGAAGTGGTTCAGATCCGCCAGGAATCTCAGCGCGCCGGCGTGGTAGGGGCCCTGTTCCAAGAGCCACCAATCGACTTCTCCGTTGGCGTTCCACTCGGCGCTCTGCCCGAGTTCGCATCCCATGAAGAGGAGCTTCTTGCCGGGGAAGAGCCACTGGTAGGCCAGCAGGCACCGCAGGTTGGCAAACCGTTGCCAGTCATCCCCGGGCATCTTCCGCTGGAGCGAGCCCTTCCCATGCACCACCTCGTCGTGCGAGAGCGGGAGGATAAAGTTCTCGTGCGAGTGGTAGAGCATCGCGAACGTGAGATCGTTTTGATGGAACTTGCGGAAGACCGAGTCGCGGCTGAAATACCGCAGGGTGTCGTGCATCCACCCCATGTTCCATTTGAAGGAGAACCCCAACCCTCCCAGGTAAGGCGGGCGGGACACCATGGGCCAGGCGGTGGATTCCTCCGCCACGGTGATGACGCCGGGATACTCGGTGTGGACCTGGTGGTTGAACTCGCGCAAGAACTCGACGGCTTCGAGGTTCTCCCGGCCCCCGTATTTGTTCGGGAGCCACTCGCCTTCCTTGCGGGAGTAATCGAGGTAAAGCATCGAAGCCACCGCATCTACCCGGAGCCCATCGACATGGTAGCGGTCGCACCAGAAGAGTGCGTTGGCGGAGAGAAAATTCCGGACCTCGTGGCGGCCGTAATTGAAGATGAGGGTGCCCCAGTCCTGATGCGCCCCTTGGCGGGGGTCTTCGTGTTCGTAAAGGGCGGTGCCGTCGAAGCGGGCGAGGCCCCAGTCGTCGCGTGGGAAATGGGCGGGCACCCAGTCGACAATCACGCCGATGCCCGCGTCATGCAGGGCGTTGACCAAGTACTGGAAGTCCTCGGGAGAGCCATAGCGGGAAGTCGGCGCGTAGAAACCCGTGACTTGGTAGCCCCAGGACGGGTAGTAGGCGTGCTCGGCCACCGGCAGGAGTTCGACGTGCGTGAAACCCGTCTTCCGGAGGTAATCGACGAGCGGGCCGGCGAGGTCGCGGTAGCCCAGGGACTCGTTGGCCGAGAGCTTGCGCCAGGAGCCGAGATGCACCTCGTAGATGCTCATGGGCGAGCGCCACGGGTTGGCCTGACGCCGGCGGGCCAGCCAGTCTTCGTCGTCCCAGGCGAACTTGCGCGTATCCCAGACGATGCTCGCGTTCTTGGGGGGCACTTCGTAGAACGCCGCATAGGGATCGGTCTTGGTGAGCAGGTCCCCTGCGGGGGTGCGCAATTCGTACTTGTAGAGGGCGCCTTCCCCCACGCCGGGGATGAAAATCTCCCAGACGCCGGAAGCGCCCAACCGGCGCATCGGGTGGCAGCGGCCGTCCCAGCGGTTGAAATCTCCGACCACGCTGACCCGGGAAGCTCCCGGCGCCCAGACCGCGAAGCTCGCTCCGGGGACGCCGTCCATCACCCGCAACCGGGCGCCGAGTTTCTCGTAAATGCGACGTTCGCGACCCTGGCCAAAGAGGAACAGGTCCATCTCCCCCAGGCTGGGGAGGAACGAATAAGGATCGCGCGTGCGACGTTCGCGTCCCGCACCATCCTTGATCACCAGGTCATAGGCGTACACGGCGGATGCCTTCGACGTGACCCCCTCGAAAAGGCCGGCGTCGTGAATGCGTCGGAGGGCGATGGCGGGACGGTGCTTTTCGTGGGTGGGCACTGCCATCACCTCCACCGCGTCGGGTACGATGGCGCGAACAACGACTCCCTTGCCCTGTCCCAACGGGTGCATCCCCAAGAGATCGTGGGGGGTTGCGTGCCGCCATTCCACCAAGCTCGCCAATTCCTGTGCGCTGAGTATCATGCGATGTTCCAAGGAAACCGGACATTGACCGCGCCGTCTACCATGGTTGACTTGTGGGCAATCTACCAGCTAGCCAAGCGGTTCGCCAAGTAATCTTGCCGCGCCGTTGCACCGGTGGGTGAACTCGCCGGGGCGGTTCAGGAGGGCCGGGTGGAGGTCAAAGCCTTCAGCGTTCCTGTCGCCACGGTCCAACGCTGAAGTTCACGCCCCAATTCCCGCGGCCAGTTCTCCTCCGTGCAGGTCATAAAAACCTGGCCGCGCGCGTGTTGCGAACGTTCCAGGAGGGGGAGCAGCCCGGCTCGCCGCCGGACGTCAAGCTCCCCCATGACATCGTCGATCAACAGGATCGGGGGCGAACCCGAGTAGCCGGTCAACAACTCCGCTTGCGCCATCTTGAGGGCGACCGCCAGGCTGCGCTTCTGTCCCTCGCTGCCGAATTGCGCGGCCGACCGCTCCTCCAGCAGCAACTCCAGATCATCCCGGTGAGGTCCAACCACTGTGGTCCGCAGCGCCCGCTCCCGGTGGCGTGACTGGGCCAGTTCGACCGTGAAATCCTCTCGGATCGAAGGGGTGTAGGCCACCTTCACCTCCTCGGCGTCATGGGCAATGCGACGGTAGGCCAAGCGCACCATGGGCGAGAGTCTGGGCACCAACTCCCGCCGCCAGTGCCACAATTGCGTGCCGGTGCCGACCAAGTCGCGCGTGAAGCTGGCCAGCAGCGTTTCATCGACCGCGCGCTGCTTGAGCACGGCATTCCGGGCGCGCAGCGCTCGCGTATACCTCTGGAGAACAGCCAGATATGGCGGGTTTATCTGACTCAGAATCAGGTCGAGAAAGCGTCGCCGGCGGCTGCCTGGTCCTTTCACCAACTGCAGGTCCTCGGTGCAGAAGACCACTACCCGCAGAAAACCCAGATAATCGGACGCCCGGCGAACCGGTTGGCCGTCCAGAGTGACTTTGCGCTCCGAGGCCGACCAGTACAGCTTGGCTTCGCGCGGAGGGGTTCCTGCCACCTGACAACCTACGAAGTAGCCCTTCTGCCCGTGCCGGACCATCTGCGCGCTCCCCACGCCGCGAAAGGACCGGAGGGTGGCCAGCAGGTAGATGGCTTCGAGAATGTTCGTCTTGCCTTGGGCGTTGTCCCCCAAAAGCAGGTGAAAGCCAGGCGCAAAGGTGGCGTCCAACCGCGCGTAGTTGCGGAAATCTCGGAGTCGCAGGTGCGCGAGGTTCACGAACCGAGTCTAAGGCGTCTTCCGCGGGAATCCAATCCCATCCGGCAGCCGGCATGGGGGGGCGAAAACGAAAGACGCCGGCAGCCCAAGGATCTGCCGACGTTCGAGGAAGTAATTAAGTAGTGATCGGCTCAGTCGGCGACGAATCAGCCCTTACAGGGTATGGCCGAGGCTGCTGCCCAAGGTACAGGTGGGGTTGGTGCCCACGTTGTTGTAGTTGTAGGTGCCGTTCGCCGGGCAAGCGGGCGGTTGGCTGTTTTTCAGGTAGCTGTCCACGGCCGTGGTGTCAGTGGTGTCACCGGTGGTCTTCTTGTTCTCCAGCGCCCATTGTTCCTTGGCGCCGTCAATCTGCTTGAGATTGGCGATGCAGGCATTCTTCTGGGCGGTGGTGCGGGCCTTCACAAAGTTGGGAATCGCGATCGCTGCGAGGAGGCCGATGATGGCCACCACGATCATGATTTCGACGAGAGTAAAGCCGCTGTTCTTACGGATGTGTGTGCGCATGTTGTTGCTGGTGTTGTGATTATGACCTATGTTTTATCTAGTGCTTCGCTGCCGAAGGCAGGGTACATCGGTCTACCCTCGTGCCGGTGCCTCATCACTGCCATCCGGTCGGCCAAATTGCTGAGAGCAACTGGCTTGCCAACCAGCACGGTTGCGACCAAGCCGCCTCCGACGCGTCTCTAATCTAGGACGAGGACCCCCGGTTGGCAAGTCGGAGTTGGTGTCGTGCAGCTTCTAGCTATGGCTCATAAAACGCTGTGAGCGAATATGTTGCACATGATAGTCTGCAATTGCCAAGGACTCATGACCGCAGTCGGTCAGCGGCGGAATCGGTGGGGGAAGCCCTCGGCGGTGCCCCCTGACAGCGTTTTCCTCCCGAGATTGGCGTCCCGCTTGGAGACACCGTGTCATGAATCCAACCAAGTGCCTGCGGTAGATGGTCGCTTGTGAATGCGGCCTATCCCCGGAAAAACAACCACCAGACCACGAGCAACATGGGGAGCATGAACGGGAGTGTGAAGCGGAGGATATAGCCGAGGAAAGACGGAGTGTGGACCTTCTGCTGGTCGGCAATGGCTTTGACCATGAAGTTGGGGCCGTTGCCGATGTAAGTATTGGCCCCGAAGAAGACCGATCCCACGCTGATCGCGACCAGAAAACGATTCAGCGCGGGAACACCCACCAGATGGGCCACCTGGATCTGTTCGGGGGTGACTTGCGCCGCCGCCACTCGCGCGGCGTGATAGTGCTGCAGGGCCGCCACCGTCTGCTGGACGGGTTCCGCCAAGCCCGCGGGCAGGTTCGCAGCCCCCCCAGCCAGCGCGGCCAGGACGGGTTGAACCTGGGCGACGAGGTCGACCGGCACCAAGGCTCCGAGTTCCGCGCTCAGGAAGCTCAAGTAGGTGGGGGCGTTGTCCAGAACGCTCGAAAGGCTGCCAGACAGCCAGTAATAGAGCCCCACATGAGGCTCTCCCAACCGGGCAGCGTTGGCTTGCAGCCAGTCCAAGGCCGGCATCATGGTGGCAAAGATCCCGATGAATAGAACAGCCACCTCCTTGATGGGATGGAAATTGAAGTGGTTCGCCTCGTGAATCGGTTTGCTCGTGCTGTAATAGGAAACCACCGCTACCACCACCATGATCGCTTCCCGGAGGAAGACCGGACGATCGACGAACACCGAGGCGAGGATCAGTGCCAGGAAGAAAAGGTTGGGCAGACCCTCCACCTGCCAACGATCAGCCGGTTCCGCCAGGGTTTCCCTGACCTGTTTGGGCGCCCGCAGGTAGTTGTGCCGGTCCACGAAGTAGAACATGGCCAGGAGCATTCCGACCCCGACCAACCAGGCAGGCCAGCAGTGGGCCGCCACCCACCAGAAGGGCACTCCCTTCAGGTAACCGAGGAAGAGCGGGGGATCCCCGATCGGGGTCAGGCATCCGCCCACGTTGGAGACGATGAAGATGAAGAATACCACGTGATGAGCGGTAATGCGGTACTTGTTCAGCCGCAACCAAGGCCGTATCAGCAGCATGGAGGCGCCGGTCGTTCCCAGCAAGTTCGCCACGATGGCGCCGACCAGCAGGAAGAGCACGTTGAAGCCTGGGGTGGCTTCTCCTTTCACTTTGATGTGAATGCCCCCTGAAACCACGAACAAGGAGCCGATGAGGGCGATGAAGCTGATGTACTCGTGGCCCACCTGGAGCACGCGTCCGAGCGCGTGCAGGCCTCCCAAGTAGTACGCCAGGGTGACCGCTCCGAGGCCGTAAGCCACTTTGGGGTAGTGTCGGCCCCACCAATCGCCAAGGAAGAGTGGTGCCAGCGCGATCATTGCCAGCAAGGCAATGAACGGCAGCACCATCCACGGGTTGGGCACGATCTGCTCGCCAGAAACCATGCCCGAAGCTACGGGCGGCCGAACGAGGCGGTCAAACACATTTCGCCGACCGCCCAGCCGTTGGGCAGCGGGTTGGCGCACCGCTCGCGGCGGTAAGGAGCCCGCTCTTACGGTATGTCACAAAATCGCTGCGAAGTGGTGTGGTTTCTGCTAAAGTGTTCTCACTTCAGCAACTGCATGTGGCTGCCGTTTCGCACGCGCGATGACGCGGGCTGTGGGCGGCTGGCTGAGCGGGCCTCGGGCTTCGTGTGCATAAGGGCTAACGCTGATGTTATAACGTATTGTCCATGAACGTTTTTGATCTGAATACGGCCGCTGGCTGCTGGTTTCGCCAGTGCCTTCGGCGAGCGGGGCGCGGGGCTTGGCTCCCGGCGGTGGTCGCGGCGCTTGCCTGGGGGACTTCCTCCTTGTCGGGCCAGACCTACACGATCATCGCGGAAGACAGCCAGTGGCGCTACTTCAAGGGCTTGAGCGAAGCCTCAGCACCCGACCCGACCGCGTGGCGATCCCTTGAGTTCAACGACTCAGCTTGGAGCCAGGGGGCCGCCCCGTTCTATTATGAGGATTCCAGCGGCTACTCTGGCAACACGCCGTTGACCGACATGCGCGGGAACTACAGTTCCATCTTCCTCCGTCACTCCTTTCCGATTACCGATCCCGCAGCGGTGACGGGACTTACGTTGACCGTGCAAGTGGATGACGGATGCCTGATCTGGATTAACGGCCAACCGATCGACCGGGTCAACATGGGCGAAGGGGAAATACCGTACAACGGCACCTCGTTGCCGGCATCCGGCGACCCGAACTTCGCCAGCATTCCGATCGCCAACGCGGCCTCCGTGTTGCGCCCGGGCTCGAACGTCCTGGCCATTCAAGCGTTCAACTCGGGCTTGGGCGACAGTACCGATTTCCTCGTTTCGGCTATCCTGACGAGCACGTTGGACCAGACTCCTCCCACCGTCCTCTCGACGGCTCCGGTCGCGGGGACAGTGCGTCAGTTGACCCAGATCGAAGTCACCTTCTCGGAGAGCGTTACGGGCGTGGAGGCAGCCGACTTGCTGATCAACGGTCAACCGGCGACCGGCATGCAGGCGTACAACCCCCGGACCTACGGGTTCAGTTTTCCGGAACCGCCTCAAGGCGTTGTGAACGTGACGTGGGCCGCCAGCGCCGCCATCACGGACCTGGCTTCCCCGCCCAACGCTTTCAGCGGTTCCGCGTGGGCCTATACGCTCGATACCAACGTGCCTCCGGCCGAGATCGTGATCTCGGAGTTCATGGCCATCAACGACCATGGGATCAGGGACAATTTTGCCAACCGGGTGGATTGGATTGAAATCCTCAACCGTGGCAACGAGGCCGTCAACTTGGAGGGATGGGCGCTCACCGACGATCCGGCCAAACCGGGCAAGTGGCGCTTCCCGGCGGTCTCGCTCGCCTCGAAGGCTTACAAGCTCATCTGGGCCTCGGGGATGGACCTGACCAACCCGCTGGCGCCCTTGCACACCAGCTTCAAGCTCAAGGGGAGCGCGGCCTACCTCGCGCTGGTGGCCCCCAATGGCACGGTGGTCTCCGCCTTCTCTCCCACCTATCCGGTGCAGTATCCGGACGTTTCCTACGGGCGGGACCGGACGGACCCGAGCGTCGTCGGGTACTTTGTAAAGCCAACTCCCGGAGCCGCGAACTCGACCACCGGCGCAGGCTTTGCGCCGGAGGTCACCTACTCCGTTCCGGGAGGAGTGTTCACGAACGCCAGCTTGAGGGTGGCCCTGAGCGCGGCGGGCGGCACCATCCGCTACACCACGGACGGTTCCACGCCCACCGAGACCTCGCCGGTCTACACCTCGCCGCTGACGCTGACCGCCAGCACGGTCGTTCACGCCCGGACTTACCAAGCAGGGCTGCTTCCCGGCCCCATCGGGCTGCAGATCTACAACTTCCTCGAAGCGAACGCGCAGGGCTTCAGTTCGAACCTGCCGCTGATGATCATCGACACGCTGGGGAACGGCATCTGGCAGGACTACCGGATGCCCGCCTACGTGACGACGATCGAGCCGGTGCGCGGGCGGGCCACGCTGCTGACGCCGCCTTCCTACCAAGGCAAGGCGCAGATCGAGTTGCGCGGCCAGACTTCCACGTGGTTTCCCAAACAGCCCTACAATTTGGAGATGAACGACGCGAATGGGGAGGACCTCGAAGTGCCGCTGCTGGGTCTGCCGGCCGAATCTGACTGGGTGCTCAACAACCCGTACTCGGACAAACCGTTCCTGCAGAACTTCCTGGCCTTCGAGTTGCACGAGAAAATGGGGCACTACTCGCCGCGCCGACGGTTTGTCGAGGTGTTCGTGGACACCAGTGGCGGACGGGTGGAGCGCACCTATGACTACGCCGGCATCTATGTGCTGCTGGAGAAGATCAAGGTGGATAACCATCGGGTGGACCAGGCCCGGCTGACGCCGGAGATGAACAGCGAACCGGAGATCAGCGGCGGCTACATCATTAAGAAAGACAAGGACAGCCCGGACGATCTCAATTTCACCACCCAGGGGACCAGCGGCTTCAGTGCCCAGTATCTCAAGTACCACGAGCCGAAGCCGCGCGAGATTACCCAACCCCAGCAGGACTGGATCCGCAATTACCTGGTCCAGATGGAGAAGGCCCTCTACGCGGCCAACTGGAAAACCGCGACGGGGACCAACCACTATTCCTACTACCTCGATGTCGATTCCTTTGTGGACAACCACTGGATTGTCGAGTTCAGCAAGCAGATCGACGGCTACCGCCTCAGCAACTACATGCGCAAGGACCGCGGCGGGAAGCTGAAAATGGAGCCCATCTGGGATTGGAACCTGAGCTTCGGCAACGCCGACTACAACGACGGGATGAACAGCAGCGGGTGGTACTACAAAATCCTGGGAGAGGCGGAGCATCCCTGGCTGCGACGCCTCATGTGCGGCACCGCGTCGTCGTCCGGCACCACCGGCGATCCCGACTTCAACCAACGCATCGCCGACCGCTGGAGTGTCCTGCGGACGAACATCCTCTACTCGACCAACGTCCTGGCCCGCATCGATGAGCTCGCGGCGTATCTGAACGAGGCGCAGGCGCGCGATTTCGAGCGCTGGCCGCGGTTGGGCACCTACGTGTGGCCCAACCCGCCGATGTATGCCAACGCCAGGACCTATGCGCAGATCATCACGGCCATGAAGAACTGGGTGCGCGGGCGGTACAATTGGATCGACACCCAATTCCTGAAGGTGCCTGAGTTCAGCCATGCTCCCGGCCACGTCAGTCCGGGTTTCCAACTCTCGTTGAACGCGCCGGCCGGCACCGTCAACTATGCGCTCTACTATACCACCGATGGCACCGACCCGCGGGCCCCGGGAGGCGAACCGGCCGCGCAGGCACAGGTCTTCAGCGCTCCGCTCACCCTGACGGCCAACACCCGGATCGTGGCCCGCAGCCGTTTGAACGCGCGCTGGAGCGGGCCGGTGGCGGCCACCTTCACGACCGAAGTTCCCCGCTTGGTGGTCACCGAAATCATGTGTTCGCCCGGCGCGCCTCCGCTGGGAGATACCAACAGCGCGGCGCAATTCGAG
>CAYYMW010000029.1:0-28566 GCA_964472515.1 uncultured Verrucomicrobiota bacterium | reverse complement strand
CGGGGACGAGGCCTTTACTTCGACACCGTGAACCAACCACCCAAGTGGAGCGAGTACTTGGTGGGGGTGTATCAGGCGGAGGGGGAGGGTTACCAGGATGTCTCCGCCAAGGCCCGGGAGGGGGGTACGCTCCCCGCCGGCAAGTACCTGGTGGCGAAGATCAAGCGCGCCAACAATTCCCCTTGGAACGGCAACCGGTGTTACGTCGATCTGCTTTACCCGGGCGTGACGGAGAAATTCCTGGAAGTGACCCTGGGGGCGTACCAGCGGGAGATCGGCAGCCAATTCGGCAAGCGCGTGCCCGGGGTCTTCACCGACGAGCCGGAGTTGCTCCCCGCCGGCGGCCTGGCGTGGACGCCGGACCTGCCCCAGGTCTTCGCCAAGCGCTGGGGGTACGATCTCCTGGCCAACCTGCCCAGCCTGCAAGGCGAAGTGGGCGACTGGAAGAAGGTCCGCCACAACTACTTTCAGGTGCTGAACGACCTTTTCATCGAGCGCTGGGGCAAGCCGTACCACGATTACTGCGAGACGAACCGTCTCGAGTTCACCGGGCATTACTGGGACCACGAGTGGCCCAACTGCAAGGGGGTGCCGGATAACATGGCCATGTACGCCTGGCACCAGCGGCCGGCCATCGACATCCTGATGAACCAATACCAGGAGCACACGCACGCGCAGTTCGGCAACGTGCGGATCGTGCGCGAATTGGCCAGCGTGGCGAACCAACTCGGCCGCAAGCGCACCCTGTGCGAACTGTACGGCGCGGGCGGGTGGGACCTGCGGTTCGAGGACATGAAGCGCATTGCCGACTGGATGGGCGTGCTGGGAGTGAACACGTTCGACGAGCATCTCTCCTACATCACCATCCGCGGCGCGCGGAAGCGCGATCACCCGCAGTCCTTCTCCTATCACGAACCGTGGTGGCAGGACTACCATGTGATGGCCAACTATCTCACGCGGCTCGCCGTGGCCGTGTCGCAAGGGGAACAAGTGAACCGCGTGCTGGTAATCGAACCCACGACGACCGCCTGGATGTACCAGATGGGTGGGCCGCACCAGGGGCGGCTCAAGGAGATTGGGGACGCGTTCTTCGAGCTGCTGATGGCACTCGAGAAGGCGCAGGTTGAGTATGACTTGGTGTCGGAAGATGTTTTGGCCCGTCATGGAAGCATCGTGAAGGACCACCCAATGCGTAAGCTGGCCGACAAGGACGGGTATATCCCCGTGGGCTGGTTGCGCGTGGGTCAACGGACCTATGACCGGGTGATCGTGCCGCGCTGCACCGAGAACCTGAATCAGAAAGCGGCGGAACTGTTGGGAGCAGAGGTCTCGGGTGTGAGCTACTCTGCCAGCCACACTTGGAGCCGGGTGGATGGTTCCATGGCCCCAGAGAGGCCGAACCGGCTGCCGTTGGAGCTGGGAGAGAGCAAGTCGGACATCCTGGGAGTACCGGAGGCGAAGCTGAACGAGAGGATGGCACAATTCGCGCAACCCATCTCCTATGGCACGAATGGCTTCTTCCTGGATCGGCTCGCCAACGACGGTGGCATCCTGTTCCACCAGCGGCGCCAACTGGCGGACGGGCAGTTGGTGTTCCTCGTCAACACCAGCCTGACCAACCGTTCGATCGGTGTGCTGGGTGGTCCCTGGAAAGGGGTCGAGAAGTGGAATTTGAACACTGGCAAAACCGAGATGTACCCCTTTGTCATTGCCGATGGCGAAGCAAGGGCCCGGTTTGACCTGCCGCCGTCAGGCAGCCTCTTGCTGGTCCTCTCCGACACACCGCTCAAACCGGATCTCCTCGCGGAACAGACGCGAACGATCCAAGCGGACATGCCGCTCCAAGTCCAACGAACCGAACCGAACGTGCTCACGCTCGATTACGTGGACATCAAGGCGGGTGGAGAGTCCCGCAGCAACGTATACTTCTACGCGGCCGGGCAATTCGCCTTCCAGAAGCACGGCGTCGAGCGCAATCCCTGGGACAGTGCGGTGCAGTTCAAGGACGAGATCATTCGCCGGACCTTCCCGGCGGAGAGCGGTTTCGAGGCGACTTACCATTTCACCGTCGAGGGCACGGTGCCGAAGGACTTGGAGATCGTCATCGAACGGCCCGACCTTTACAGCATCGAGTGCAACGGCCAGCCAGTAAAGGCCATCCCGGGCGCTTGGTGGCGGGACAAGGCGTTCGGGCGTATTCCGCTGAGCGCGGCGGCGCACGTGGGCGGGAACGCCGTCACCCTCAAAGCGCAACCCTTCACCATGCGCCACGAACTGGAATCTGCCTACCTGCGCGGCACGTTCGCGTTGAAGGCGGCGGACAAGGGCTTCGTAGTGGTTCCCGACACTGCCCTGAAGGCCGGTCCGTGGAACGAACAGGGGCAGCCGTTGTACGCCGACGGCGTGGCTTACCGGACGGTTTTCACGCTGGACGCGCTCGAGGGCCGCTACGAAGTCGAGCTGGGCAAATGGCTGGGCAGCGTGGCACGGGTGAACGTGAACGGGAAACCGGCGGGACAGATCTGGGCACCGCCCTGGCGTTGCGATATCACCGAACACCTCAATGCCGGCAAGAACGAGCTTGAGGTCGTCGTCATCGGCACGCTCAAGAACACCCTCGGGCCGCACCATGGCAAACCGGGTCTGGGCACGGCCTGGCCGGGCATGTTCCAGAAGGGCCCGGACAACGGCCCGCCCCCGGGACGGGAGTACAGCACGGTCGGCTACGGGTTGTTCGAGCCCTTTGTACTAAAGCAGACGACGACGAGCCCGGGCGTTGCTTCACGCTGACCATTCCAGCCTCCAACCACGGCGGGGCGAATCGATGGCGAGGGTCCAAAAGTAACGGGCCGACGTGAGAGGAGTCGGCTAACGGCCCACCGCATGCTGAACACGTCCGGCTCGGTCTCGCGCGCGGGGGTCGACCATCACATTCCAGTTGAGCAAGAGCACACACCGGAAACCGACATCATCCTGCGATTCGTCGCTTCCAGTGGCTGGTTCGCGTTGGCTACTTAGGCCAACGGTGATACCCGTGCGGAAGCTGCCCCCTCGCAGAGTCCGCTTGGAACGGTCAACGTCGTAAATGTCGAGCACCCATTCCTTGACGTTGCCGCCCATATCGTAGATGGGGATCGGTCCGCCGGTGAAGAGGCTGGCCGGCAGAAAGCGTCCGACGGGCGAGGCTCCGGGGGAGTCGTCCCCAAGCACTCTCGAACCCGCGTTATAGTTGCCCGCATTCCTTGGCGGGGGTTGCGTCTGGGCCAGCCAAGTGCCGAATGGATAGACGTCGGCTTGCCCCTGCTCGGCTCGCTGCTTGGGGGTGGAGGGCGGATTCGGGTCGGCTTTGAGGCCGGCGGCCAGGCCCCATTCGTAGTCCGAGGGCAGATCATAGGACTGGTTCGTACCAATGCGTCCCGCCTCGCGTTCCTTCTTGGTAAGCCATTGGCAAAACGCGGTGGCCATGACCCAACTGATTCGGGCGGCGGGATAGTTGGTTTGGAGCGATTTGGTGTCCGGCCACGAATACTGGTGGCCCGGTTCCTCCTTCATGAACAACTGGAAGTCGGCAATCCTGACTTCGTACTTTCCGAACAGCAGGTAGTCCAAGCCGGGGACCGGGGCAAACTCCATGCCCAGGCTGTTCCGCCAAGGTTGGCCGGGGAGCGGACGCGGCTCAATGCGGGTGAGGACCACCTTGGCTCGGTTCGTCTTGCCCGTCTCGACGACCACCGTGCAGGAGGCCGGCTCGTAACCGACGGCCTCCAACTTGAGATTGTAGCTGCCAGCCGGCAGGGCGCTCGAATGGTACGGGGACGTGCCCACCGGCAGAAGCAGGTGGGGAATCTGCGCCTGAACGCGCGCGCCGACCGGCTCACTGGTCAACTCGAAAGCACCGTGGGGGAACTTCAGCACCACCGAGGCCAGTTGGCCCGCCACAACCTCGGTCTCGGCGTTGGTGCGGCCAAACTCGCAATTGATGTGGAGGTAGTAACGCCCGGGTTGAAGCCCGGTCAGCGGACGCTCTGGATCGGAGGTGGCGCTCGTCTGGTAGCCCCCGGCCCGGGTCAGCGAATAGCGCAGGCCCGGCGGGTCGGTGACCACACTGAGACTTCCAGTCTCGGGCACTAGCGGCCTCGGAGGGGTGGTCGGAGCGTTCGTCCGGGCAGGCTCGGGATCGGAAGGTGATGGCGGCGCCGACGGCAGCTTCAGCTCGACCCGGCTCGTCCTCCCCGTCTCAACGGTGAACGACTGGGTGGCGGAACCGTACTGGTTCTTCGCGGCAGCCAGATAGGTGCCCACCGCCAGCGTAATGTCGTCCGGCGATCTATTGGTCCAGTTTGGCTGGCGACCGTCGGCCGCCTTAATCTCAACCTCAACCCCGCTGGGCACGGTCTCGACGTGAACGGTCCCCCGCGCAGGAGGCTGGGCCAAGGAGGGGGCACCGGCCTTGGGCGTAAAACGCTGCTCCACCTGAGGCCCGCTCTTGGGGACGAAGGTCACCGAATACTCCTGGTCCGCCGAGAGCTTCACTTCGCGCGGTCCCTTGCCTTTCGCCATCACTTCGCCCGCGTGATTGGTGATGGTCCAATCCTCCTCAGGCTGGGCGGCGATCCGCGCCAACACCTGAGTCGGAACCGGGGTAGCGAGCGTGATCGGAGTGCGCTCGTGCCGCTTGATGGTGAAGCTCCCATCCGCCGCGCCGCCCAAGCCAGGAGGTTGGCAGACATAGTCGCCGGTCGGCAGATCGAATTGGCGGGGGCCGGCACCTGATACATTCGTTTCGCCGCGCTTGGAGGCCACGGTCCAAGGCAAACCCGCAGGCGCCTTGAGTTCGAGCGCGCCCACGCTGCGCAGGCCAGGCAAGGCGATGGAGCCGAGCGGCTTGCTGGTGAAGGGTGGCAACCAGAGCCGATTGGTCGTCGGCTCATAGTCCGGGCGCTCCGCGACCACCGTGTTCGGCCCCAGCTTGAGCACGAGGTTGCTCGCGGAGACCGGTTGGCCGTCGACCCGATAGGTAACCTCGACCGCCCGACCGTCGCTTGCCTTCAGCGTCGACGGAAGACCAGCCTTCACCGTCTTCGGGACCAGCCAGGCGCTCAAGCCCAGCAACGCCAGCACCCCGGCAAGCAACACCCACGGCCACCGGCGGCGCTTGCGTCGGGGTTGGCCATCCGGGGTCTCCACCAAGCCCAGCCGTTCGGCCACCTCGCGCGCGCTCTGAGGACGGTCGGCGGCCTTCTTGGCGAGGCAGTCCATGATGGTCTCCTCCCATTCGTCCGGGAGCTTCTCGCGCAGGGAGACTTTCTGGGACTGCAGCCATTCCTCCCGACGTTGGCGCAGGAGGAGAGGCTTCTTACTCTTGATCTGGGTGGGAATATCCCCGCCTGAAAACGGGGGTTGACCGCTGAGCAGCTCGTAGAGGGTGGCCCCGAGGGAATAGATGTCGTTGGCCGGGTGAGGCTTGTCGCCGTCGAGATGCTCCGGAGACATGTACGGGGGCGTGCCGCTCACCTTGGTGCCCTGGCCGTGAGTGGTGCGGGTCAGGCATTCGGCGATGCTGCGGGAGATGCCGAAGTCGGCGACCTTCAGGTGACCGGTCTTGCTCACCATCAGGTTGGAGGGCTTCAGATCCCGGTGAACCACGCGGGCCTCGTGATGGGCGTAATCGAGCGCTTCGCAGAGTTGAGCGACCCAGGGACGAAGGACCCGCAACGGGAAAACCCCGCCCGGATGACGTTCCTTGTCCAACTGCATGGCGGACAGGGTCTCGCCATCCACGTACTCCATGGACATCCCCACCCGCTCGTCATCCTGATTGAAGTCGAAGACCTGGATGATGTTGCGATGCGTGAGGCCCCGGGCGCGCTTGACCTCCTCCTTCAGGGCATGCACCGAGCGTTTGTCTCCGGCCAGCGCGTCGGGCAGGAACTTCAGCGCAACGTCGATCTCGAGTGCTTCGTCGCGGGCAAGCCACACCAATCCCATGGCGCCACGCCCCAGGAAGCGCACCAAGCGGTAGCGTTGGAACATGCGCACCCCGGGTTTAAGGGTGTTGCCGGTAACCAGGGGAGGAGTGGGGTCAGGATCCGGACCGTCCTCGGTCGGCGCATTGTCGAGGGTCTTGCTCGGCGGCGGCGGCGGGTTCTGGGAGGACTGGGGTTTCGGCGGGCCCTTGCTCTTGACCGTCTTGTCGAAACTCAAATCGCGCAGGGTTTCCTGCTGGTTGAGATCGTCGGGCGGTTGCGGGTCCGGGCCGTTCACTAATCGAAAGCTATCCTGAAAACCGCGCCACTGTCAGCCACAAAAACGGGCGCCCCGGGACGCGCCAACGGCTCCTTGCCGTGACCGCCAAGAAGACCGCGCTTGCCACCCTTTGGCCAAAGCGGGACAATTCCCGTGTCGTGTCGATCGAGATCGTCAATACCGGCAGTGAACTGATGCTGGGCCGGGTGCTCAACACCCACCAGCAATGGCTGTGCCGTCAACTCACGGACGCCGGCTACACGGTGGACCGTCAGGTGGCGGTGGCGGACACCCCGGCAGAGATCTGCCAGACCGTGAAGGAAGCCCTCAGCCGGGCGGCGGTCGTCATCACGACGGGCGGGTTGGGGCCAACCACGGACGACCTGACGCGGGACGTGATTGCGGAGTTGGTGGGGAGCCCCCTGCGGGAAGACCCCGCCACCATCAAGCGGATTGAGGACTGGTTCGCGCTGCGCAAGCGGCAAGCACCGCCGTCGGTGAGGATTCAAGCCATGGTCCCCGCCGCCGCTCGTGTGGTTCCCAACCGCAACGGCACGGCCCCCGGGCTGATCATGGAAGTCGAGGGGAGCCGGTTTGGATCCCCCCACACGAAGGCCTGGCTGGTCATGCTGCCCGGCCCGCCCCGCGAGTTGCGGCCGATGTTCCGCGACCAAGTGTTGCCGTGGCTCAAGGAGGCCCACCCGCTGCCGCAGCCCTACCGGTCGCACACCCTCCGGACCACCGGGCTCGGCGAATCGGCGGCCCAGGAGATGATCGCCCCGGCGCTGGGCGATCTCGTTCAGCAAGGGCTCGAGATCGGCTACTGCGCCCGCACCGGCGAAGTGGACCTGCGGTTCGCGGCGAGGCAAACCGCGGCCGCCGCCCTGGTCGCGGAGGCGGAGCGACGGGTCACCCCCATCCTGGGCCGGTACCTCTTCGGCCGGGAGGAAGACTCGCTGGAGGGCACGGTCGTCCGGATGCTCACGGAGCGGAAGTCCACCCTGGCGGTGGCGGAATCCTGCACCGGCGGGTTCCTGGCCCACCGGATTACCAATGTGCCGGGGGCGTCCGCGGTTTTCGCCGGCGGGGCGATTACCTACAGCAACGAACTGAAGGTCCGTCTGACCGGGGTGAAACCGGAGACCCTGTCGGCCCACGGCGCGGTCAGCGAGCCCACAGCACGCGAGATGGCGGAAGGAGCCCGCACTCGCCTGGGCGCGGACTATGCGCTGGCCGTCACCGGCATTGCCGGGCCGGGCGGGGGGACCGAGGCGAAGCCGGTGGGCACGGTCTTCATCGCCCTCGCCCACAAGGGCGGGACCGAGGTCATGAAGTCGCTCAACACTTACGACCGGGAGACCTTCAAGAACGTCACCGCGCAGCAGGCCCTGGAGCTGCTGCGGCGGCGGATGCTCGCAACCGACCAGACCGCCGCCGGTTCAGCCGGGATTTGATCCATGGGTTGGTTCTATCGACAATGCATTCGGCCGGTGCTCTTCACCCAGCAGGCGGAGCACATCCACGAAGTCGTGATGACCTCGCTAGGGATAGCGTCCCGCAGCGGCGTGGCCCGTTCGCTCTGCCGCGCCTTCTACGCGGCCCCCGAGCTGCCGGTGCGCCGCTTTGGTCTCACCTTCCCCAACCCGGTGGGGCTCGCCGCCGGGATGGACAAGGACGCGGCGGCGGTCCCGCTGTGGCCGGACCTGGGTTTCGGCTTCAGCGAGTTGGGGGCGGTGACCTGGCAGGCGCAACCGGGCAACCCCAAACCGCGGGTCTTCCGGGCCATCCCGGAGGAGGGCATCGTCAACCGCATGGGGTTCAACAACCGCGGCGCGTTGGTGTTTGCCGACCGGCTGGCCGCCTGGCGGGCGGCCGGCCGCTGGCCGCGCCATCCGGTGGGGATCAACCTGGGCAAGTCCAAGATCGCGCCGCTCGAAAAGGCCGCCGAGGATTACGCCGCCACGTTCCGGCACCTGTGGTCGCACGTGGATTTCTTCGTCGTCAACGTCAGCTCGCCCAATACTCCCAACCTCCGGGCCCTTCAGGACCGGCGCGCCCTGGACGAGATCCTCGCCGCCTTGCAGGAGGTCAACACGCGGCAAGCCCGGCTGGAATCCGGCAGCCGAACCCCGGACAACGGCAAGCCGGCGGCCAACGAAGAGGCCGTCGGCAAACCGATCCTCGTCAAAGTGGCCCCGGACCTGACGTTCGAGGCGATGGACGAGATTCTCGAATTGGTGGCCCCCCGGCGGCTGGCCGGGATCGTGGCCACGAACACCACCATCTCCCGACCGGAAACGACGCGCCCGGAGGTGGCGAAGGTGTACCAGGAGACGGGCGGGCTCAGCGGGCGCCCGCTCCGAGCCCGCAGCACGGAAGTCATCCGGCACCTCTACCGGCAATCGCAGGGCCGGATTCCCATCATCGGCGTGGGCGGAATTTTCACCGCCGAGGACGCCTGGGAGAAGATCACGGCCGGGGCCTGCCTGGTGCAGGTCTACACGGGCTTCGTCTATGAAGGACCGGGCACGGTGCGGACCATCGTGCAGGGCCTTCAGCAAAAACTGACCACCGAGGGTCTGCGGCGGATCGACGACGCGGTCGGTCTGAACGCCAAGTAGGCTGATTTCCGCCGCCCATGCAGGGCTCCACTCCAACGCCAGTCTCGATTCCACCCACCGTGGAAGCCGGGAAAGCAGCGCCCGCGGCCCTTCCGATGCCCGAATTGCTCGCGCCTGCGGGCGACTGGGAGTGCGCCCGGGCCGCGGTCGAGAACGGCGCCGACGCCATCTACTTTGGGCTGGATCGCTTCAACGCCCGCATGCGGGCGCAGAACTTCACGGAAGCGGACCTGCCCCGGTTCATGGAATACCTGCACACCCGGGGCGTGCGCGGGTACGTTTCCTTCAATACGCTGGTGTTCCCGGAAGAATGGGCGGAAGCGGAGGACATGGTCCGGAACCTGGTCAGGGCGGGCGTTGACGCCGCCATCATCCAGGATGTGGGCGTGTGCCGGATGATCCGGGAGCTGTCGCCGGACTTCCCGATCCACGCCTCGACGCAGATGTCGATCTCCAGCGCGGCCGGCGTGCGGTTTGCGCGCCGGCTGGGCTGCCAGCGGGTGGTGTTGGCCCGCGAGTGCTCGCTCAAGGACATCGAGCGCATCCAGGCCGAACTGGCGGCGGGTGATCCCGCCGACGCCCTGCCGTTGGAGATTTTCGTGCATGGAGCGCTCTGCGTGGCCTACTCCGGCCAGTGCCTCACCAGCGAATCGCTGGGCGGACGTTCCGCCAACCGGGGCGAGTGCGCCCAGGCCTGCCGCATGCCCTACACGATGATCGTGGACGGCGAGCCGCTGGATCTCGGAGATCGCCGCTACCTGCTCAGTCCGCAGGATCTCCTCGGGTTGGAGTTGGTGCCCGAGTTGGCGCGCCTGGGAGTGAGGTCGCTCAAGATCGAGGGCCGCCTGAAGGCACCGGAGTACGTCGCCAACATCACCCGGGTTTACCGCCAAGCCTTGAGCCAGATCGAGGCGGCATTGGCCTCGCCCCCCCCTGCCCCGCCGGAGTCCTGGCCGCGCATCGATGCGGCGCCTCACCGGTACGAACTGGAGATGGCCTTCTCGCGGGGGCTTTACACCGGGTGGCTTGAGGGAGTGAACAACCAGGCGTTGGTTCACGGGCGCTTTCCCAAGAAGCGAGGGGTGTTCCTGGGCACCGTCAGCCGGGTGATGCGCGACACGGTGCGGGTCCAGTTGTTGGCTCCGCTCAAACCCGGGGACGGCATCGTCTTCGACGCGGGACACCCGGACGAGGACGAGGAAGGCGGGCGGGTTTATTCGGTGGATTCGAACCCCGGCACCAAGGAGGCCACGCTGGGCTTCGGCCGGGGTGACCTTGACTTCAGCCGCATCAAGCCTGGGGATCGCGTGTGGAAGACCAGCGATCCTGAGTTGGAGCGGCACTGGCGTCAGTCGTTCGAAGGGGAGCAGATCCGCTACCAACGCCCGATCTCCGTCTCGGTCAGCGGCCGGGAAGGCGAGCCCATGACCACGGTCTGGGACGACGGCGCCGGCCACTCGGTGCAGGTCGCTTCCACGCAGCCCCTCCAAGCGGCGCAGAACCAACCGCTGTCCCAGTCACGGTTGGCGGAGCAGTTGGGCCGGTTGGGAGGCACCCCGTTCCGCCTTGGCGAGCTGCACGTGAGTCTGGCAGGCCAGGTCATGCTGCCCATGAGCGAGTTAAACCGGTTGCGACGCGAGGCGGTCAACCGATTGCAGGAATTGCGGCGCCGCCCCTTGAGCTGGCAGACATCGGTGAGCCAGGTCCAGCCCCCGGCACCTGAACCACGGGCTGCGGGGTCGGCTTCGGACCATCCGCTCCTGGTACCGCTCGTCCGCGACCAAGCGCAATTGCAGGCCGTCCTGGACGCCGGCTTCCAGACCGTCTACTGCGATTTCGAGGATCCCAAGCGGTACCGGGAGGCCGTCGTGGCTTTCCGGAAAGCGGTCCCTGGCGCGGTTTCCGCCCCGGGCGCTGCGCGCCTCCCTGGCATCTACCTCGCCCCGCCCCGGATCACCAAGCCCGGCGAGGGGTGGGTGCTTAAACAGGTGCGTTCCGCCGAGCCAGACGGGTACCTGGCCCGCAATTACGACGATCTCGCTGCCCTGGCGGGGAGTCGGATCGTGACCGACTTCAGCTTCAACGTGGCCAACGCCGCGTCCGCACGGCTGTTCATCGAACACCATGGTGCTGAGCGGGTCTGCGCCTCCTGCGACCTGAACAGCGTCCAAATGGAGGCGCTGCTCACCTCCGCGCCTCCCGCGTGGTTCGAGGTCATCATCCACCAACGCGTGGCGATGTTTCACATGGAGCATTGCGTCTTCTGCGCCTTCCTTTCCAAGGGAACCGACTACACCAACTGTGGCCGGCCTTGCGACCGGCACTCGGTGCGCCTGCGCGACCGGGTGGGCGCGGAGCATCCGGTGCGGGTCGACGCTGGCTGCCGCAACACGGTTTTCAACGCGCTGGCGCAAACCGGCGCGGAGTACGTGAGCCGTTTCATCGCGTTGGGCGCGAGGGTCTTCCGCGTGGAGTTCGTGCAGGAAACGCCCGCGACGGTGGTCCGCACCCTGCAACGGTACCAAGCGCTCTTGCGCGGCGAGATAACGGGACCGGAGGTCTGGCGGGACTTAAAACTGCGCCATCGACTGGGCGTCACCCGCGGCCCGATGGAGAAAGCGGAGCCGATCTGAACCCCAGGCCGGGGCCGGGGCTCAAGCGAAAACCCTTTTCCTCGCTGGCGGATTCCCCTAGCGTGGGGCGCGACGAATCGCATGAATCCGATTCTGAAGATAGCGTTGTACGTGGTGTTCGCCGTGACCGCCGTCGTTTGCGGCCAGCGGTTCTTCGCTGCGTATTCCGAGAAGATGGCCCGCGCGGAACACCGCTTCGACGCCGTCGACGCGCTCTCCAATGCCGCGACCAACGCGGTGGCGGCGGAAACGGCAGCCGACACCAATCCGCCCGCGAGCACCAATCTCACCGCAACCAACGCCGCCGCGCCGGCCAAGCGCCCCGAGCCCGCGGCCAAGCCGCCGGCCAAACGCGGGGTAGGAGTGGGAGTCTATGGCTTCGGCGTGCTGGCGGGCGTGATCGGCCTGGCGCTCCTGCTGGCGCATGACGTTTCCCATTACTTCTCGGTGCGAGCGCACAAGGCCCTCTACAACGAGGAGGGCGAAGGGGTGGTCGACCCGGACTACGAGCAGGCGGAGCAGACCTGGGCCAACGGCGACCATCTGGAGGCCGTCCGGCTCATGCGGGACTATTTGAAGCGCAATCCCCGCGAACAGCACGTGGCGCTGCGCATCGCCGAGATTTACGAGAAGGACTTGAACAACCCCCTGGCGGCGGCGCTGGAGTACGAGGAGGTCTTGACGAAGAAACTGCCCGACGAGAGTTGGGGCTGGGCGGCGATCCACCTCTGCAACCTCTACTACCGCCTCCACAAGGAAGACCAGGCGGCCGATCTGCTGCGCCGGATCGAGGCGGAGTACCCCAACACGGGGGCGGCCGAAAAGGCGCGCAAGCGCTTGGCGCTGATCGAGTCCGGCGATATCGACTTGGAGGAACCGCCCCGTGCGGGATGATCGTCCAAGCCGGCGGGTCCGGCCGGGAGTGAGGTCAGGCCGGGAGCGGCGCAGGGAGAGGAGACCCGGGCTCGGCCACAAAGTAGGCTTGCCAATTGCGTTGGCATCCCTAGATTGTTCGGCTCTTAATAGGCGATAAATGAATGGGATTGCTGTATCGGTAATGCTGGCGCAGGCCACCGCCCCGGATCCGCGGGCGCAAACCCTCCAACTGGTGGGGATGCTCGCGATCATGGGCTTCATGTTCTATTTTGCCATTTTCAGGCCGCAGCAGAAAAAGC
The DNA here is from genome assembly GCA_964472515.1 of uncultured Verrucomicrobiota bacterium. Classification (GTDB taxonomy): domain Bacteria; phylum Verrucomicrobiota; class Verrucomicrobiia; order Limisphaerales; family J093; genus CAYYMW01. Next base: position 15,891 of record CAYYMW010000029.1, on the reverse strand, counting down.
AGAAGGAGCACGAGAAACTGATGAAATCGCTCAAGGCCGGTGACAAGGTCATCGCCGCCGGCGGTTTGGTCGCGGTGGTCGTCAGCGTCAAGGAGAAGACCGTCACCTTGCGCTCGGCCGACGCCAAGCTCGAAGTGCTCAAGAGTGCCGTCACGGACATCACCGAACGGACGGACAGCCAGCCCTCAGCCTGATCTACGAACCCATGAACCGACGCAACTTCTACCGCCTCCTGGCCACCTTGTTCATCCTGGCGTGGGCCGTACACTCGCTGTACCCGCCCACCCCGCGCGACTTGATCGCCACCTTCCAGGAGCAGGCCGAGACCTCCGACACCAACTTCACGGCCATCGTGAATCAGGCGCTGGCTTACCAGAAGGAAAACCCCAACAAGGCCTTCCAGAACCTTATCGTGGCGATCGGCACGAACGACATCGCCCGCTATTTCCCCAGCTTGGTGGAGGACCCCGAGCAGGAGATGGGGGAACGCAACCGGGCCATCGTGCATGCCATCCAGCGGAAGGCCGCTGGCAAGCTGAAGTTCGGCTTGGACATTCAAGGCGGCACGTCGCTGTTGGTTTCGCTTGAGACCACGAAGCTCGCCCAATCGGCCGACAAGTCGCGAGCCGTTGCCCAGGCCATCGAGGTGCTCCGCAAGCGCGTGGACCGCTTCGGCGTGGCCGAGCCGGTCATCCTGCCCCAAGGCGAGAACCGCATCCTGATCCAGCTCCCCGGTTTGTCCGAAGCCGACAAGGAATCGGCCCGGGCCACGCTCGAGAAGACCGCGTTCCTGGAGTTCCGGGTGGTGCATCCGGAAAGCGCCCTGCTGGTCCAGCAGGAGATTGTCGAGCCTGGCTATGAACTGCTGATCGAGAAGAGCAAACGCAAGGGGCAGGAGCGGCAGCGCGCCTACTTGGTCAAGAAGGGGGCCGAGAAAGGCCTGACCGGCAGCTACGTGGAACGCTCGGGCGTCTTCCCGGACCCCGTGAGCGGCGCGCCCAAGATCAGCCTCAAGTTCAATAACGATGGCGCCAAGATGTTCGGCGACATCACCCGCGAAAACGTGGGACGCCAACTGGCGATCGTGCTCGATGGCGAACTCTACTCCGCGCCGAATATCAACGAACCCATCTTGGGCGGCAATTGCGAGATCTCCGGCGGTTTCGACCTCGCGGAGGCCTATGAACTGGCCAACGTGCTTCAAAACCCGCTCCAAGCCCCTGTTCATATCGAGCAGGAAAGCAGCGTCGATCCCTCGCTCGGGCGCGACTCGGTGCAAAGCGGCTTCAAGGCGGCCGTCATTGGCACGGTGGCCGTAGCCGTGTTCATGCTGGTCTACTACATGCTCGCGGGAGTCGTCGCCAACCTGGCCCTGATGCTGAACATCGTCATTCTGATCGGGGTCATGTGCTCGGTGGGGACGACCCTCACCCTGCCCGGCATCGCCGGTATCGTGCTCACGATCGGCATGGCGGTCGATGCGAACGTGCTCATCTACGAGCGTATCCGTGAGGAACTCGCGGCCGGCAAGTCGATCCGGGGTGCCGTGGCGGCCGGGTACGACAAGGCCTTCGGCACCATTTTCGACTCCAACCTGACCACGTTGATCTCCTCCGTCATTCTGATCTACATGGGGACCGGCCCAGTCAAGGGGTTTGGCGTCACGCTGACCATCGGCATCAGTGTCAGCATGTTCACGGCATTGGTCGTCACCCGGATGATCTTCGACTTCCTCCTGGAGAAGAACCTGATTCGGAACTTGCCCATGCTGCATCTCGTGCGCGGCTCCTTCAATTTCATGAAGTACGCCAAGATCGCGTTTGCGGCTTCCTGGTCGATCATTCTCATCGGCAATGTGTGGGGGATCATGCGGGGGAGCGACGCGCTGGGCGTGGAGTTCCGCGGGGGCGACAGCTTGGGGTTGCGGTTCGAAAGGAAGGTTGAGGTGGAAGGCATCCGCTCGACCGTCGCCGACCTCAAGATTGGCGATTCTTCGATCCAGTACCAGCGCGACATCGCCAGCAACCGGGAGACGCTGCAAGTCACCACGGCGGAAGGCACCGGCGGGAAGGTCGAAGCCGCTCTGAAAGCGAAGTACCCCGAATCCAAGTTCGAGCGTGTTTCTCTCGACCGGGTTGGAGCGGTGGTGGGACGCGAGATTCAGAAGTCGGCCTTGGTGGCCGGGTTGCTGGCTCTGTTCGGCATTCTGGTCTACGTCGCGTTTCGCTATGAGTTCTCCTTCGCGGTGGGCGCCGTCGTGGCTATCGTCCACGACATCCTCATGACGTTGGGGCTGTTCTTCCTCTCGGGGCGCGAGCTGAGCGCGCCGATCGTCGCCGCGCTCTTGACCATCATCGGTTTCTCGATCAACGACACCATCGTGATCTTCGACCGTATCCGCGAGGATTTGAAATTGGGCATTCGCGGCACCTTCACCGAGGTGATGAACAAGGCGCTGAACCAGACCCTGAGTCGAACGATCATCACGTCGGGCACCGTCTTCCTGGCCACGCTGGCGCTGTTCATCTTCGGGGGCGGGGTGGTGAACGACTTCTCCTTCTGCTTCCTGGCGGGCATTCTCACCGGCACGTACTCGAGCGTCTACATTGCCAGCGCGCTGGTGCTCTGGTGGCACAAGGGCGAACGGCCCAAGATGGGCGGGGCGACCACCAACATCGAGGCCGAGGTGGACAATCCCAACTCCGTGAAGGCCGCCGCCAAGGCCTAGGTTTCCGTCTCTTCGCCGGCGCGACGCCCCGCAGGCGGGTGACGAAGCCGGATAGGTCGTCGATGCAGGCATCGGATTCCGCCCGATGCCTGCCGGATCGGGGGGTGCCCATCCGCCCGGTGTCACCTTCCCGGTTGCACTTCTGGGCCTGCGGCTTACATTGCTTCGATCATGCTTGGGGTCATCGAAATCCAATGGTGGCACTGGGTGGGGTTCATCCTGGCCATCCTGTTCTTCCTCGCCCTGGACTTGGGGGTCTTCCACCGGAAGGCCCACGTAGTCAGCTTTCGTGAGGCGCTGGGTTGGACGGCGATCTGGTTTGCGGTGGCGATGCTCTTCGCCTTGGGGCTGCGCTCCATGCGGGGCGGGGAGGAGGCGCTTGAGTTCGTCACCGGCTACTTGATCGAGTTGTCCCTCTCGATGGACAACGTGTTCGTCATCGCGGTCATCTTCGGCTACTTCAAGGTGCCCCCGCAGTATCAGCATCGCGTGCTCTTCTGGGGCATCCTCGGGGCGCTAGTCATGCGTGGTCTGATGATCTGGCTGGGCGCCGAGATGATACAAGCCTATCACTGGACGCTTTATGTATTCGGGGTCTTCCTGATCATCACGGGCATCAAGATGCTGGTCGCGGAGGACGATGACGTGAACCCGGAGAACAACCCCGTCCTAAAACTTGCGCGCAGGTACTTTCCGGTGGTCTCGAACTACGAGGGGCAGCATTTCGTGGTGATCGAAAACGGGCGCCGCATGCTCACCCCGATGGCGTTGGTGCTCCTCATGGTGGAAACCACCGACTTGGTTTTCGCCCTGGACTCCATCCCCGCCATTTTCGCAGTCACTACCGACACGTTCATCGTGTTCACCTCCAACGTCTTCGCCATCCTAGGGTTGCGTTCGCTCTATTTCGTTCTGGCCGGAGCCATCGGCTATTTCCGGTATCTCAAGTATGGCTTGGCGCTGGTGCTGGCCTTCATCGGCTTCAAGATGCTGATCGTCGAGTATTGGAAGATCCCGATCGGGATTTCCCTCGGCATCGTGGCCGGCATCATCCTCGGGGCGATCGCCCTCTCGGTGGTGGCGGCCCGACGGGAAGACAAGCCCGCGCACCCCGGAGACCCGGCCGACGGATCGCATCCGTGAATGCCCCCTGCTCCAACTCCGCTCCGGATCACCCTGACGGCGGCGTACCTCTCCCCCTGTCCCAGCGGCTCCGCAGCCTGCTCGCCGACGCCGACTCGGCGGAAGGACTGACGCTCAACCAGATGCTCGTCCGGACTGAGGGGCGCGGCCTCCTGCTCCTGATCGTGCTGCTGTGCCTGCCGTTTCTGACGCCCGTCACCATCCCCGGGGTCAGCAATGTGGTGGGGCTGGTCTTCATGGCGTTAGGGTATCGCATGGCGTTGCACCGTCCGCCCGTGCTGCCGGACTGGGCCGGCCAGCGCCCCTTGCACGGCGGCTACCGCAAAGTCTTCGGCCAATGCGCGCGCATCCTCGGCTGGATCGAGCGCTGGGTCGCCAAGCGGCACCATTTCTGGCTGGGTTGGCCGGCCACCCAAACCGTCCACGGCCTGCTCGTGTTGTTCATGGGGTTCATCCTCGCACTGCCCATTCCTCCCGTCATCCCGCTGAGCAACACTCTACCCGGCTGGGCGATCTTCCTCGTGGCCCTGGGTGCCATGGAAGAGGATGGGTGGGTCACCGTGGCCGGGTATCTCGTGGCCGCCCTCACCGTGGCCTACCTGATCGCGTGGTGGGAGGTGATCCGAGGGATCCTCCTCAAGGTCTTTGCCGCCGGCGATTGCGGCTGGCTGGCGCCCGTGTGAAGTACCGCTGGACCATCGCGCCGGCGCCGCCGGGAGAAGTGGCCTTCCTCGCGGCGGAACTGAAGGTCTCGCCGTTGCTGGCGCGGTGCCTGCACAACCGGGGGATTCGCACGCTCGAGGCCGCCACCGATTTCCTCGCTCCCCGCCTCCGCCAACTTTCGGACCCCTTCCTGCTCCCCAACCTCACCCTGGCGGTCGAGCGGTTGAGACTCGCCCACCAGCAGCGCGAGCGGTTGGTCATCTTCGGTGACTACGACGTCGACGGCATCAGCGCCACCGCCCTCTTGGTCTCCTTCTTCGCGGAACTGGGCTGGCAGGTCCACAGTTACCTGCCCGACCGGATTGCCGAGGGCTACGGTCTGACCGCCGAATCGGCGGCCAACTGCGTGGCGAAGCACCCTTGTTCCGTGCTCCTGGCGGTGGATTGCGGTTCGACCTCGGTCGAACCCATCGCCTGGCTGCGCCAGCAGGGAACGGAGGTGCTGGTGCTGGATCACCATCAGGTCTCGACGCCCCCGCCCGAACCGCTCGCCCTGGTCAACCCCCAACTGCTCAGCCGGGACCCGTGGGGCCTGCGCCATCTCTGTTCCGCCGGCCTGGCGTTCAAGCTGGCCCACGGCTTTCTCAAACAGGCGCGCGCGCACGGCCTGCCGGGCGCTGACCAGGTGGACCTGCGCCGCTACCTCGATCTGGTGGCCTTGGGGACCGTGGCGGATGTGGTGCCCCTGAGCGGCGAAAACCGCATCCTGGTCAGCCGGGGCCTGGAACGCATTTGCGCCACGGCCCGCCCCGGCCTTCAAGCCTTGACCCAGGTGGCCCAAGGCGGCAGCCGGACCAGTTCCTGGGAGGTGGGTTACCAACTCGCTCCCCGGCTTAACGCCGCCGGCCGGATGGAACACGCCTCCGATGCCCTGGAGTTGCTGCTCACGCAGGATGCGACCCGCGCCCAGTCCCTCGCCCGCGCCCTCGACACCCGGAACCGGGAGCGCCAGCAAGTCGAACGAGCCATGGCGGAGCGCATCATCAAGGACCTGCGGGGACGCTTCGACGAATCACGCGATACGGCCATCGTCGAAGGGGACGCCTCGTGGCATATCGGAGTGGTGGGGATCGTCGCCTCGCGGGTCGTGCACGAGTTTCATCGTCCCACGCTCATCCTCGGGGGTGACGGAGAGATTTGGCGCGGCTCGGGCCGCAGCATCGAAGGGTTCGATCTGGCCGCCGCGCTGGAGCAGTGCGCCGATCTCCTGGTCCGCCACGGTGGCCACTCCATGGCGGCAGGGTTGGCCATCCGCCCGGAACGCGTGGACGCCTTGCGCGCCCGGCTCAATGAACTCGCCGCCACAGCCCTGACTCCAGACCAACTGCAACCGGTGCTGCGGCTGGACGCCGAAGTCAGCCTTGAAGAGATCCCGTTGGACGCCTTGCGCGAGTTGGAGCGGCTGCACCCCCTGGGGCAGGCCAACCCGGCCGTGCAGGTGCAACTCGGCCGGCTGACGCTGGCCCGCCCGCCGCAGCCGCTCGGGCAGACCGGCCAGCACGTCAAGTTGTGGGTTACGGACGGTCGTCGGCGGGCGGAGGTGGTCTGGTGGGGAGGCGCGGGCAAGCCGGCTCCCGACGGCCGTTTCGACCTCGCGGCGGCACCCCAGATCAACGAGTTCAATGGCCGCACGACCGTTCAACTGAGACTGCTGGACTGGCGGTCGGCAGACTGAGCACCCAAGGGCTCCCACACTTCCTGAGACCGGCCAAGCCCCCCGACTCCCGGGCGATTAGCTTTGCCCCGCCAACCACGGCTCTGCTAGAAGGAGCCATCTGAAATCGATATGACCGTTCGACTTGGTGTGCTCGGCTCCGGCAAGGGGTCCAATTTCGTCGCCATCGCCGAGGCCTGCGCCGACGGCAGGCTCAAGGCCGAAGTGGCGTTGGTCTTAAGCGATGTGCCTGACGCAGGCATCCTGGCCCGCGCCACGGAACGGGGCATCCCCGCGCGCTACCTGGCGCCGGGCAAGTTCAAAACCAAGCTGGAGGGGGAAGGCGAAGAGTCCTATGTGCAGGCGTTGAGGGAGGCCGGGGTGGAGTACATCGTGCTGGCAGGCTTCATGCGCATTCTCAAAGCCGGGCTGCTGGGGGCGTTCGCCGGCCGGGTGGTCAACATCCACCCTTCCCTGCTGCCCGCGTTTCCCGGCCTGGAAGCATGGCGGCAGGCGCTTGAGTACGGGGTTAAGCACACGGGCGTAACGGTCCACTTGGTGGATGCCGGGGTCGACTCCGGTCCGATTCTCGGGCAGGCCACCGTGCCGGTGCTGGACACCGACACCCCGGCGTCACTTCACCAGCGGATTCAGGTGGTCGAGCATGCTTTATACCCCGCCGCGCTGGACGATCTCATTTCGGGGAGGCTCCAGTTCGCCGGACGCCGGGCGCTAAAACGGGCCGGTTGAGCCGGAAATGGGTCTGCCGCACCCGCATTCGGCCCGGTTTGGCCCGAGCCAAGGTCTTTGGCCCGTTGGGAGCGGCCAACTCCGATGATTTTGCTTTCGATTTTGCGTGACAAACCGGACTCGCCCGCTACGCTGATTCGCCCTTGACGACCCTATCGTCTAGTGGCCTAGGACACTGCCCTTTCACGGCAGTAACACGGGTTCGAATCCCGTTAGGGTCGCCACTTCACAGGTATTAGACTTCGCACTGGGTACCCCTCGATTACTCCCCGTCGGCCAGCCCGTTTTCCAAGCGACAAATCAGGCGGGTGTTCTGCTGCCGGAGCGGTGGGTGAAGGGAACGGACGAACCGGAGGCGTCCGGCCCGGTAATCGCCCAAGGATAAGGGGCCGTCAAAGAATAACATTTCCACTCTGCCTCGGTCTTGCGGCGGCCGGCGTCGTTACTCGCTCGTTACAGCCCGCTACGGGGATGCGCCTCGCTCGCGCCTCGCCCGCCGCCTCAATCCCATCGGCATAGCCGTAAAGCTTATTCGTTGACGCCCCCTAAGCCTCACTGCGCGTAGAGGGACGGCGCACGATCAACCGGCGGCGGACAGCCCGGTGAGCGTGGTTGGGTGGGCGTGCCCGGGCCATCGAGGTTGCCGTTGAGACTTGTTTTTCGCGGGGACGGGGCGTAAGAATGCTGAATAGATCGCCCGCGCCTTTCGCGTTAAGGCTTGGGACTGGTTTTGGCGGCGCAGGGGCGGGCCGGGTGAGCGGTTGGCGGACGGCACGGAAAACCTCATCACATGAATCGTGTGGGTTTCACTCTCTTCATCAGCGTGTTCTTCCTCATCGGTTTCGGTTTGCTCGGCTGGGGGCTGACGTCGCTTTATCGCGGGCGGCAGGCGCTGGCGTGGCCGATGGCGGAGGCGGGGTTGTCCGAGTGCCGGTTGCAGGAGCATTCGGACAGCGACGGCACGACTTGGGAGGTGATCGTGCGGTACCACTACGGCGTGGACGGGCGGGAGTACGAAGGCAACCGGGTGGCGTTCGGGTATGCGGCCAGCAGCGCCGGCGCGGAGCACCGGGCCATTCACGAGAAGTTGCAGCGGGCGACGCGGGTGCAAGTGCGGTACGATCCGAACAATCCGGCTCGCTCGGTGCTGGCGGCTGGCTTCAATCGTTCGACGTTTACCATCCTGATTTTTGCGGTCACGTGGCTGCTGTTCACGACCGGCTTCACGATGTTGTGGACCTCCTCCAGCGGGAAGGACAGCCGGGTATTGGAACAGATCCAGGTACTGGAGTGAGGACGGGGGCACTGGTCTCCGGCTGACACGTTCGACAAAGGTACGTTATGAATGAACCGACACAGACACCGCCTGAGCAGCGAAAGGCGACCTATGGCAAAATCTCTTTCGGTTGCTTTTGGGTGGCCGCCGGGTTGTTTGGTACCTGTCTGCTACGGATGGATGATTTCATTGGGGACATTGTTGCCACTGTCGTGGCAGCGGCAGTTTCTGGCGGCGGCAGTGCGGTGTCGGGGTGGACCGTCGTTTGGCTTGGAGCTTACGCCCTGTGGCTCACCGGGCTTGGCGCGGGCATCGCCGGCCTGGTCAGGAAGGAGCGGCCGCGCTGGCCGGCGGTAGCGGGGTTGGTCTTGTGCGCCCTTCCTGCGGCGCAGTGTGTGTTCAGCCTCGTCACCGAGTCAGTGGGCCGCAAGTGAGGAGGGTCACCCCAACGGGTTTTGGGTCGAGCGCGCCCGCCAGTGGGTCACTTCGTTTGGAGGTTGCCCATGCGGGCTTGCCGGGGCGGCTCACGATGCGGTAACAGGCCGATGAAAACGTTGCGCGAGTATGGGGTCCCCTTCTGGTTCGCGTTCGTCGCGTTTCCGCTATTTATTCTGCTGCACGAGGTAGGGCATTACGCGGCGGGGGCGTACTTGGGGTTCAAGCCGGTCCTCCACTATGCCGTCGTGGAAATGACGATCCCGCGGGAGAAGGACACCGTGACGACCGCCCTGCTTCACAGCGGGGCTGGGCCGCTGGTCAACGCGGTCCTGGCGATCATCGGACTCGGGTGGCTCTACGCCCTGCGAGGGCATCGGCGCGAGGCGGAGCCGACCTTGGCCGACTGGCTGGCCACCACCCTGGCACTGAACGCCGCGCGGTGGGCTGAGGTGTTGCTGAGCCGGCCCGGACAGATGGAGCCGCGGGATGAGGTGTACGCATCGCAGACGCTTGGCTGGCCGATCTGGCTGCTTCCGGCAGTCGCGGTGTTGCTGGCGATGGCCGCCATTCTGGCCACGATGCGCCTCCATCCGCCAGGACAGCGAATTCTGCCATTCGTGTCGGCTGGGATCGGTGGCGGCCTGGGGGTGCTGCTATGGATGACCGTGGTGGGACCGTTCCTGCTGCCGTAGGGGTCAGACCCGGGGGAGAGAGGAGTATCTGTCGAGGTTCGCTGATCGGCCTCGCCAGTGGTGGAGCAACGGCTTCAGCGAAGCAGTGCCCGGATTTCCGGCTGCGGCTGGTCGTACCAATACCTCGCAGCACCCCGGCTGGCTTGGCTCGGGCAACTGGGTGAAACCGGAGGATGTGCTGGCTCAAACCTCGAAAGGTATGGTCCGGATTGCGGATTGTCTGCCGCCCGCAGACCCGGCCCCCATCGAGCGGTGTCGCCCGCCCAATCCCGGGCGTCAGTCTTGGTGCCTCGCCAGCCGCAGCGCCCCGATGCCGCCCGGGTTCCAGTAGGTAAAGACGACGTAGACCTCGCGTTGGCGGCCTTTCCCGACGACGTACCAGCACGCATCATGGATGTGCTGGGCTTCGGTGAAGCCAAGCTCGGTCTTCGGGCGGATCGTGCTCACGATGGCACGTTTCTTCAAGTTGACGATGTGGATAGGGCCGGGCGTGTTTCCGGGGCCATCCAGACAGGGGGCGAGCGCGTAGTCACCCCAGAGGTCAACGTCGCAGACGGTGGTTCCGGCGGGAAGGCCCAGGGTCTCCTCCCATCCCTTCAGACGTGTCGACCAACGCCGGATCTGTCCCTCGGGACGCGCGGAGAGCAGGAGGGATTTGGAAGTCGCATCGTACGTGATGCCGTGGGGCGTCTGGGAGATGGCCTTGCCGCCGAAATACTCACCCGCGTAAGCAAGGGGAGCGGTTTTCAGAGGCATGAAATAGGCTTTGCCGTAGCCATCGGTAACGTAGATTTCTCCCGGCTGGGCGAAGGCCACGTCGGTCGGATGAAACTGGCCTTGGTTCTGGTAGGGACTATTCTGCGGCCAGCCCAACTGTTGCGCTGAGGCGAAGGAGGTATCCGAAAGATACACTGCCCCGTCCACGTTGTCGGCGACGGCCACCAGGGGCAGCTTACCCTTGCGCGGCAGCAGATCCGCCCCATGGAGGTTGCCGTGACTGAAGACCGGGTCGCCCTGAATAACCTCCGCCTGGGTCAGGCGATGGCGGTATGCGATCCAGCCCACCTTGCCCAAACCCCAGAAGAGCACGTCCCTTTCCGTGTCGACCACGAGGGTTCCGTGGGCATCCTTGACATGGGATTGCGCGGCCTCGGGGACCGGACACAGGTTTGCAGCGGCGGTGAAGGTCCAGAAGCCTTGGCCGCTCACGGGAGCTGTGACTGAAGGTGGCGGGCGAACGGGCCCCTTGGACTCGACGAGGAACGGCAGGGGGACGGCCGTCAGGCCGGTGCCGTGCTGGTGATCGGCGCCCACTTCATGCGCCCTGAGGAGTGAGGTTTGCTGGAGCAGGCTGACAGAAGCCAGGAGGAGGACATGCGAGATCGGTGATCGCATTGATGGAGCCATAAATGAGCGTGACTTAAATGACTCATAATAGCGTCATAGCGGGCCACTGCCAAATCGAGCCTCCCGGACGATGAATGCCCGGCAAGGCGCTCTTGCGCCGGTAAGGGAGCCCCGGCAGCGGAGTAGGGACGAAAGGAGGTGTCTGGTGACCGCAAAATCCTGACAAGGCCGTCAGCAAAAACCGCCACTCAGGATGCCGTTGTTCCTGCCGATAGTCCTCCGTAGCATCGCGAAGCGTGCGGGACGTTTACCAGAGTGAGCCAACCATCCAGCGTGCCATGCATCAACCGGTCGACCTTACATTTGACGAATACCGCCAGTTGGTGGAGCAATCCCCGATTCTGATCTGGCGGGCCGACCTGAGCATGGGCTGCGACTACTTCAACCACCGCTGGTTGGAGTTTACCGGCCGAACGTTGGATCAGGAGGTGGGCAATGGCTGGGCCGAGGGGGTGCATGCGGATGATTTTGACCGTTGCCTGGAGATCTACCAGACGTCCTTCAAGCAGCGCCGGTCGTTCGAGATGGAGTACCGCCTGCGGCGGCACGATGGGGTCTATCGGTGGATTCTCGATCGGGGTGGGCCGTTTTGGGACGATCAGGGTCAGTTTGCGGGCTACATCGGCAGTTGCGTGGATGTGACCGAGCGGATCGAGGCGCAGGCGGCTTTGGAGCAGGCTCGCAAGGAGGAATTGCGCCGACTTCAGGAAATGCTCCCCATCTGTTCCCGGTGTCACAAGGTGCGGGATGACCACGGGTATTGGAGCCGGCTGGAGAAGTACTTCCGCGAGCATTCCGGGGTGATCTTCACGCACGGGCTTTGTCCCGATTGTGTGCGCGAGTACTATACGGAACTCGACCATCTGCAACCCAGTCAGCGTTGAGAGGACAAATAGCCGGGCCGGATCGGCGCGTTGATTGTCGCGACTCAGGGCTGCTTGGGCTGCAACCGTCCGTTCGTATCGAAGGAGACGGGGATTAGGCCGGGGCGTTCCTCCCAGGGAGCGCCTTTGTCGCTGCCGAAGAAGGTGGACCACCACTGGCCCTGGGGATCGCGAAAGACCATGTTGTGCCCGCCATGGGGGATGGCTTCGTAGCGTGCGCCGTAAGGGCCAAACAAGTTGGTGGAGGTGGTGACCATGCAGCTATAGCGGCCGTCGATGACCTCGGAGCCGCAAAGGTAGTACCGGCCGTTGGCCTTGAAGAGGAACATGCCTTCGTAGCCGATGTGATCGAACGAATCCTTGCCGAAGATGCCTTCACAGAGCCCGGAATGGTGGCGGGGATCAGGATCGGGCACGGTGGTCCGCAGCCAGGTATAAGGTTTGGCGAAGCCGCTCATATCGGGCTTGAGCGGTGCGATCTTGCCGCTGTGCCAGAGGAAGTAGACGGTGCCACCATCTTCGAACAAGGAGGCGTCGATTTCGTCGCCCAAGCGCTCGGCGGGGTGCATGTCCACGTAAGGACCTTCCGCTTTGCCGGAGGTGCTTTTGAGCAGGCCGCAGCCGGAGGTTTTTGCGGTGCCATCATGGCCGGGCATGCTATACGTGAGCCAGAACGTGCCTTTGAGGAAGTGGACTTCCGGCGCCCAGAGCGGCTTCTTGGCGGCAAGATAGGGCTTGTGCCAAGGGCTGTCGCCGTATTTCCACACCATACCCATCGGCTCCCACTTGACCAGGTCGGGGGACTTCCAGAGGCAGATGCCCTGATTGTAGTTCCAAAATGGCTCCACGGTGCCGGTGAGGTACCAAGTGCCGTCCGGCCCGCGGCAGATCGAGGTGTCGCGCAAGGGGGTGTCGAAGAGCTTGCGCACCGGCAACGCAGGTGGGGTGGTGGGCGGGGCGGGCGCGTCGGCTGCCGGCAACAGCGATCCGCTGGCGAGTAAGGCAAGCACCGCGCCGAGTGACCGGCTTAGGCGGGCGGCAGGACCCCGCAGGCGGGGCAACCAGGAGCAGAAGGCAGACATGGCGCAAGTAAGGTTGAGTGGGCTGGGCGGACTAATTGAGGTTGAGGGTACGTGCGATCCGGATTTGCACCGGGCCAAGCAGGCCGGCGGGTTGCAGGGGTTCGGACTTGCCCGGGGCGGCGATGGTCCAGGTCTTGCGTTGGGCTTCGGGCAGGCTCGCGTCGTAGGCCAGTCGGTTGCGCCAGGTGTTGGTGACCTCGACCTTGAGGCGGTTGCGGCCCGGTTTGAGTGCCCGCGAGAGGTCCACCCGGAAGGGCGGCGCCCAAAGGGTGGCGAGGCGTTGATCGTTCAGGGTGACCACGGCGATCACCGCGACGCGGCCGAGGTCGAGTTCGGCGAAGTCGTCCGGACTGAGTTGGGGCACCTCGAATTCGCAGGTGTATGTGGCCGACCCGGAAAAAGCCCTGGCGGCGGGAGAATCCAGTTCGGTCCAAGACTTCAGTTCGTCCAAGGCCACGCTGGCGGGAGCATCCCAGCCTTCCGGGAAAGCCAGGGTCCAAGGACCCGGTTGGATCATTCTCGCGGCGGCAGTGACGGTCTTGGTGAGCGTGGCGCCGCCTTGGATTTCCAACTGGTAGGCGCCCGGCTCCCATGCCACCAGGCGGAGCGGAGCGGTCAGCAGCCGGCAGGATGGCGGAGGCGGGTCGAGCAACAGGGAAAGAGTCTCGTTCTCGGAGGCGACACGCACCTCTTCGCGGCCCGCCTGCCGCAGGACCACCCGGAGTTGCTTGACGGTGCCCAAGGCGGGGTCGCCGCCCGCCCAGGCGTTGTTGGGGCTTACCACCGGCGTCGGGCTCTGCAGCGCGGCGCGGACCAAAGTACTGACGTCGGCTTGGCGGGAGGCATCGGCGGGAGCGCCATAGGTCGCCGAGACGACTTCCGCTGGTGCGGCGGGACGGGTGTCCCAAGCCGGGCGGCCGTCGCGATTGATATGGGCCAATGCGGCGGTTTTGGCGGCGTTTCGGCGAAAAACCACGAACCGGGAGCCGGAGGGCGGGAGGTCGAGCGTGACGAAGGTGCGCGGCCCTTCGCGGCGGACCAGGGGGGCGGGTTCGACGGTGCCGGCCACGGGGTCCCAGAGTTCGGGTTGTCCCTCGGCCAGGAAGCCCGGAGCGGTGCGCAGCGGCGCGCCCTGGGGACCGGTAACGAAATACCAGTCCATCTCCGACGAGCGGCGATGGCACCAGCGGATTCCCTCGCCCAGCACATCGGGCAGGATGGCTTCGCGGGCCAGGGCGGTTTCCAGCGGGGTTCCCCAAATGACCTTGCCCGAGCCGACCTTGCGTTCGCCCGCCGGGCCTTCGCCCCATATCGACCTGACCGCCTCCTGGAAGCGCCGGTCTGCGGGTACGCCGCCAGCGAGGGTGGCAGAGCCGTGCGGCGGATCACCGATGACCAACGCGCCGGCCTTGACCAAGCTGTGGAGTCGCTCAACGGTTTCAGGCAGGAGGCGGGGACAGTCGCGCAGCCAGAGGGCACGGTAGGCCAGCCCTTCAGGGGTTACCAGGCGGCCGTTTCGCACGGCCAGGCGATGCAGCAGGACATCGGTGTTGCAGTAATCGAACCGGTACCCGGCCGGGAAGGGGGTGTCTTGGCGGGGCTTGTGGTCCAATTCGTCGCCCAGGTACCAGAGGACATCGCTGACGGGTTGGCCCTGCTGGAGCAGGTAGTGGCAGCGGGAAAGGTAGTCCGTGAACTGCCGCACGTGGGGCCACCAGGTCTGGCCGCGGATAAAGGGCGTGCCAATGCCCGTGCCGAAGCTGGTGCCGGGGAGTTTCTGGAGGCGGGGGTTATGGGTGAAGGTGTGAAAAACGAGCTGGTTGAGGCCGTCGGCGAGATGGCGGTCGGCGAACGGCTTGAGGGAGAAGGGGTGTTCGTCCCAGCGGAGCACCATGGAGGTAAAGGCCTCGGCAGCCACGCGCGGTTTGCCATAGAGATGGGCGGCGGAGATGCAGGGCAGGACGGGTTTGGTTTCCACGCCGCCCCAATCGGGATCGTTGGGTTGCCAGAACTCGCACATCGGCACATCCGCGTACCGGAAGTACTCCATGATATCGCCCGGGGCCACGTCTCCCATGGCGGTCTCGAAGGCCACCTGCAAACCGCGTGCGTGGCCGAGCCTGGCCATGGTGCCGTAGAAGTCGTCCACATAGAGGCTGTTGACGGTGGCGCGCCAATCCCGCAGGAAGCGGGTGCTGGCCTCGTGGTCTTCCACCACATAGCCGGCCAGGGCAGGCAGCCAATGGCGCAGGTCGTAGCCGCAGCGCAACTTGAACTCGCGCTCCATTTCGGGGGTCCAGGTCTGGGTGCGGCACTCCCAACTGTCGAGCAGGAGCCCTTTCAGCCGGCCGTCGGCGCCGGGGCCGCCGGGATTGGTGAGGCGGCCGATATAGCCCGCGAAGTGCTTCTCCGCCGCAGCGGGGGAGAACTTGTTGCACTCGAAGCCGGTGGCTTCCGGCGGCGCAGGGCCGTTCTTCGCACCGGTATTCACGTGTCCGAAGCGCAACACCGTCCAGGAACCGGCGGGGGCGTGCCACGAGAGCTTGCCGGTCGGGTCCATTTGCCCGGTCAGGTCGAAGATCTGCTCATGGGGAACGAAGCCGCGGGGGTCCTGAGCGGGCACGAAGTGAGGATCGAGGCTGCGCAGCACATAGGCGGCCTGGCCCTCCCAGTTGTCAACGCGTGCGGCGCTGTACAGATGGAGAAAGGCCAATTCCAGCGGGGTCTTTTGCTCGAAGGTCAGACGAAAGGTGGTGGCGGTGGTCTCGGGCAGGGCGAGGGTAAGCGAACGGTCCTCTTGCCACGTGGTGCGGGGAAGTTCGCGCCGGGCCACGTCCACCAAGCCGGTGCTGGTGACGGCCTGCACGCGGAGGGCGGCACCGGGATCGAAGTAGCGGACGAGCGTGGCGTCCCGCACCGAGGGCAGGACCAGCGTGCGCAGGGTGACGGGTTCGGCGAAAGTGACCTCCACCCACGCGGGCTCGGCGGCGGGTTCCAAGCGAACCTTGTTGGTGAACACCAGGCCGAAGAGCGCGGCCCAGGGCAGAGTGTCACGGTTGCTGCGGACGGAGACGGGGGCGAGCGGGCGGGCGGTATCCTGTCTCTTATACACAT